>NZ_LT900021.1:1539828-1847794 GCF_900198835.1 Thermococcus henrietii | reverse complement strand
CTCGGCGACATCGCCAACATCAGGATACGGAAGAGGAAGAAGTGAACTAAACCTCCTCGAACCCCCACTCTTCCTTCTCTCTCCTCTTCTCGGCCTTCCGCCGGGCTTCTTCGGCCCGTGTTCTCTTGGGCGGGTGGAAGCCGCGGAGCTTCTCAAAACCCCCCCAGAGGCGCATTAACTCCTCCCAGACTTCAGAATCCGGCGGAATTACGAGGACATGGGCCGGCGGGTGAATGTCCATCAGCCTGCCTATGGCCTTCTTCGGAGGGAGGTCAATCTGAGCCACGACGTGGGCTTTAAAGCGCTTTCTCGGCTTCTCTCCGCTAATCTTTTCGAAAGCCCAGTCCGAAAGGGCCGGCGGGATTATCCTCGGGTCACCGCGAATTCTCATGCCCCCGTATCTCACGAGGTCGGCCAAAGCCACGCTCGCCTTCTGAAAGTTGTCGGTTCTAACTAAGACAATCGTGTTTCTCATGTTCTCACCACCCCCCACTCAACGGGTTGCCTTTTAAACCTTAGCCGATTTTAGTTACCGAAAGTTTTAAAAACTTTGCGTTTCTAAAAATGTCGGAGGCTTTTTAAGCATCAAAACGGAAGTGGAGGGGTGATAACATGTATCTGAAGAAGAGGCACCTTGAGATACTCAGGGAAATGAAGAAGACCGAGAGCCAGGCCGAGATTGAGGCCAAACTGCCGGAGGAGTTCCAGATAAGGGCAATCGAGCTCTACATTCTCGGGTTTGCCGAGCTTGATGGTGGAAAGATTAAGCTTACCGATGCCGGAAGGAATCTCCTCGAGATAAGCGACTCCCTGAACCTCGACGAGCTTCCGGAGGTCATAGCCGATACCGAGATAATGAAGATGCTTGAGCTCCTCGAGGAGACCGGAAAGGTCCCCGAGAGCTGGCTCGAGAAGCTGAAGGAGAGAAAGCTCGCCGATGAGAACGGCCTCACCGAGTTCGGAAAGGCGCTTCTTGTGCTTTACCGCGAGACCCACCCCGTCGTTTACCTGACCCCTGAGATAGTCTCGTTCCTCAGGGGAATGCCAAAAATCGGCACCCTCGACGAGCTTGTAACCTACAAGAACTCCAAGCTCTACGGCGACAACATCGTGAACGCCCTCCAGGCGATGCGCCTGCTCCTGATTTCACCGCCGACCGAGAAGGGAAGGGCCTTCGCAACCACTCCCGCGGCGAAGCTCGCCCTCAAAGCCGTGGGCATGATTCCGGTATTTGCGAGGGCGATAGTCCTCAGGAAGGAGGACTTCGAGGCCCTGAAGGCCGGAAGGAGCAACGCCGAGCTGGAGAGCATGGGGCTCACCGACGAGAAGGGAACCACCGAGTTCGGAAAGGCCGTGATGGAGACCTACGAGGCGATGGGCAGGGTTGAGGAGAAGGTTCTCCCGATTTACCTGCTCGACGACGGACTTGCGGTCCTCAAGGCCATCAAGGAGATTGAGGAGAAGTACGAGACCAACCCCGACATCTTGCCAACGGAGAAGGAAATCGCCAGGCGCGTTAAGGTCGAGGACCTTGGAGCTATCTTGCATCTCCTCGAGAGCAAGGAGCTGGTCGAGAGGAAGCTCGTCAAGAACAAGGACACCTACTGGCTCACCGAGTGGGGTAAAGAGGCCATAACCTTCGGAACCGTCAGTCCCGATGCCATGAAGGCGGTAACCTACGCCGAAAGCGGCGATGTGCCAATAGCCGAGTGGGTCATCAGGGCCCAGGAGGAGGGAGTCGTCAAGGCCGGCGTCACCGACAAGGGCAGGTTCTACCTCAAGCTCAGCAGGAGCATAAAGAGGAAGCCGTTCCTCACAAGATACGACGCCGCTATACTCGCCAAGACCCCGAGGAAGAAGTACATCCACAGGGATGAGCTCGTCGAGTTGGTTAAGGACTACGTCGGCGGAGACGAGAAGGAAATCATCAGGGCAATCGGCGAGGCGGAAGCGAAGGGCTTTGTCGTTGAGCTCCAGAACGGTATGGTCAAGCTGACCGAACTCGGAGATAAAGTTAAGACCGCCCTCGAGAACGCCAAGCTCCAGGAGATAGTCAAGGTCAAGTTCAGCGTCACGCCGACCCTCTACAACGTGCTCAAGGTAATCTACGACAACATCGAGACCTTCAACAGAATCTGGAAGGAGAAGGGAGAGGTCAAGGGCTACAAGATGGAGGAAGTGGACGTTATCAGGAAGCACCTCAGCCTCAGCGACGACGAGATAAAGAAGGCCCTGACGATGCTCCGCCAGCTCGGCTTCCTCGGAAGCAAGAGCCTGACCGAAGCTGGAAAGGTCCTCGTTGAGGCCTACCTTTGAACTTTTTCTTCTTCGATGTTCCCTTTTGAGCATAAAGCTTTAAAAAGCGACGGCCCTCATTTATAAAGGGGTTTTTAAACCCACCATCCGGAGGTGTAAACCTTGGTGGACATGAGCAATGTAAAGCTCAGGATTGAGAACATCGTCGCTTCTGTTGACCTCTTTACGGAGCTGAACCTTGAGAAGGTTATTGAAATATGCCCCAACTCGAAGTACAACCCGGAGGAGTTCCCCGGAATCATCTGTCGCTTCGATGAGCCAAAGGTTGCCCTGCTTATATTCAGCTCCGGGAAGCTCGTCGTTACAGGTGCTAAAAGCGTCGAGGACATCGAGAGGGCCGTCAACAAGCTCATCCAGATGCTCAAGAAAATCGGCGCCAAGTTCCACCGCGCTCCCCAGATTGACATACAGAACATGGTCTTCAGCGGTGACATCGGCATGGAGTTCAACCTCGACGCAGTCGCTTTGAGCCTGCCCAACTGTGAGTACGAGCCCGAGCAGTTCCCCGGCGTCATCTACCGTGTAAAGGAGCCGAGAGCTGTCATACTGCTCTTCTCCTCCGGTAAAATCGTCTGCTCCGGCGCCAAGAGCGAGCACGATGCCTGGGAGGCCGTTAGAAAGCTCCTCCGCGAGCTTGAGAAGTACGGTCTAATCGAGGAAGAGGAGGAGTGGTGAGGGGGCTTGGCCTTCTCCGTTATCTATTCTCCCGTTTTTCTCGAGCACAGACCCGAGAACTATCACCCTGAAAACCCAGACCGGTTGTTGAGGGCAGTAAAGGCCCTCCAGCGGTTGGACCTGTGGAAGCCCATCGAGCCGGTTCCCGTTCCGGAGGAGGAACTCCTGAAGGTCCACTCAAGGGACTACGTTGAACTCGTCCGCGAGAGCAGCAGAACCTTCTCGTACCTCGACCCGGACACCTACGTTTCCCCCGGCACGTGGGAGGCCTCGCTCCTCGCCTTCGGGGCGTCAAGGCTCGCCGTTGAGCTGGCCCTGAAGTTTGGAGGCCTCCACCTTGCCCTCGTCAGGCCACCTGGCCACCACGCCGGAAAATCTGGAAGGGCCTTCAACGCCTCAACGCTCGGCTTCTGCATCTTCAACAACGCGGCCTACGCGGCCAAATCGGCTGAGGAGCTCGCTGGAAAGGTTCTGGTCATAGACTTTGACGCCCATCACGGCAACGGGACGCAGGAGATACTCTGGAACGACCCCAACGCGGTGCATGTAGACCTTCACGAGCGTGATATTTACCCCTGGAGTGGCTACGAGCACGACGTCGGCGGGAAGAATGCCGAGGGGACGAAAATCAACCTGCCGATGCCCCACTACTCCGGAGACGACGACTTCATCTACGCCTGGAACGAGGTTGTTCTCCCAGTTCTTGCCCAGTTCAGGCCGAAGCTCGTGGTCGTCTCGGCGGGATTTGACGGCTTCCTCGGCGAGAACCTGACGACGCTTCGTCTCAGTGAACTCTTCTTCGCCTACGCGGGTTCAACGCTCTCGCGCTATCCGCTCGCGGTGATTTTTGAGGGTGGCTACTCGGTCGGTCTTGACAAAGGCCTTCCTGCGTTCATCAGGGGCTACCTCAGCGGGGAAATCCGCGAGGTTCCGGTCAGTCCATCGTACGAGGCCCTTAGAACGGTGGCGAGGGTGAAAGAGATACAGTCAGAGTGGTGGAAGTTTTGACTTACGGGAGGGTAAGTAGCTTACCCGGGGGTAAGTTGGTCTTCTTTATGACTTCCTTAACGACTGGGTCGGGGATGGAGTAGCCATCCTCTGTCTTTTCAAGGTAGCCGTACTTGACGAGGTTCTTCAGCAGGCCCGAGAATTTTGCGTCGTTTATCTTTCCCGCCTTGAACTCCACGTACTCCTTTATGGAGCTCCATGAATCGTTTCCGAGGGCAACGGCCTTCAAGATGAACCAGTACCTCGCGCTGTACTTCGTAAGGGTCGAAATTTCGTCGAGGACAAGCGCTTTGGCCCTCTCAAAGAGCTCGTTGAGTGCCTCTTTTTCGGAGAGCGTTCTAACTCCCCTGAGGTAGCCGTATAGGGTCAGCCATCCGACAATTCCGTCGAGCCTCTCAACGACCCTCTCAATTTCCTCCTCCTGAACCTTTACTCCAAGCTCGTCGAATCCTCTTCTCAGGAAGTCCATGCTCTGCTCCTTCGAAAACCTCTTCAGCGTTATCTCCCTCGCGTACCTGCCAAAGAGGGGCTTTTTGGGGTTGTCGAGTCCGATAAAATCGTGGAGCATTCCGACCTCGGAGCCGGTCAGCACAAACGTCAGGTTCGGCAGGTTGTCCACGGCGTACGCTATGAGCCCATCGTACTGTATCCCCGAAAGCCTCAGATACTGGGCCTCGTCGAAGGCGATTATAACTCTTCTCTCAGTTTTCTCGGCCCAGAGGTCGAGCCTCTCAAGGAGCTCCGCAAGGTCGGGCTTTTCATCAAACTCCACCTGAAGACCCGAAACTCTAACCCCCTTAATCCTTGAGAGGGCTTTCATGAGTTCTACCCGCACTTTGTCCGTTCCCTTCAGGGACTTGAGGAGACCTTCGAGGAGTTTTCTCGCGAGCAACTCTTGAGGAATCGAGCCGTGGGTAAAGTAGAGCGAGCGAACGTCAATCTTGGAGAAAGGTTTTCCCGATTCGGAAAGGGCAACGTTGAGGAGGGAGCTTTTACCGAGTCTCCTGATGCCGAGCAGAAGAACGAGCGTTTCTCCGAGTTCAACGGCTTCAGAAAACTCCCTGAGCTCGTCTTCCCTATCGTAGAGGTCTTCTCTTCTCCTCTTGGGCTGGAGGTCGAACAGCAACTTACCCCACCGTAAGTTACTTACCCCGGGGTAAGTTATAAGGGTTTCCCTGTCTCTTACAGGTACAGTAGCTAGTTACATCTACGGACTAAAAACACGTCAAAAAGGAAGAGAGGGCATCAAAGCCCCAGCATCTCCTTCGCGGCCTTGATTCCGAGGTCAAAGGCCTTCATGTTGACGTCAACGGCCTTCTTCGGCACACTGACCTTTATGACCTCCCTGACGTGCTCCGCTGAGAGCGGGAAGCCCGGCGTCTGAGTCAGCGCTCCGATGAGGACGACGTTGGTGGTTATGATGTTGCCGGCCTCCATAGCGAGCTTCTCGGCGTCGAAGGCCATGAACTTGGCCTCGAAGTCCTCCTCGACGACCTTTCTAATCTCCTCCAGGCTCGGGTACTTGGCGAGGCCCATCGAGACCTGAACCGGCGGAATCGGCCTCGCGTTGGTGAAGACCAGACCGCCTTTCTTGAGGTAGTTGATGTAGCGCAAAGCTTCGACAGGCTCGAAGCTCAGTATGACGTCCGCCTTGCCCTCGGGAACCATCGCGCCGTAGACGTCCTCTCCAAAGCGGACGTAGGCGATAACGCTTCCAAAGCGCTGGCTCATGCCGTGAACCTCACCAACGCGCACCTTGTAGCCGGCGTGAAGGGCCGCCCAGCCGAGCAGATTCGCCGCGGTAAGGATTCCCTGACCGCCAACTCCGGTGATAACGATGTTGTACTCCCTCATCTCGCTCATAGCTCTCCCTCCCTCACCTTCTCGAAGGCGTCGAACGGACAGACCTGGGCACAGCCGCCGCAGCCCCAGCACATCGTCGGGTCAATCTTAGCCTTCTTCTTCTCGGCGTCCCAGTAGATTGCCGGACATCCGTAGGCGTTGATACAGATCTTACAGCCTGTACACTTGTCCTCGTTGACCTGGTAGAGCGGCCACTGCTTGCCCTCGCGCCTGAGCTGGCCTATCCTATAGAGCGCACAGACGCGCCTAGCGACGACGACGCTCACGCCTTCAACGGCCAGGGCCTCCTTTATGGTCCTCTCGACGGCCTTTATGTCGTATGGGTCAACGACGGCGACGTAATCGGCACCGAGGGCCTTCGCGACCTCTTCAATCTTAATCTGCTTGCCCGGACCGTGTGGAGTCTCGCCGGTTCCCGGGTTGGGCTGGTCGCCGGTCATGGCCGTGACAAGGTTGTCGAGGACGACTATGACGACATTGGAGCGGTTGTAGATGGCGTTTGCCAAAGCCGGAAGTCCCGTGTGGAAGAACGTTGAGTCGCCTATCGTGGCGACGATTACCTTCTTCTCCTTGCCCGTCTTGTGCTCTTCCTCGGCAACGGAACCGTTCAGGGCGATGCTGAGGCCGTGGGCAACTCCAATCGAACCGCCCATCGCAACGGTTGTGTCAACGGTCTTGAGCGGTGGAAGGACGCCGAGGGTGTAACAGCCTATGTCGCTCGGGAAGATTGCCCTCGGAGTTGCGGCCCTTCTAATCGCGTAGAAGGTGTTCCTGTGCGGACAGGCCGGGCACAACGAGGGGGGCCTCGGCGGGACCATGCCCTTTACCTTCTCGTACTTCTGGTCGAGCTCCTCGAAGTTCACAGGGGTTTCGAGGCCGAGGAACTTCGCTATGGCCGTTACCGCCCTCCTCGTGGTCATCTCGTAAACCCTCGGCACGAGGTCCTTGCCGTGAATCGGAATCGTTAAGCCCTTGTCGTAGGCCCAAGTCTTTACCTGCTCCTCAACGACCGGCTCAAGCTCCTCAACGATGAGAACCTTCTCAAGTCCGTCGAGGAACTTCTCAAGCAGTCCGTAGGGGACGGGGAAGGGCGTTCCGAGCTTGAGTATCTTGACGTTCTCGACGCCGAGCCAGGCCAAGGCCTCCTTGACGTAGGCGTAGGCGAGACCCGGAGCGATTATACCGACCTTCGCGTTCTCGTCGCCCTCAATCCAGTTGAAGGGGCAGTTGTTGAGCTCCTCGCGAATCTTCTCAATCTTCTCGAGAATCTGCGGGTGGAACTTCCGTGAATGGGCGGGAATGTCAACAAACCTCTCCGGATTCTTTTTGAAGTTCCCGAACTTCCTCTTGCCGGTCTTTATCTCCTCCGGAAGCTCTCCGAGAACGACATCGCCCCTCGCGTGGGAGCTCCTCGTGGTCGTCCTCAGGATGACGAAGTGCTTGAACTTCTCGCTGAGCTCGAAGGCGTACTTCGTCATCTCCTTGGCCTCGTGGGGTGAAATCGGCTCAAAAACCGGCACGTTGGCGAACTTGGCGTAAACCCTCGTGTCCTGCTCGTTCTGACTGCTCCACATGCTCGGGTCGTCGGCGACCATTATGACGAAACCGCCCTCAACGCCCATGCCGACTGCGCTGAGGAACGTATCCGCTGCAACGTTCAGTCCGACGTGCTTCATGGCCGTCATGGCCCTGAGACCGCTCCAGGCAGCTGAGAGCGCGGTCTCAAAGGCGACCTTCTCGTTGGTGGAGTACTCCATGTAAACTCCTGCTTTCTTGGCCACCATCGCCATCGTATCGGTCAGTTCCGAACTCGGGGTTCCGGGATAAGCCGCGAAAACTGCTATGTTGGCCTCCAAAGCTCCGCGCGCTATTGCTTGGTTTCCGAGGAGGAGAACCCTCTCCCCGGGCTTATCCCACAGCACTATGTCCGTCACCTTCGCCATCAAACAACACCTCCGAAATTAAGTCAATGAAAAATGAAAGTCACTCATCCTCCAAGATACCAGCGTTCCTCGCCTGCTGGACGAGCGCGTAAGCTCCAGCGGCAACGTCCTCCGGCCTCTCATAGCTCGGGATTCCGTTCTCTTCGAGGAGCTCCTTCGCCTTCTCGCTGACGTAGCCGGCCATGAATAGGCCGAGAACTGGCTTGCCGTTGTTGACTTCCTTGATTGCCCTGATAACGCCCTCAGCGTGCTCCGTTGGAGTCATTCCCGCGAAGGTCGGGACGACGCATATCGCTATGAGCATGTCGACGTTCGGGTCCTGGAGGAGGGCCTTGGCGGTTCTGTAGTAGTCCTCACCCCTCGCGGAAGCTATCATGTCGACGGGGTTCTTCACTGCCGCCATCGGCGGGAGGAACGAGCGGAGCTCCTCTATCGTCTTCTCCTCGAGGTCGGCCAGCTTAAGGCCCCTCTTGTCAATCTGGTCGGCGGTTAAAACGCCCGGTCCTCCGGCGTTGGTCATTATCGCGACGCGCTTGCCTTTCGGCAACGGCTGGGTGAAAGCCCGCGCCATGCTGAGCATATCGTCGATTGTCTCGGCGATGAGAACTCCGCTCTGCTTGAAAGCGGCTTCGTAAATCTTCCAGCTTCCGGCAAGGGAACCCGTATGGCTTGATGCTGCCCTCGCTCCGCTCTCGCTCTTTCCAGCCTTAAGGGCTATGACGGGCTTCTTCCTGGTGGCCTTCTTGGCGACCTCGATGAACTTCCTTCCGTCCTTGATTCCCTCGATGTAAAGCGCGATTGCCTTGTCCTCCTCGGTGTCCGCCAGGTACTCCATGAGCTCCGCGAAGTCGAGGTCCGCCATGTTGCCGACGCTGATGAACTTGGAGAAGCCGATTCCCTCCTTGACGGTCTTGTAGACGATTCCAGCTCCCAAAGCTCCACTCTGGCTCACGAAGGCTATGCTCCCCTTCTTGGCGTCCATTATGAAGGTCGCGTTCATGTCGTTGTGGGTGTTCATGACGCCGACGCAGTTCGGGCCTATCAGGCGCATTCCGTACTTGTGGGCAATCTCAACGAGTTCCCTCTCCTCCTTCTTGCCCTCTTCACCAGTCTCGCCGAAGCCGGCCGTTATGATGACCGCTCCCTTAACTCCCTTCTCACCGCAGTCTATTATCGACTGCTTCACGAAGCGCTTGGGAACTACGATTATCGCGAGGTCAACCTCGTCGGGGATGTCCTTGACGTTCTTGTAGGCCTTAACGCCCTGAACGACCTCGTCCTTGACGTTGACGGGGTAAACCTTGCCCTCCTTGTACTTCTTGAGGTTCTTGAAAACTTCGTAGCCGAGCTTCATCGGGTCGTTCGATGCACCGATGACGGCTATACCCTTCGGTTTGAAGAAGTAGTCCAGGTTCATGAACCTCACCGTTAAAATCTCCGTGGAATCGTATATAAGCTTTCCCAAAAGCTACATCGAGGTAGATACGGGCATTAGAGACCATCTTATGGTTACAATGCTCGAAAAAAGACGTTAGTGAAGATGTCTCACTGAGTGCTTTTTTGGCTACCCACGACCTTCCACAGCTCGTCGCTCTCTGGTCTCCACGCGGGCCTCTCTTCGTTCTCCTCGACTATGACGCGTTTCTCTTCGGCCAAAAACTCCCCTATGATGCTCGCGGTTATGCCATGGCTCAAAAGCTCTTCAACGGCCTTTTTCGCGTAATCCCTTGGAACAGAGGCGAGAAGAACGCCCGAGCTTATCAGACCGAGCGGGTTCAGGTGGAGGTAGTTGCAGAGGGTTTTCGTTTCCTCCCGGATTGGAATCCTCTCGGCGTAAAGCCTGAAACCCAAACCGGAAGCGTCGGCCATCTCATGGAGACCGTTGAGTATTCCTCCCTCGGTCGGGTCGTGCATTGCGTTGGCCACCTTCCTGAGAATCCTCGCCTCGGGAAGGACGCTCAGGTACTCAATCAGAGACGAGGCAACCTCAAGGAACTCCTCACCGAGTATCGGGGCGAGCCTCCCCCTGAGCTCCTCCGCGATTATGGCGGTTCCTTCGATGCCCGCCCACTTCGTCATCACTATGGCATCACCGGGCTTCGCTCCGTCGGTTCTGACGAGCCTCTCAGCCTCGCCGAGCATCGTTCCAACGACTATCGGTCTGTCGAGACCGGGAGTTACTTCCGTGTGCCCACCGACGACCGCAACGCCGAGCTTCTTAGCTTCGCGTGAGATTTCCTCGATGATGTTTTCTAAAAGCTCCTCATCGGTGTTCCCTGGAAGGAGCACCGTCGTCAGGAACCACCTCGGCTCCGCGCCCATTACTGCCACATCGTTCGCGTTGACGTGGACGGCGTAGAAGCCGATTCTCTTCGTTGCACCCGTTATGGGGTCGCTGGAAGCGACGAGGGTACCCTCGACGTTCACAGCTGCGCCGTCTATTCCGGTTCCCGGGCCTAAGATAACCCCCTTCCCTCCTGTCGGGAGCCTGGAGAGGACCAGCTTTTCAAGGAGTTCCGGAGGAAGTTTTCCTGGATGCATGGGTCATCACTTGTCAAGGTTTAGGTCGTTGAGGTTTGGGGATATAATCGGAGATATAACCCCTCCGAACCGCCCGTAAACGCGAAGGAACCTCGTTATGATTATCAGGCGGATTCTCCTCGCCTTTTCGTAGTCATGGTTTTTGAGGGCCTCTTCGAGTTCCGTCATGAGCTTCTGGAGCTCCTCCTGCTGTTCCGGGGTTAGGGGCTTCATTCCATGCATGTAGAACTCCATGAGCGATACATCAAAGTCAGCCTTCACGTTTGGGTCGAGGGCGGCCTGCTTTATCGCAAGTTCAACCTTTTCCCCGGCAAGGTTCGCGAGTCTGTAAGCCTCAGCGTAGTCCCCCCTTGTGTATGCCTCCTTTGCCTCCGCGAGCAGTTTCTTGGCGCTATCAACGTACTTCCCCAGAACTTTTCCTGGTGTTCCGTTGATGAAGCTTAGGAGGAAGTTCAGCTTTCCCTCAACCTCTTTAATCCTCATCTCCGCGGTCCAGTTCGTTACCTTCACCTTCACTACCTCCGGGCCTGAGACGTTGACCCACTGGGGTACGACGAGCTTTCCGTCGCTGGTGTTTTCGGTGGGTTTCGTCAGGTAGACCACCGCGGCCCTTTCCTCGAGGGCTAGCTTGAGGGCCGTTTGAACGCAGGCCGGGTCAGAACCGACGGCAAAAACCTGCTTTTTGAGGTTTATCCCAAGCTCCTCCAGTCCTTTGATGACGTCTCTGTTCGTGTCGTACCTCGTCCTGCCGCCCCATCTTATAACAGTAACGTTTGAGGCGTTCAAATCCGCCGCGTAGTCAGGGAGAACCGCCAGGGGTCCGCCGATTATTATGACCTTCCGCGGGGACTTCGAGAGAACCTTCGCGGTTACACCAGGGTCGTATATGCCCCAGGGGGCAACGACAATTGGATATCCCGTTAGATTCGAGACGAGCTCGGCCATCACAAGGTCGGCCGGATTGTCGCTGACGAGTATTACGGTATCAGAACCGCTCCCGGACGCTGTGGCCGTGCTGAACGCGGCTCCCCAAGTGAGCAACATCAGCATGATGACGAATGAGGCCAACTTCTTCATACCACTCACCCAGGGAATGTAAAACGTAAAATTATATAAGGGTTCCGAGGATTTCACGCATAGTAGTACTCGCCCCTCTCCTTCTGCTCCCTGTCCTTTACGGAGCCTTCCTTGTTGGCCCTCGGCCTTCCTGTGTCGGGGTCGCGCCTGAAGGTTATGCCAACCGAGGCCAGGAAGCGGTTCATTCCCTCGCGCATACCCATCGGCTTGCTTGCCTTACCGAACTTGCCGGGCTGACCCTCGAACACAATCAGCCTGTCGCTCAGGTAGTCAACCATCATGACGTCGTGCTCGACTATCAGTGCCGTCTTCTCGTTCTTGGCCATCAGCGAGCGGATTGCCTTCGAAACCGCCAGCCTCTGCTCGACGTCGAGATGCGCCGAGGGCTCGTCGAGGAGATACAGGTCGGCGTCCCTTATCAGGCAGGCCACTATGGCAACGCGCTGGAGCTCACCGCCGCTCAGTTCGTCCACGCGCTTGTCGTAGAGCTCCGGAATGCCCAGCGGGTTCAGGAGCTCGCTCTTGTAGAAACTGCTCATGAGCTTGCTCGCGTCAATCTTGCTGAGGAGCTCGTAAACCGTTCCGTCGTAGTCCGTCTTTATGTACTGGGGCTTGTAAGAGACTGTCAGCGACCAGTCTATCTCGCCCTCCGTTGGCTTCTCGACTCCGGCGAGCATCTTCACGAAGGTCGTCTTACCTATTCCGTTCGGGCCGACGATTCCGACGACCTCGCCGATGTAGAGCTCCCCACCCTCGGCCTCGAGCTTGAAGGAGCTGTAGTCCTTGACGAGCCTCGGATACTCGACGAGTATTTCTCCCTCCTGGCTCTTGCGCTCGCTCTTCTTGCTGAAGTTTATCTCGTAGGGCCTGAAGCGGACGTTCTCGTCCCTCAAATAGCCCCTAAGGAACTCGTTTATGCCGTTTCTCGTTGACTTGGGCTGTGAAAAGATACCGTAGGCACCGGGCTTGCCGTAGACGACGTGGATTATGTCGCTCATGTAGTCGAGGATAGCAAGGTCGTGCTCGACCGCCAGGACGTTCTTTCCCGAGTCGGCGAGGTTCCTGATGATTTTGGCGACCTTGAGCCTCTGCCTTATGTCGAGGTAGCTCGACGGCTCGTCGAAGAAGTAGAACTCCGCGTTCCTGAGCAGGGCCGCGGCTATGGCAACGCGCTGGAGCTCACCGCCGGAGAGCTGTCTTATGTCCCTGTCGAGGATTCCCTCAAGTTCCAGCTCTTTAACAACCTCGTCGAACCTTCCGCTCTCGTCGGCCTTCCTGAGCAGGTCGCGGACCTTTCCCTTAACGGCCTTGGGAATCAGGTCAACGTACTGGGGCTTCACGACGGGTCGAATCTCCCCGTTCTTCAGCCTCTCAAAGTACGTCTGGAGCTCGTTTCCTCGGAAGGCCTTAATCACGTTGTCCCAGGAGTCGTTGTCGCCGCAGAGGTTCGGCAGGAGCTGGCCGGAGAGTATCTTAACGGCGGTCGTCTTACCGGTTCCATTGGGACCGAGGATTCCGACGACCATTCCTTCCTTGACAACCGGGAGGCGGTAGAGGACGAAGCCATTGATTCCGTAGCGGTGGACGCAGTCCTCGTCGAGCTGTTCTGGAAGGTTTACGATTGTTATCGCGTTGAAGGGGCACTTGTGGACGCAGATTCCACAGCCCGTACAGCTGGCCTCCTGTATGACCGGCCGGTAGTTCTCCTCGTCTATGATTATCGCCTCACCGCCCATTCGGTTGACAGGGCAGACTCGCTCGCAGAGGAAGTGACCGCACTTGTCCGGGTTGCACTTGTCGTAGTCGATGACCGCAACGCGCATCTTCACCACCGGGCTAAGCTGAGGGCGAGGATTTTAAAGGGTTGCGGGGTTTACTCTTTGAAGGGTACTAATCTTCTGTTGTTTCCCTTGTTTTGAGGTAGTGTCAGGAAATGTCTCATCCACGAGTTGATGTGTTCGTTCACGTCATTACTGAATCATCCCGCAAAATTTTTATACATGCCAATTGTCATTTTAGGCAGGGTTAATTTGAGGACTCCTCTTTATTTAGTACGGGGGTGCTCGTATGTACGAAGCCACATTTGAGCTTGAAACTATAACTCCTCTTTTTATGCGTGGTGCAGACCAGAGAAAAGCTGAATTTCGCTCCGCAAGCATCAAAGGCGTCATGCGCTGGTGGTTCAGGGCTTTAGCCGGGAGCTACTTTGGAAACAACATTGCAAAGCTTAGGGAAGCCGAGTGCAGGGTCTTCGGGTGCGCTGGAGGTGGCGGGACGAGGAGGAGCGCAGTGATCGTTGAGGTGGAACCCGTTGAGTCTAATGGTGAGTACTCCCCGAAGAACGAGTATGAGAGTTACTTCTGGTTCTCTCAAACGGGCCGTAATTCACGGGGTGCCGTTCTCCCCGGACTTACCCTCACCATTACGTTGGAGGGTCGCGATGAGGATTCACTGAAACTTGCTGTCCTCTCCCTGTGGACTGCTCTACACCTCGGTGGGTTCGGTTCTAGGTCGAGGAAGTTTGGGGGTTCGCTGTTCCCCAAAAAGGAACCAGGAGGAGACGTGAACCTTGATATATCCTTTGTTCCGGGGCAGGACGTTGAGGAATTCTACAAGGGGGTGTTCGAGGGGGAAAGAAACATCACGTCAGAGTTCTCCAAGATACTGAGGGATATGGGCTTCAAGCCGGGACCCCGATACGGGAGGTTACCCGAGTACCCGGTACTCAATCGAGAGCACTCACTGATCGTAGTTGGCGACCCTAAGGGGGACGTCAGCGAGGCCATAAAAGACGTTGGTGAATGGTACCTCGGAACTGTGGGGAAGGGAGGTAAGTTCGAGGGAGGCTTCAGGTTCAAGTACGCCAACAGGAGGATTCCCCACAAGATTCATGAAAAGTACCAGCAGGGGGAGGAGAGAATCGGGAGCATAGATGTAGCTCCCGAGAGGAGGCCTTTCTTAGGCTTGCCAATCCCGTTCTACAAGTCGTTTGGGACGGAATCCGTTAAATTCACAGTTGACCATTGGAATGCCGATAGAAGGGCATCCTGTTTACTGTTCACGGTAAACGCCGTGAAAAGCCAGAACGCCACTGAATACTACCCAGTGATAACCCTCTTCAGGTACAAGTTCTTGCCGGGTTACGAGGGCCCAGTGAGGTACAGAGGGGGAGTGTACAAGGGAAGGGAGAAAGTTGCCAACGCCGCGGGAGCCCTCTTTATCATCGAGAGGGGGCAGGATGGTGAAGTTGAATACCTGAAGTACTTGAGAGAGCTCTCCTTATCTCTCTCCACTAAGTTTACCCCCGTTTACGGCTCCGAGGAGGTGTTCCAATGAACCCGTGGGAATCTTACACTTGGGCCCTTCTTGAGGTTGCCCCGTCGAGAATTCTCGCTTCCCTGCTCGGGGAGTACGAACTTCCAGAAAGGTGGAAGCATCTGTCGAGTTTTCCTGTTACAGGGAAGTTTACTCTTGAAAAGTTCGTCCTCAAGCACCCGATAAGCGCGAAGGAGAAACCTCTCAAAAAGCTCAGCAGTTTCTGGTTCAATTCAACTGACGAGGAAAAGCTGAAGTTCATAGATGCACTGAGAAAAGCTGAAGAGAGCGTTGCAAGGAAACTCAAAGACTCTGGGTCTGTGGAGAAGTTCGCCAAGCTCTGGAACAATCTGCCGGAACTCTTGCGGGAGGAGTACGAAAAGGCTCTTGAGGGGATTGGACTGAGCCCGGCAATCGCGGGAGAACTCGTTCACTTCCCTGCGGACCCCTACGTGCCAGACCACGACTGGCTCAGCAGACTTGACGTTTACGCTCAGCTAAAAAACGGAAAAGTTAAACTCCTTCGCTTCAAGATTTCTCCGGTTCAGGGGTTCATTGGCAACGCGAGGACCGAGAAGGATTTGTGGGCTGGAAGCCACATGCTCGGCCTCCTTACTTACACCGCGATATCGGAAATTTGGAAGCTCTATGGTCCAAACGCCTTGATATTCCCACACCTCCGCGGCCAACCCTTCTTCGAGCATGAGTTGGGGGAGATTGAAGACCCAGATAAACTCGACGTGGCGAACATACCCAACAAAGTCCTTGCCCTAATTCCTGAGGATGCCAACGTCGATTCGCTCTCAAGTAATATCAGAGCCAAAATCCAAGACCTGTTGGAGAGACTGTTCCGCTCTGCGTGGGAATTCTACGGTTTAGGGGCCGTTTTGAACCTAAGGAAGGAGTACGTGAAAACTATCAGGGAGTACTTCTCGATAACGGTTGAGACAGTTCCCCTTACAAAACTCCCGGACGTCATTGAGAAGGGCTTGAAGGAATACCTTTTCGAGCTTCCGGATGGATTCGAAGGCGATGTTCATTATTATTCCGAGCTCTTTACGATACTCGACCAGAGAACCGATTTCAAATCGGCCCAGCACTTCCCGCCTGAACAGCCGATGGGCTTCAAGTGCACTCTGTGCGGTGAGAACTTGGCTATCGGGGGAAACGATGACCACAGTGTTGTTAAGGATAGGTGGGATTCCATCAGGGATAAACTTAGAAAAAGAGGAGTATACGACATAAAGGAGGGCGAAAGGCTCTGCCCACTCTGTCTTGCAAAGCGCTTCTACCCGAGGTTTTACTCCCTGTGGAAGGATGATTACGGCTGGCTCTCAAGGTCCCCCGAGGAGATAAACTACGAGGCCAGGGAAGAACACAGGCGGGGCTCGGTGAGGCTCAAGCGCTTCGCTTCGGTGAGTGAGGTTGCCATGAGGAGACCTACCGAGAAAGCCCTGCAACTGAAGGATAAGGGGGAACTCAACACAGATGGAAAGCCCGTTACCTGGCACGACGTCTTTCTCTACACCGTATTCCACACTGGGGCAAGGAATGAATGGAGGGGGGAGGTTGAGGAGCCGAAGTTCAAGGGCACCAAAGCAGGGGAGTTCATCAAGGGACTCATGGCCCTGTCATCTGCCTTGATGCCCACGTTCAGGAAACTCGGCCCCAACAGTGAGGTTCTCTACCCCGAAAACCTGAGGGATAAAAAAGCCCTGGCTAAGGTCTACGGTGTTCCGGAGAGTGAACTGCCTTCTGGAACCTCGCCGGAGGTTATTGCTAAGGAGCTATCCAACGTTTCTGGAATCCTCGGTGACGCTCCTAAGTACTACGCCATCCTCAAGATGGATGGGGACAACATGGGGAAGGTGATAAGTGGAAGTAAGTCCGTTAAGCCACTTACTGATTATCTGGCCGTGAAAGGACTTGAGAGTGACGTTAAGAGGCCAGTAACTCCAACGGTGCACATAGCCATAACCCGCTCCCTCAGCGAGTTTGCCGTCAATTTCGTACCAAAACTCTCCGAAGAGCACGGAGGGGAGCTCCTTTATGCGGGTGGTGATGACGTTTTTGCCATAGTGCCGACTGATAGGGTCTTCAGTCTGGCGTTTGAGATACAGGATTCCTTCCGTGAGGACTGGAAGGATTTCAGTTACCTCCAGGGTAAAACTAGGAGCATGAGTGCGGGAGTGCTAATACTCCACTACAAGGAGCCGTTTTATCTCGCTGTGAGACGTGTTAACGAGTTAGAGCATCTAGCCAAGGAATCTGGAAGGAACGCTATCGCAATAGGCTACCTCAAGCACAGCGGCTCTTATCACAGGGTTGTACTCAACTGGAGGGCGCTTGAAGATGGGCACTACGCGGACTTTCTTGAAGGTGTGAGAAATGGCAAAATCAGTACCAAGTTTATCTACGAGTTGAACACTGAAACCTGGCCAAACGATGCCTACGCGGCTTTAATGCTCTTGAAGTACGAGTTTCTGAGGCACTCCAACTACAAGAAAGGTGAAGATGCCAAAAGGCTAGAGCACTTCGCCGAACTCCTATGGTTGGTGAGGAACGTTAGGAGCGAGATAACGGCCAATGAACTTGAGGAACTGGGAGTTACCCAAAACAAAGACGTCGTCGGGAGAATCAATGAGACGATACGTGAGGTTGTAGTGGACGACCCTGAGAATGAAGAGCCCAGCGATTCGTTTGAGGACGTTAAGGGGCTGGCAAAGGCTATTTTAACCAACGTGGAAACTGAAAGGGTTACCTGGTTTGAGGAGCTTAGGAAAAGGCTATCCTCAACGCTTCAGGCTCTCAACCTGCCGGACGTTTCGGCAGAGATAGCGGGTATTATCGTTAAAAAACAGATTAAAGGGGCGTCCAGGCTACTCAAGATTTTCCTGGAAACGGGGGTGAGAGCATGATTGAGATTTACCCCAACGACGTTCTTCTCTTTAGGGAGAGTCGGGACTTCTCCGCCGGGGAGGGTCACGTAGCCGTTACCACCGAACCGCTTCCCCACACGATAGCGGGGGCTCTCATGGCGGTCGCCTTTGAAAGTGGGGCCTTTGCTATTTTGAACCTTGAGGGGAGCAATGATGAGGTGAGAAAACCAGAGAACTGGAGGCCGGGGTTTTCAATACTCGGAACGTTCTTCGCCCTTAACGGCTCTCCGGTCTTTTCGCTCCCAAAGGACGTGGTGTCGGTTAAAGGTGAGGACGGGATTGAGCACCTCGTTCCAGTAGAACCGGCTGAAACCCCCGTTGGGGAGGTCGTCGTTGCACCCGTATCGGATGAAACCAGAACGCTCCATTTCAAACCTGCAAGGTGTTTCGTCTCTGCAAGTGAGCTCTCCAGGTACCTTGCTGGAAAACTGAGAGAGTTCACGGAAATTGACGTGGGGAGAGTTTACACCCTAGAGGAACGCATTGGCATAGGCCTCACCGAAGGGAAGGTCACCGAGGAGGGGTTACTGTACCGCACTTTGAACCTCAGGATGAGCAAGGAAGCGAGCATTCAGGTTTACTTTGAGGAAAACGAGGAGGGTCTAATCAGTGCAATTGGGAAAGAGGGACTCATCAAGCTCGGTGGTGAATCGAGGTTCGCGAGGTTCGTTCACGTTGAGAGGGATTTTCCATTCTCGGGAACGCTTCACGTTGAAAAGGGCTCCATGATGAGACTTTACTTCGCCACTCCGTTGATACCCAACGGCTCTCTGGAGTCCCTGCTAAGGGAGATGGGGATTAACGCCGATGTCGTGCGGGTGTTTACGGATAGGAAGGTTCGCGTTACCGGATGGGATATGATGGCGAAGATGCCCAAGGCAACGCTCTACGCATATCCCGCTGGAACGGTGGTGTGGCTCAGGGCTATTGAGGACCTTGAGGTTGAGAGGGTGCAAAAGGCTGGACTCATGAGGGAGTTCGGGTATGGGTTAACCATTGCGGGGGAGTTTTGATGGAGCGGGTCCTCGTGGCTACCTGGGGGAATCCATTCCAGTGGGAGGAGGTCAGATACAGTGTTGACTGCTCGCAGTTGGGAGCCAAAGATTGTGAGAACGTCGATGGGGAGCGGGGCAACGTTAGCACGCTACCTGTCTTGCTGAAGGCACTTAAGCCACGTAAAACAATAATCCTCGTCCTGGACACGCTTGTCAACCTAACGTTGAAAAACGACGTTAAGCCCAATGAACTGAACTCCTATGAGGACGTTGTTGGGGACATTGAGGAGAGGGTTAGGTGGTTCATTGAGAACCGGGTTAAGCCGCTCATGGAAGAGAAGGACCGGGGACTCCTTGACAGTGTAAAAATCGTAGTTTTGCCTGGTGTGGGGGAGTTCAACAACGTGAGCGTCGAGGGGGACGTCCTCGACTTCTATTCCAGTGTCCTCAGGGTTCTCGCCGAGGAGTTGCCTACTGGAGACACTGAGGTGTTCCTCGACCTAACGCACGGCATAAACTTCATGCCCGTCCTGACTTACAGGGCCCTCAAGAACCTCCTCGGTCTCTTAGCTTACGTTAGAAAGACGAAGCTCTACGTAGTAAATTCCGAGCCGTTCCCGCAGGGAGATAGAGAGTGGAAGGAGAAGATTCTCAAAAACCTCGTGCTCCACATAAGGCCCGTTGAGACAGTTGAGATAATGCCAAAGCCCCTTTATTCCACCGTGTCGGATAAGCCCGAATGGAGCGCCTTCATAAGCTCCGTGACGAACGGCTTTCCTCTGGCGTTTGCGACGTTCTACCCCGATGTGAACAAGGTAAAGAAGTACGTTGACAATGCGTTTTCGAAGTTTCTGGAGGAAATTGACATTGAGGTAAAAAACGATAAGGCTAAGGTGAAAAAGGCACATATAAAAAGAAAAACGGCCTTAAGCGAGGACTTCAGGACGGCGGTAAAGCTCTACTACATGCTCAGGGTCTTCAAGGGAGTGCTAGATGGCGAGTATCCGAAGAAAAGCGTTACCCTCGACGACCTGTTCCGGATAACGAGAACGCTCTTCGTGAACATGCCCAGGATTGGCATAGTTGTCGAGGACCAGCTGTGTAACTTGAAAAGGCTACAGGAAAAGGTGAACTTTGAGCTTAAGAAAAGGGGTAGGAGCATGATTAGAAAAGAGGTCAGGAGAAAGCTTGAGAATGGTGGAATTTCCCTAGCGGAGCTCTACGACGGGGTAAAGTTCCGTTATAGCTCTGGGGGCAGGAGCCACAACCCCAAGCTAAAGGTCAGGAATTTCATAGCCCACTCGGGCTTCGAGTTCAACCTGACCCGGGTTAAGGTCGAGGACGTTATAAGGGGAAGTAATGTGGAGAAGGTTTTCGTTTTCTCTTACTCGGACCCTGAAGCTGTTATGCGGCTCTCAATAGAAGCGCTGAGTTACAGGGACGAGGAGGTGACTTGTTGATGTATGCGGAAAAACTCGTTTTGGGAATATAC
This sequence comes from Thermococcus henrietii, assembly GCF_900198835.1. Classification (NCBI taxonomy): domain Archaea; kingdom Methanobacteriati; phylum Methanobacteriota; class Thermococci; order Thermococcales; family Thermococcaceae; genus Thermococcus; species Thermococcus henrietii. The sequence goes on along the minus strand of NZ_LT900021.1, from coordinate 1,827,630 downwards.
GCGGTTTCGCCCGTCCACGCGGGTAGCGGCTCTGAGGTTAGCGTAATAGACCTCCCCATTCAGAGGGAGCGCCACACGGGCTTTCCGGTTGTATGGGGCCAGAGCCTCAAAGGAGTCCTGAGGCATGCGTTTGAAAAGGCGGGGAAGGATAAGGGCATAGTGCGTTCGATATTCGGCCCGGACACGGATAAGGCCCACGAGCACGCGGGGGCGATAGCGGTTGGAGACGCAAGGGTCCTGCTCTTCCCGGTCAGGAGTGCTAGGGGGGTCTTCGCCTACGTTACCAGCCCCTTCGTGCTTGAGAGATTCAAACGTGATATGGAGCTTGCCGGGAAATCAGTGGGCTTTAACCCGAAGGAACTAGTACCCGGTGAAGGAAGGGCCATCGTCGATGTTTCCAGTGTCCTGAAGCTTAAGGATTCCGTGGTCTTTGAAGAGGTTGCGCTCAAGGCTGAACCAAGGGACCTGAGCAAAGTTGTTGGTGCAATAGAACCCCTCCTTCCCGGGGACGTTGATGTGAAGAAGAGGCTCGCGATAGTTCCCGACGATGTCTTCTCGGCCTTCGTCAGATTCTCGACGGAGGTGGTTGCGAGGGTCGCGATAGACGCGGGGACGGGAACCGTCAAGAGGGGTGGCCTCTGGTACGAGGAGTTCCTTCCGAGCGAGACGTTGTTGTACTCGGTCATAGCCGTGGGCAAGCCTAAGGGGGGAACGCTCAGTAGCGCGGAGGAGGTTTCAACTGAGCTCAGGAACTTCATTGAATCGGCCGGCTATCTCCAGATTGGTGGGGACGAAACCGTTGGAAAAGGATTCGTCCTGGCGAAACTCGTCTGAGGTGGTGAAGATGGACTTCAGAACCCTGGAGCAGGAGAGGGCAAAGTTCGCCTACGAGAAGGTCAGTGAAGTCAGGAGAGAGGACGAGGACACCCAGGGACGCTACGTCTCCTACGTCAAGAGTGCTCCCGTGTTAATCCTCACCAACGGCCTCGGACAGGCGCTCGCGTTCTACCTGTCCAAGCTTGACAAGCCGATAAACGTTGACTACAAAGCCATAAACCCCAAAGGGTTTCCAAAGGGCGACAAGATGGCGTACGCCTACCTTTACAGGCACATAGCGGAGTGGCTCGCCAAGAGGGTGACCAACGGCGAGGACCCGCTTAAGTACTACATGGAGCATGACGGAATGAGCGCGATAAGGCTGACCGACGAGACGATAGCGCTCCTCAGCTGGCTCAAGCGCTTCGCCGACGCAATGCTGAGGAAGGAAAAGGAGCAGCGGTGAGTGAAATGAGGCCCGGAGGTGGACACGGGAACCGCCCGCCCAGGAAGTACAAGCGGAGGAGTAAAAACGCCGAGCCACCGAGGTACGTGGTGCCAAAGGACAGCATAACCGCGATTAGGAATCCAATAGAGAATGTCAGCAACCTATCCCTTTTGCTCCAGAAGTACGCACCGTTTGTGAGGGAGAAGGGGGCATACAAGGCAACGGTGTCCATGCTGAAGAGGCTCAACTTCAAGCCGTCCCTTGAGAACGTCATCGAGGACTACGCGGTTTACCTCGACACCTATCTTAGGGTCGTGGCGAAGGCAGGGAGAACCTTCGTGCTTGAAACGAGGTCGAGGCTTGTGGCTGGCCTCGGCGACGAGAGCGTCTATGAAACCAGTATAAGGCTCCTGAGGAACTATGGCGTTCCGTACATACCGGGCTCAGCCCTGAAGGGAGTAACCAAAGCCTGGGCAGTGGAGATGATGACGGAACTCCTCGGCGGGGCCGATGGTTTTAAAGGGGACTCCTTTGAGAGGGCCAAGGAAGTTCAAGGACTGCTCAACGCGGGGGAAACCGAAAAGTTTCCGGAGGCGGTGGGGCTAATAAACCCCTCGAGACACCTCGTGGAATTCCTGAATGCACTCGGAGTTGAGGCCAAACCCGGCTCAGTCGTTAACGCCCGCGAGCTTGCAGAGCGCCTGGTGAGAATCTTCGGGACAACAACGGAAGGAGGCTCGGCCGTCTTCTTCGACGCCCTGCCGAGCCCGGTGAAGGCTCCGACGGACAGAGAGAAGCTCATCTCGCAGCTCAGGGGCAAGCTTAAGGACGCCATAGAGTTCGATATAATGAACCCCCACTACGGTCCCTACTACCAGAAGGGCGAAGCACCCGGGGACTGGCACAGTCCTGTGCCGGTTCTCTTCCTGACCGTGAGGAAAGGCGTTCCCTTCGTCTTCGCGGTCGGAGGGGATGAAAGGGGCGTCGCGGAGAAACTCCTGCGCCTTGCCCTGAGACATCACGGCGTGGGTGCGAAGACCAGTCTGGGATACGGGAGGTTCCACTGATCTCTTTTTTCCCTTGGTGGTGGCCATGAGGTACTACATCGTCGTCTACGACGTGAACGAGAAGCGCGTTAAAAAGGTGCACGACGTACTCAGACAGTACCTCCAGTGGAGGCAGAGAAGCGTCTTCGAGGGATGGCTTGGACGGAATGAAGTGGCGGAGCTGAAGAGGAAGCTGTCCCGGGTCATAAAAGAGGAGGAAGACAGCGTGCTCTTCTACTCCCTGCCTGACGACAAATGCTTCACAACTTTCCACCTAGGAAAACCAGCGGAGGAATTCGATAACGTAATTTGAGCCGGTGAGCTGGCCTCTGTTGGTGGTTGGGCGTTTTGAGTTTGGGTTTTAGTTCAGTACTCCTTGGAGGTTTTTGTTTTTTCAGTTGTGTTCATTGTGGGTGGGCGGTTCTCGTGGTTTTTAAGACGGAATGGAGGGTTTACACGGCTTGCGGATGGTTGAATGGGGGTGGATTCGTCTTGAAGAGCAGTTTAAAGCCCTTAAACGGGGTATTTGGTTTTTACGTTACATAAGAGTGTTAGCATGTACATGTTTTGCAAAAGAGTTAGGATATTCGTTTGAATGCTTGAAGAAGGGCGTAACGGTCGATTTGAGGCTTAAAAGTTAGTATGTGCTGGTTTTTGAGTTGGGTGTTTTCGGGGGGTTCTGACGGGTTTCTTTTAGCTGATGGTGGGTTTTCTGGCCTTTGCGGTGGGTTAAAAATTCTGTAAGAGGCTTTGTTTTTAGTTTCGAGTTTTGTAGTCTTTTGGTTGGGCTGGTTATTGCTTGTGATTCTTCTGTTGGCTTTTTCGGGTTTTTTGGTTGGTTACTTTGCCTTTTTACTATTGTTAGTGGTTTGAGGGGAGTGGTGTGGTTTTTGTTTTTTAGGAGCTTTTCCAGGCGAAAAATTTATATAAGACTTCCTGATTAAGGTTTGTTGTTGGAATGAAGGGAATTTCCGGACCGTTTCCGAACCTCTAGAAGAGTGGAAACTAAGAGGTTTTCGTTTTGTGTTGAGGGGCGGTTTATGGAGAGAGGTATGAGTTTCCGAACCTCTAGAAGAGTGGAAACTACCCTGTGGGGTCTCCAGAATGAGACCCCCGTTCTTTATGGCCGTTTCCGAACCTCTAGAAGAGTGGAAACACTGGTGAAAGGGCGTGAATAAGTGGATTGACAAGATAGTTCAATACGTTCCAGGTTTCCGAACCTCTAGAAGAGTGGAAACAAGTGCACAAAAGAATAACTATTATGGTGGTAGTGATGAATTTGGAGTTTCCGAACCTCTAGAAGAGTGGAAACAGAGCTCCTCGTTGCCGATGATGTACCTTCCTCCCTTGATGGTGATGACAGGGTTTCCGAACCTCTAGAAGAGTGGAAACCTGACACTTGGATTTTTCTTCCTGAACTTCTCCAGAAATATGTCAAGTTTCCGAACCTCTAGAAGAGTGGAAACTGAAAAAATGTAACCGGTCTGAAGCCGGGCCAGAGGCGTGCTCATCAATTTCCGGGGCCTACCACCACGGCCTGAAGGGCCTGTAGGTTTCCTCGCCGAGGACGTGCTTCTTGAGCCTTCTCGCCTCCATGTCGAGCATGGAGCGGTAGCTCACATTCCTCTTCCACCTCCCATAGTAAACCGTCGTCATGAGCGTGGCAGTCAGCTCGCCGAGGAGCAACCTTTTCCCCTCCCTGCTCAGGTAAACGGCTTTTCCCTTCCTCGAGAAGTGTCCCTTTCTGAGCTTTCCTCCGGTGTAGAGCCTGTGAATCGTCGTAAAGACGTAGAGCGGCTTGAAGATGTCGGCTAAGTCCAGTGGAAGCGAGTGTCTCCTGTCGTTAACCGCGTGGAGGTAGCCTATCGCGGGGTCAAGACCGGCTTTTATGGCCGAAGAAAATGCCAATCCATATGTCACGGCGTTGGCGTAGCTTATCAGCGCGTTCACCTCGTCCTCTGGAGGCCGTCTAGTTCTCCTGAAACCGTCGAGACCTATGGCTTCCCCAAAGTAGCGGTAGAAGTTGCTCCAGAGCTCGGCTTCTTTCCCCATGATTTCATCGACGGTTTTTCCATCAACTCTGATGGAGTTGAGCTTCACCGGGTTAATACCCCACCCGGCCAGAACGAATGCCATGACGTTCTGTATCCCTTCAACGATTGCTTTGGCCAGGAAAAGCCTCTTCTCAGGAATTAGGTGGTGCTCGGCCTGTGCCAGGTGAAGCTTTCCCCTCGGCGAGGCGTCGTTTATTAGGGAGCCCCTGTAATCGCCCCTGGTTGTGTAGAAATGGACAGGAATCCTCCTCTCGCTGAGGAGCTCTATGGCCCCGCTCGTCAGAGAAACGCGGGCTAGGCAGTGGATTTCGCTTACTTGGGCCAGGGGGACCGGCCTCTTGGCGAGCTGGCCGGTAAAGACGAGGGCTCCTTTCTCCCTCTCGAGCTTTCCGTGCTGGGTTATGAACAGGGGCTTTTTCACGATGGCCACCCTCGTTAATCACGAACGTGAATTAAAACGTTTTTCGGCGAATTGGACCTTATGAAGTCCTCGATGTGAGCAACCATTCAAGGTCGTTTCTTGTCCTTTAGAGGATTGTCAACTTAGGAATAGGAATCATTTGCACTGAGTCTTTTACACAGGCCTTAAATGGGGAGTGCAAAAGTCAGGAACCGTTAATTTCCGTACTCAAACGCATCCCTGAGCTCCTCAAGGATGTCCTCAACCGTGAATATGTCCAGGTTCACTTTCTTGAGTAGCTTTTCTGGCTCCCTGCCGTAGACGTTCTGCCTCAGGTACTCGGCCTGACAGTCCCGCCTTATCGCGGTCAGCGCCATCGCAACGCTAACCAGCGTTTTTCCGCCGGTAAGGTCGAACGTCAGCTCCTCACTCTCACGCTTTATTATTTCATCAGTTAGACTTCTTATCACTTCCCTGCACTTGTCCACGTCGTCGAAGTCACCCGCCACCGCGAGCTTAAACGTCACATCCTTTCCGGTTAGCTCCTCGGCGGTTCCGTCGGTCCATTCAACGGTGATGCCCCTCCCCGTGCACTCGGAGAGCTTTACGAGCAGTAGCCTGACCAGGTCCCTGAAGTCGTGGCCTTCGGGACTTATCCCTTTCGAGGTCAGGTACGTTCTGACGTATTCCCTTTCGCCCTCATTCTTGAACCTGTAGCCCATCTCCGAGCTGGAAACCAGAAGGTAAACGCGTTCGAGCCTTTCGAGGTGGTACTTCACCGCCACGAAGAGGGGGGCCACGTTGGGGGGCTTTCCCCCACCCCCCGCCAGGGCGGGGGAGTTCGTGAAAAGTTCGTTGCAGTTCGCCCCGGTCACGGAGCTGGGGCTCCAGCTCGGCCAGCTCAGGGCGAAGACGAGGTACTTGGTCTTCCTAAGGCCCTCCTCTTTCCTCTCCTCTGGAACGGCCACCCAGTATGTCAGGAGTAGTATTGAGAGCAGGTAGGCGAGGTTCCAGCTTGCCCAGTAGAGGGAGCCCGACTCTATGGCGTCGGGAAGCCACTGGGTCAGAACCGCCGCTAGGAGGATGAAGACGAATATTCCAAACAGGGACTTCACGTTCCCTATTATCAGGTTTATGAAGTAGGCGTGGACGAAGGCTGAGAGGCTGACCCTTCTTTCGCCCTTCTTGAGTTTCCTCCAGAAGAGCAAAGCGGACAGCAGAAGGACGAGGACAACAGCCACGAGCCTCCACTTGGAAAGCTGGTTCGTGAACTGGAAGGAAATCGGGATGAGTAGGAGGAGCGTCGCGAGGAGCACCTTCTTATCCATTCACCTCCCTCCGTAGGCCCTTTCAAAGTATTTTTGCAGTTCGTTGGCAATATCCTCAAAGCTGAACACGCTTATCGGAATCTCCTCTACCATTCCTGCTATGGGGCACTTATCCACGAGCTCCTCGGGTGGGTTGATGCCGTTGGACTTGAGCTTTTTCCTGGCTTCTTCAACGCCAACGGTACCCTGCGGGAGGGCCACGTAGCCGGCTCGGTAGTCGCCTTTAATGGCCTCAAGGATTATGGCGGCGCTCACGACGGCGGTCCCTCCCGTTATATCGAAGAGAACCTTTGAACTGTTTTTGTCTTCAATTTTAGAAAACGCCCGGTTTATCCTTCTCTTTATCTCGTGAAGGTTGTTGGCCTTCCCTATCCTAACGAACCGCACGGTTAGGCCGTTTTTTCCATCGTTAGGTAAGTCTATCCCAACGTCGTCATCTTCAAGGTCATCCCATTTGATGTCCCAGTCAAATCCACCGCAGTTGAACGTCTTTGATTTCGTTAGTTCCGCGCCGGTTTTGATGCAATTCGACCAACAGAACCTGCACGTCTCAATGACCTTCACGAGAGCCCTGATGTACTCCCTCCCCTCCTCGGTTTTCAGCCCGGGAAAACTCCTGGCACCGTTATAAACCGTGTCCGTAACGAGGAAGACGACGGTACGTATTGTTGGGTGCCTTGCAAGGTGCGCCAGTAGGGGAACCACGATGTTCCTCGTCCCCTCGTTCCTGCAGAGCTTCTCACACACGCGGGGGTCTTTTTGCGGGTCAAGGTCCTCTGGCGTCCAGTTTGGAATACTCAGGGGAAACACAAGAACCTCGACATCAGAGCCCTTCCTCTCCGGCGGACCATAGACCCACGCCGTGAAGAAAACCGACGAGAGGAAGTACAGCACAGATGCGAGGATAAACGGCACGTTGCCGTTCTCGAAACCATCCGGGAGCCAAGCCGTTAGTGTAACGGCGAAGAGAACGAAGATGTAGAGGCCGTAGATTGAGCGGAGGGCCTCACCTACGAAGTACCGGAGGAGGAAGAAGCGAAGGAAGTCGAGGAGTTTGGGCTCATCCCCCTTTTCATTATTCCGTCCCATGGATTTCCCGCACAGGCCCCAGCCCGCCCCCAACGCGAGGGCCACGGAGAGAAGGAACAGGAGCGTGGTGACTCCAAGGAAGGGCATGTAGTCGCCCGAGTAAACGCTCTCGGCTCTTACAACTATAAGGGGAACCAACCCAAGGTTCAGGAGGAAGAAGACAACCCACTTCCTCTGGTCCTGGGACAGCCCTTCATTTGACATGGTGAGCTTTTCCACAACTCGACCTTATTAACGTTATGCAGGAGTTCCTCATTTCACAATCCAAATCAAGCCAGTTTTCTAGAGGTTCGGAAACCTCAGCAACAGTGAGAATAACACAGAACTCCCCCAGAACGCTCCACGGGAACAGCCAGTTTCCACTCTTCTAGAGGTTCGGAAACTCAAAGATTCAGTAATGGGACTCCCAGTATATGTTATGGACGAGGAGGGTAACTTCTGGGCAGTGCCAGGTTTCCACTCTTCTAGAGGTTCGGAAACTCTTTTTTCAAACCACTACCGCTTTCTTTTCTTCCGCATTTTTGCCCTACGTGCTTTTCTTCTCCGCGTTTCCACTCTTCTAGAGGTTCAGAAACAGGCGAAGGGCGCGGCCTCAATCTGGTCTGCCGCTCAAAAGGCTGCGGACCAGGTTTCCACTCTTCTAGAGGTTCGGAAACTTGATTTGCGAACTGCCGCCCGACCCGCTGGGATTGTTCCTCCCATGTTTCCACTCTTCTAGAGGTTCGGAAACTTCAGCCGCAACCCCTGTACGAGAGGTGATTTTCAATGATTCAAAGAGCGTTTCCACTCTTCTAGAGGTTCGGAAACTGTGGTGGCGGCCGTAAGAAAAGGGGCCGCCTTCGAGCGCCCCGAGGTTTCCACTCTTCTAGAGGTTCGGAAACATAATCCCACTCGATGAGCTTGTCAGGAAGTCCGAAAGCAAGTACAAGGTTTCCACTCTTCTAGAGGTTCGGAAACTGGACAATATGTAAATTCAACAGATGGAGAAATTTATTGGGTGTGTTTCCACTCTTCTAGAGGTTCGGAAACCGATGGAGATATAATCCGCATCAAAACCGATGTTGCAGAAATAGAGACGGGGTTTCCACTCTTCTAGAGGTTCGGAAACCAGTGGCTTATAGATGAATTTCCGCCCCACCCGAGGGACAAAGACGTTTCCACTCTTCTAGAGGTTCGGAAACGAATGAGATCACGGGTGCCACTATCGGGGAAAGGCTTTCGGGGTTTCCACTCTTCTAGAGGTTCGGAAACGGTCCGGAAATTCCCTTCATTCCAACAATAAACCTTAACCAGGAAGCCTTATATAAATTTTTCGCCCGGAAAACCCCCTAAAAACACCCCCGCCAAGGCCAATTTGTTACCACCGTTAGTTCTAAACATGCCAACGGACAATCCCGAGAGGCCGTAACCCGCAAAAAACCATCAAAAAGCCCGGAAAAACCCCTAAAAGCCATATAACAATTCATTTCAGCCCACACTCGCTTGTCCATCATTTTCAATCCACCGCACTCCGCGGAAAAGCCCCCAAACCCCAGAAAAGCCCCTCAAAAACCTCCATTAACACCCAACCCAAAAACCAGCGCATCTACCTCCTCTGACCCGAAAAAGCTTCAATGTACCTGTAGCTCGTTAAAACCGGCACCAAACGCCCTGGATTTCAAACACGTACATCAAATTACCATGGGAAATTATGGAAACCAGATATCCGATTTAAGAGCTCTAAAAAACCCTTCAAGGCGAATCCACCCCCATTCAACCATCCGCAAGCCGTGTAAACCCTTCATTCCGTCTTAAAAACCACGAGAACCGCCCACCCACAATGAACACAACTGAAAAACCAGAAAAATCAGGGGCTTTCAGCCGGAAAACAGGCCTACAAACCAACAACCAAACAAACCCCGCGGGCTCGCCGGTTCAACTCATGTTTAATGGGTTTGGGGCGCTTCTCGTGTGGACGGCAAAGCTTCACTCGGATGGCCGGACCAAAACCCTTAATAGTCCGAAGCCCATTACAGCTGGAGGTGTCAACATGAGGCTCCTCCTCGAGCTCGAATCCGACGAAGAGTTTCCGGACTGGGCCTTCGGAAAGCACGCGTTTCAGGCGATGATATACACCCACCTAACAGGAACGCCCTACGAGAGGGTGCACGATGGAAGGGGCTTCAAGTTCTTCTGTTTCTCTGACGTGTTCCCCAGCGGGCCGTACAAGCCGGGCGTTGTTAAGAGGCTGATAGTGAGCTCCCCAGACGATAGCTTCATAGAGGTGCTCTACGAGAGGCTCTTTCCAAACGAGAGGATTTACCTTGGAAAGCATTCCCTTAACCTGAGGTCCCTTAAAAAGCTCAAACTCCGGCCGAGGAGGGCCTTCATAACGGGCTCCCCCATCGTCCTCAATGCTCCCGAAGGAAAGGGAAGGTTCTTCACGTTCCACCACTTCAACAGCCTCGCCTACTTCGTGGATAGGCTCACCGAGAACGCCGTCGCGAAGTACTCTGCCTTTATTGGCGAACCCTTCCAGCTCGACGGTCCTTTGTTCACGAGAATGGTTCCTCGGATACGGCGGAAAGGTTGGTTCGACGTCTACGTTCGCGTTAACATTCGTGGGAGGTACTTCGATGTCCCGGGGACCAACTGGGAGTACCTTGAGGTGCCCCGTAATGGGGACCGTGACTTCTACACCTTCCTGATGGACGCGGGTTTGGGCGTTCTAAACAGCCTTGGCTTTGGCTTCATCAACCCTGTAAATGATAAGCAACGTTCCCAGCGTCGATGAACCGTGCAAAACGGCCCCTTCAGATTACTGGAACTTTGGGGTGTACTGGTTTTCACCCGGGAAATTCATAACGACCAACCCGTTGCATGTATATTGCGTCCGAACGTTGCGGGGATGCGACACGTGTTGCCGATTAGGGGGTTCCTCCCGGGCAAAAGTTTTTTATTAAACCTTTGGGTTGAATTTTCAGGGATTGCAATGAGGTGTTGATATGAGGCTTCTCCTGACGCTCAGGCCTGAAAGGAACTTCCCCCGGTGGGCCGTTGGAAAGCACTCAATCCAGTCGATGATTTACTACCACCTCCGTGGAACCGAGTACGAGGACATCAACGACAGGCCCGGCTTCAAGTTCTTCTGCTTCTCTGACCTGTTCCCCGGGGGTGACTTCAGGAGGGAGAAGCCGAAAAACCTTCTGATAAGTTCCCCTGATGAGGCCTTCATAGAGACCCTCTACGAGAGGCTGAGCGGTGTGGAAAAGGTCGTTCTGGGACGGTACACGCTGACCGTCGAGAAACTAAAGAAGTTCAGGCTGAAGCCAAGGAGCACGTTCGCAACTGGTTCACCCGTCGTCGTCAGGGCACCCGAGGGAGCAGGAAGGTACTTCACCTTCCACGAGCACGGGGACGTTGAGTACTTCAGGGAACGGCTGAAGGAGAACGCCCTCAGCAAGTACAGGGCTTTTACAGGGGAAGATTTTGAGCTCGAAGGCCCCCTCTTCAGGAAGATGGTTCCCAAGGTGAGGCGGAACGGATGGATTGACGTTTACGTCAGGGTCAGCGTTAGGGGCAAGCACTTCGACGTTCCCGGCTCGAACTGGGAGAGGCTCGAAGTGGACCTGAACGATAACAACAGGGACTTCTACGCCTTCCTCATGGACGCCGGATTGGGAGTTCTTAACAGCCTCGGCTTTGGCTTCCTCAATCCCCTGAGAGAGTAGGGGGTGGAAGGTTGGACAGGTACAGAGTCGGAAGAACCGTGGGGTTTTTCGTTCTCCTGTTCGCGAGCTTCACCTTCCTGTCCTTCGTTGGTGCCGTGATGAGCTCGGGCAGTGACCTGCCGTTCTCGGCTGTCGTCGGGCTGGTCCTCCTGCTCTACGCGTGGACGGACTACGTTTACTTCGCCATTGACATAACATACGGACTGGCGATACTGATAGGCTTCCTCGCCGCGGATTTAGAGGGTGTGTTCTACGCCATTCCTATGGATATCCTCTATCTAGTGTTCATATACCTGATGAGGAGGAACAGTGAGAGGCTCGCGACGCTTCTCTTCGTGCTATCTGTCCCGCTCGCACTGGTGAACTCTTACCTGGTGCCCCCTTCGAGTGCAATCGCCTGGATGGTCGTTGGCCTCATGGCGGGAATCGTTGAGAATGCCGTTGTGGAGGAGATGGCGGAGGGAGACCCGATAATGATAGCCCTCTACTTCATGGCCCTTGGACCCTTAGCGCTGGTGCCCTTCGCTTTCCAGAACGTAACCGGAAGAACCCTCTTTGCGAAGGAGAACCGCTGGCCGGTCGGCCCCGCAATGTTTACGGTCGCGGTTCCCCTCTTCAAGCCAATCCTCGACCAGTGGGACTCCAAACTGCCGGACTGGCTTCTCTACGTTCAGTACCACGGCGTCCCCCATTCAAGCCTTGGAGTTATTGTGGGGCTCCTGACGTTATTCTGGCTGGGTTTCCATCTAATTAGAGTGCTCTCAAACGAAGGCATGAACGCGGTGGAGATTGTTGCAGGCGTGATGACGGCTGTAATAGCCCCACTCTTCGGGCTCTCCCTGCTGGCCGTCGTTGTGGAGGTCCTCTCCGACTCTGGTTACACGAACTTGTCAATGTTAGTCACCCTCGCCGGTTTTGTGGGTCTTATAGTTCTGGCTTGGAAGGCCCTGAGGGTCCCAAGACTGCACTACGAGAGGCGGAGCTCCATAGACTTCGAGCGCTGGGAGAGCGGGATTTTCCTTCTCGCGGATGCCGTCTCGTTGCTCCTCCTCTTCAAGCTGTGGAGCGTCCTCGACCACCACAGGCTCGCCCTTGGAATGGCCCTCTTGCTGGCCGTCTGGTACTACGCCGTGTTCCTCTGGGATATACTGAAGGACAAAATCAATGGATTACTGGGGCTTCCAAGGGTCATGGCCCTTGGTCTCACGGTTCCATACTCGTGGTTCCTAATCATCTCCGCTTTCTTATCGGGTCTCTGGGTCGGTTTTGGAATCGGCTGGATAGCGGGGTGATTGCATGAGGGCTTACATAACAACAGTTGGAACGAGCGTTGAGGCCGTTATCAATCCACTCTGGTATCTCTCCGAGGTTTACTCCTGGTTACCGAATATGGTGTACCTTCTCTGGAACGATGACGTCAGGGAACAGTTAGAAAAAGCAAAGGAGCTAATCAAAGAACTATCTAAGACGTACGGGGCTGGCGTAAAAGTTGTTGCGGGAGAGAACCTGAGGTTCAACGAGGAGAACCCCGTCGAGTTCAGGGAAAAAGCCGGCTCCCTCATCAACTCACTGAAGAGTAAGGGTTACGAGGTTGTTGTGGACATCACTCCAGGCAGGAAGTTCATGAGCGCCCTCCTCCTCAGCGCGGCCATGTCAGAGAACGCCGACGAGGTGACGTACCTCCATCTAGACGATTTAAGCTACACGGGGAGGCTTCTCTTTGACGTCCCAATGGTGAAACAAAAGCTCTTTACAACGAGAGAACTCACCGGGAATAAGGGTTTTCTCAGACCGAGGAGGTCTGGAAAGGAGTCTTCAGGTAGCTACTTCATAACCCGGGGAGCCCTCATGAGGGTTCTCAACTCCCTCTACCTCGATGGTAAAACCGCGTTCGACGTCTCGTTGAGGAGCATTCCAATAGGAAAAGTTAGGCTCGGTGAAAAAGCGGAGCTCAAGGTCTCCCAGAGGGTTCATGTCAATGATACCGTTCACGGTGACCCCTCGAAGGTCCGCGAGGCGATAGTGGCCGGAGGAATGGCCAAGTTCAGGAACTGGGACGAGCTCAGGAAAAAAGTCTTCTCTCTCCTTGAGGATGGACGACCCCTCTACGTGGGCTTTGACACGAACGCTCTCTACTTCAGAGTTCCCTCGAAGATTCTAGCTGAGGATGACTTTTACAGAAACGGAAACTTGATTTTCGACTTCCTGTACGCCAAGGGTGTCATGGATGAAGTTGGAAGACACCTGAACAAAAAGCTACGCTACAACACCGCTTTGGGAGTGTTCTCCAACCAGCCAACCCCGCTGGCAAGGTTTGCAACGCTGGGCTTGGTGGAGCTTCAGAAGTTGAAGTCAAGCGGTGCGGAACTAGTTGACAGTGGGGGAAATGAGGAGGGGGATACAAGGATAGCCCTTGATTACAGAAGCTACGCCGAGAGGAAGGACGTGAACGTTCTTGTCGTTACCCTGGACGATAGGGCCTACGCCGAGATGAAAGCCCTGAGCGGCTCTGGACTGATACCGTTCAAGCTTGAGTGGGAGGATGTTTTTGGAAAGACACTTAAGGGGCGCTGGGAGGACCTCAGGGATACACTCTATACCCTCGCCGTAGTTCTCGGCGAGCTTAACTTTGCCCACTACAAGCTGTACGGTGTATGGAAGGGCAAGAAAACGGAGGACTGGGAGACGGAGAGACTTCGGCTGAACGGCTTCGAGTACGGTCGATTGCTTAGGATTTTTGAAAGTAACTCATAGAACATCAAGACGTTCGGTGCAGGACGTTGCATCGTTGCATCTGTGCAACACCGTAGGGGTTCATTTTTATTATTTTGTTGCATTCCCAAGTGCGAATTCCAGACGTTTGTTCTGGCATCATAACACCGTATCCTCTCGTGGAACAGAAAAACGAAAACAAAAACCAACAAGTAGATGCGTTTGTTTCATCCATGAAACAGTCGTGCAACACCTGAAACGGTAATATCTCGATTGGGGGGTGATACAGGTACCTACGCCTCCCTTTCATTCAAGTGTTTCGCGTTTCGTTGCATGCCAACACTTGCACTGGGACTATACTGACCCCAATATTGTAACCCGCGTTAGTTTCTCACGCGAGACGTTACCGATGGGACTGGAACGTAGAAACGTGAAGAGTGTGGTGGGGCCGCCGGGATTTGAACCCGGGTCACGGGCTCCCAAAGCCCGCAGGATGGGCCAAGCTACCCTACGGCCCCTAACCCGCGGTCTACTCATGACGGAACCTTTTAAACTTTTTCCTGGATGCGGATGTTGAACGATGAATCAAAGGATTAATGCGTTCTAGGAACCCTAAGAGGACACCTTTTTGAAAGCTACATCTTCACATGAGTTTGGTGGCATGTTCCATGGACCGAAAGATTTATAAATTTAAACTTGCTTTATTACTCTCGCCGTTTCCGGACCTCCTCGGGACTGGAGGTAGCGTTTCTGGTGGTGCGGAATGGTGCGTGCCCTTAATTTTGGATACGAGTTTGATTGCTACCTTCTTGAGCTTGACGGCCCTTCTGAAACTGTAACAATAAAAGCCGAGTTTGAACCCAAGTACCTGAAACTCACAATTACGAGCGAGAACTTTTCGAGCCAGCTTCTCATCAAATACACCCGCGAGAACGTTCAGAAACTGGCATATCTTTACTGGAAGTATATGAGACACGTTGAAGGTATGAACGTTCCCCGCGAGGTTTCCGACCCCGTTCCCGCCCTCTGAAGCTTTCTTTTCTTTTCAAGAAGCTGGGAGGTGATTCTTGTGGGTGTGAAAAGGGTTAAGAAAACCCGTGTCGTGTTGGAATGTTTTGACTCTTTCACGTTCTCGCCGATAAAGTATCCTGCCGAGTTCGTGTTTGAAAAAGACGCGGTCAGCTTTGCACCACCCATGTTCAAACCGGTCAGGGTCTCCTACACGCGGGAGAACGCCAAAGCCCTCTACGAGCTTCTTCGGGCTTTCGCAGAGAGGGTAAGAATGGAGGAAGAGATAAACCGTCTAATTTGACTTCCTTTATTTCCCCTTTGAGGTCCCTTGAGGGCCTTCGAATGGTAAGGGTTGGTCTCAGCAGACCCTTTAGGAGAAAAATTTTTGTGCTTAACGCCGATGGTACTTCGGTGGTTTCATGGACATGGTAGAGATGGTACATCTAACGGTTGCCTACTTTTTGATTCTCGGCATGCTGTCGTGGACGAGCCTTTCAAGTGCCGAGTTCTACGCAATACCCCTTCTGACGGCGTTCGCTCTTTACGAACTGGGGCACAAGTACGTTGGGAATAAGTTTGGGTACGCTGGGGGGTATCGGCTCTCTCCGACTGTAATCGTGGTTTCTATACTCCTGTATCTGGCAACCCTTGGGAGTGCAATCTTTTTTGCACCGGGGGTTTTTGAGGTAGCCCCCAAGGTGGATGGGACAACCTGGAAGCCCCATTACGATGTGGGGGAAGTGGGGAAAATAGCCCTCGCGGGTCCTCTCGCCAACCTCGCCTTTGCAACGGTGTTCTTCGTCTTGGCGTTTTTCAACAGTAGCATGGAAATCGCGGCAGTGTACGGCATCAACACGCTCATGGGGCTGTGCAACCTTCTTCCCTTCAGGTTTTTCGACGGGGGTAAGGTTCTATCGTGGAGCAAGCGGGTTTATGCGCTCGTAGTCGCGTACGGTCTGGCGCTGTTCCTAATCGCCTGGCTGTGAGGGGGCGTATAGTATGCTCCCCTCTGTTGTTTTGGGTACTTCTCGATGACCCTACTAAACGGCAGAGTTACGTCTTCCGTGTTTTCTACTTATCTCTAGAGCTTTCCGTTAAAGGTCCCCATGAACAGCCTCCTTACCCTTGCCTTTCCCCTCGTTTTTTCAACGAGGAGCCTCATCAGTCCTTCCGCGTCCCCTTTTCTCGTCTCGACGGTGAAGGTGACGCTCCCGGAGTAGTCCTCGCCGACGACCCTCGCGCCGGCTTTTTCGATGGTTTCCCTAACGGTGTGGAACAGGCTGTAGGAAAAGGTAACCTGAAAGCGCTCCGTCTCGTAGACCTCAACGATTCCCGCGTTCTCTATGGCCCTGCTGGCGGCCTCGCTGTAGGCCTTAACTAGGCCGCCGTAGCCGAGCTTTATCCCGCCGAAGTAGCGCGTGACCACTACGACCACGTTGCTCAGGCCTTTGTTCTGAATGACCTTTAGGACGGGCTTTCCGGCGCTCCCCTTCGGCTCGCCGTCGTCATCGTAGCGGACCGCGAAGTTCCGCCCGTCGTTTATGACGTAGGCGGAGACGTTGTGGTTAGCGTCGCTGTGGTGGGCCTTAATTTTTACGATAAATGCCTTGGCTTCCTCCTCATTTTTAGCGGGCGAGGCGTAGCCGATGAAGACCGACTTCTTCACAACGAGTCTGGCCGTCCCGACGCCTTTTAGAGTCCTCATGCTACCTCCTCAGCGTCGCTATTAGCTTCTTCTCGTTGAGGAGCATCTCTATCGCGTCCTTGACATCCGTGACTACTACATCGCTCGCGAGTAGCGCGTCAACGCTCGCCCCTTCCCGCCCAATCACGCAGAAGGCCAGCTCCGCCTTCTCAAGCATGGCAACGTCGTTGTTTCCGTTTCCAACGGCGGCGTAGGGTGCGTAGCCTTCAGCAATCTCGGCCTTTTCGACACCGCTTGAGACCCTCTCGATTCTAACGGGTAAACCTTTGAACTCCTCCTCCAGGGTTCCGAAGGTGTCCGCGCTGAGAACAACCACCGTGTAGCGGTCGGCGAGTTTCGCAAGAAGTTCCTTCACGTCGTCGGGGACCTTCCCCTCGACCCCCAGTGTGCCGTTCAGGTCGAAGAGGACGGCGTTGAACTCAATCTTTCCGTAGCCGGGTACTTCCATGATACCACCCTTCCGGGGTTAAGTGCAAAGTTTTTAAAGGGTTGGTCCCAATACATCCCGATACATAACGGACGAGTTAAGCAATCACTTCGGGGGATAAGAAATGAACCCACTCCTTGCGAGGCTTCGCGACAGGGAAGTTCTCGTGAGGTTGAACGCCTTCATTCTCAGCTACTTCGGGTGGATAGCCTTTGGAATCCTGTACGGCTACCTCGGCAGGTGGAGCATCGACGCGACCAGGGAGTTCCTTAAGCTTCCTCTGACTTCCCGCTCCCTCGTTCTCGGCTTGTTGAGCTTTACAAAGTCGATACCCCCTCTCTACATGACCCTGAGGTGGGTCTACTACTTCGGCTTTGCCGGTTCAATAGGGTTCATGGTCCTCTACGTTCTGCTTTACCTGCGTGACCTTAAAACCTCGGACGAACTCCTTGCGAGGTATCTGATGGCGTACGCTGGGGCTGGGACAGTCTACTTAATCTTCCACATCCACGCTCCCCACTACGTCTACCACATCCCCGGCTACTCGGTTGACAATACCCTGCTGACGAGGCAGGAGTTCGTGCTGCCTTCCCTCCACAACACCTTTGCGGCGATAAACATCATAACAATCTGGAAGTACAGAAAGCGCATAGGTGGAAAAGCATTGATAGCGATAAACACTCTGATTCCCTTTGCGACGGTGTTCTTGGCTCACCACTGGATATACGATGTTCTCACCGGATTCCTCTTGGCGTGGGCGGTTTCAAGGGCGACCGATGGCTGGATGGCGCGCGTTCCAGAGTGCTTCTACCGGTGGGAGCTCAAGTCCCTTGGGGCGATAACGGCTTTCAACGTCCTACTTGCCACGCTTGCCTTCCTCGTTGCCCTCGACCCCCAGAAGTGGCTGATGGTAATCCGGAGCATCCTCGGCCAGCCCTGAGAAAAGCTTATAAATCCCGGGCCTGTTCCTTAGAACGGTGCCGGGGTAGCCTAGCTCGGCAGGGCGGGGGACTCGTAATCCCCAGGTCCCGGGTTCAAATCCCGGTCCCGGCTCCATCATTTTACGAGGATTCCGCGCTCTATGGTAACCGTCGCTTCTGCGGGCTTGTCAGATAGTATCACGAGGTAGAACTGGCCGTCGTTGGGACTTCTCCAAACCCTCTTCAGGTCCTTCACGTTCCCCGCGTACATGTAGCACAGGGCTTTTTCGCCCGCCTTTAACTTTGCAAGCCCCGTGGCGTCAGTTATACAGACCGTAACAGGTTCAGAAGAGGAAACCTCTACGGAGACCGTTAGAAAGCTTCCAGAAATTGAAAAATAGTAAGGAGAATTGGGGCTTAGAGTCACATGGTAAGTGACGCTTGAGCCAGTGGCCGCTACGAAACCGATGAACACCCCTGCCACCACTGAGAACGCGAAGACCATCGCTAAGAGCCGCTTGTTGCCCCTTGCACCCCTCGTTACGTTGAACATTCCACTGCCCCCATTGAATATTCCACAATAATCCCTTATAAACCTTGAAGTTTAAACAATCCAAAACTACGGAGTGGTTACAAAGAAGGGCTGGAAACACACAAAATTGGAAGGAATCCAAAAAGTCGCCGAAAGAACTCAGAAGTCAAGCCTTCTGAGGGCGTTTTTTGCCTTCCTCTCAAAGTCTTCCTTGTCCCCGTACTCCCAGTAGTACTCCTCGCTCGGGAATTCTCCAGCCTTGACCTCGCGGTTGTACTGATTTAGGGCCTCCAAGATAATCCCACCCAGCTCGGCGTAGCGCTTGGCGAAGGGCGGTGAGTTTTCATAGATTCCAAGAAGGTCGTGCCAGACCAGAACCTGACCGTCAACGTACGGACCCGCCCCAATTCCTATCGTCGGAATCGAGACCTCCTCCGTTACGAGCTTCGCAACATCGGCCAAAACGAACTCCAGAACGACCGCGAAGGCCCCTGCCCGCTCAAGGGCCTTCGCGTCGCGCAGGATTTCCTCGATTTCCTCCTCCGTCTCGCCGGTGATTCTGTAGCCACCGAGCCTTAGATAGCGCTGGGGAGTTAAACCGGTGTGCCCCATAACCGGAATTCCCATCCTGACGAGCTTCCTGACGAGCTTTTCGTGGTCGGCACCGCCTTCAATCTTCACAGCATCGGCACCGGCCTGAATCAACCGAACGGCGTTCTTAACGCCCTCCTCGACGCTGACTTCGTAGCTGGAGAAGGGCATATCTGCCAGGACGAGCGCCTGCTTAACGGCCCTTGCAACGGCCCTCGTGTGGAATACCATCTGCTCCATCGTCACGTTAAGCGTGTTCTCCTCGCCGTAAACGACCATGCCAAGGGAATCGCCAACGAAAACGATGTCAATTCCCGCTTTATCCGCCAGGAGCGCCGAGGGGTAATCGTAGGCCGTCACCATCGTGATTTTCTCCTTCCCCTTCATCTCGCGGATTTTCTTGGGCGTTACCTCCCTCATGCCACCACCGCCTTCGTTTCGACGGCGGTCTAATTAACGGTTTCGATAGGGTTTTATACCGACATCGGTAATTACCTACAGGTGGTGACATGGGCAGGGTAAAAACGAGCGTTTACGTCGATGAGGAGCTGTGGAGGGAATTTAAAGAGCTGGCCGTCCGGGAGGGGAGCGAGGTCAGCAGACTGCTGGAGGAGGCGCTGATGAACTACCTCATAAACGAGGTCTTGAAGGATGTTGACGACTCCGAAGTTCCCCTGTGGTTCGAGCCACTCGACGTTGGTGGCGAGAGCAGTGAAAAGCTCCTGAGGGAGATGAGGGATGAGCGCGAGGAGCGTTTACTTGGACAGTAGCGCAATCTTGAAGAGGTATCTGAACGAAAACGGAAGTGACGTCGTGAAGAAAGCCTTCAGGGACGCCTACAGGGGTGAGGTGAAGCTGGCCTTCAGCTTCTGGAATATAGGTGAGGTAATCGGGATATTCGACAAAAAGCTGAGGAGAGGCCAGCTCACCGAGGAGGAGTTCAACTTCCTGAAAAGGGGCTTCCTGGCGGAGGTAAAGCGGTTCACGAGGCTGGGTGTCCTTGAGGTCGTTCCCGTCCATTCCCTGCTCCTCGCCGATGCGTGGGAGCTGATTGAGAGGTATCACATTTATCAGGCAGACGCCTTGCAAATAGTTTCGGCGAAGTACGTAAAGGCCGATGCCTTTTACACCGCAGATAAGAGGCTTCACGAGGTGGCCCTTAGAGAGGGCCTGAACTCAATCCTCCTGGGGGTGAGAGAATGAGAACCTGGGAGCACTACGAGCACACCGCTGACATAGGCGTTCGCGGTTACGGCTCAACGCTGGAGGAGGCCTTCGAGGCGGTCGCGTTGGGACTCTTTGACGTGATGGTGAACGTGAGGAAGGTCGAGCCGAGGGAGTGTCGCGAGATTGAGGTTGAGGAAGAGGACCTGGAGGCGCTCCTGTACAGCTTCCTTGAGGAACTCCTGGTGCTTCACGACATGGAGGGGCTGGTCTTCGGCGACATCAGGCTCAAGATAGAGAAAACCGAGGACGGCTACCGCCTCAAAGCGAAGGCCTGCGGCGAACCTTTGAGCGAGAAGCACGAGCCGAAGGAGGAAGTTAAGGCGATAACCTACCACGACATGAGGATTGAGAAACTGCCGGACGGGCGCTGGATGGCGCAGTTCGTCCCCGACCTGTGAGGTGATTGGATGAGCGCGAGGGACGTTATCAGGGAAACCAATCCTGCATTTTACGAGCGCTACTCAAAGCTCGATGATTCGGACGAGTTCTGGGAGTTCATGGTTAAACCCCTCAGGCAGAGCATCAGGGTGAACACGCTCAAGGCACCGCTGGAGGTTGTGGTTGAGAGACTCAAAGAGGAGTTCGAGCTCGAGCCGATTCCCTGGGTCAGGGAGGGGTTCTTCATCAACGTTGACAACCTCGCGAAGGTTCCGGAGCACGGCCTCGGCTTAATCTTCGGCCAGGAAGCCAGCTCAATGATTCCGCCGGTGGTTCTCGAACCGAGGCCGGGGGAGCTGGTTTTGGATATGGCCGCCGCGCCGGGCTCGAAGACCGGCCAGATAGCCCAGTACATGGAGAACGAAGGCTGTATAATAGCAAACGACCCCAACAGGGACAGGGCCAACGTCCTGATAGCGAACCTCAACAGGATGGGGGTTCTGATAGCGAGGGTAACGACGAGGGACGGGGCCAAATTCGCGCGCTTCGAGAATACCTTCGACAGGGTTCTATTAGATGCACCGTGCTCCTCTGTCGGAATGATACGAAAGAGCTGGCGCTTCCTGAGGGAGTGGCGTGAGAAGGCAGTCGTCAAGTACATGAACATTCAGAAGAGGCTCATCCTGGCCGGTTACAAGGCGCTGAAGCCCGGAGGGGTCATGGTATATTCGACCTGCACGATAGACCCGCTGGAGAACGAGGAAGTCGTTGACTACCTCCTGAGGAAGACCGACGCGAGGCTTGAAAAGATAAACCTGCCCGTGAAGACGAGCGAGCCCGTCCTTGAGTGGGAGGGGAAGACCTACTCGGACGAGCTGAAAAAGGCTCTGCGCATACACCCGAACGACAACGACACAGAGGCGTTCTTCATAGCTAGGATAGTCAAGCCGGGTGATGGGAAATGAGCAACCCGAGGGACGAGATTGGGAAAACCGGCGATGCCGAGCTCGTTAAAAGGCTCCTCCTCGAGAACTACGGTTATGCCCCGGAGCTAATCTACGAGATAAGGGGCAACCACAGCAAGGTCTACGCCTACAAGCCCTGTGGGCTGAAGATAAGCGACACCGGCAGGAGGGGAATCTACTTCGGCAGGATAGAGAGCGACGGCATAAGGCTGACGATTGAGGGTGCCTTCCTCGTTGGACCGAAGGCAACCAAAAACCTCGTCGAGCTGGACGATGAGGGGGCGAAGCGGTACTTAGCTGGAGAGAGTGTCGAGGTTGACGCGCCGGACGGCTGGGTGCTCCTCAAATGGCGCTCCTACTACCTCGGCTCCGCCAAGGCGAAAAACAGCAGGCTACTCAACTACGTCCCGAAGGAGAGGAGGCTAAGGCGGGATTAGATTCTGAAACCCTCTACCTTTATGATCCCCGTCTTGTAGAGCAGGTAGAGCGTCAGGAAGTACAGGTTGTCGGCCCAGTCCGGCTTTACGTAGTTCTCCAGCCAGAGGACGGCCAGGGCAGTGAGAACCCACGCAAGGGTCCCCCAGACGAGACCCCTCGCGAGCTCCATCGGGGGAAGAACCTTCGGGAGGACGTCGCGGAGGTAGTAGACCGTCGCCCCGAGGAAGAGGGCCTGGCTGACCACCGTTCCGTAGACGGCACCGAGAAGTCCGAATAGCCTTATGAAAATCAGGTTCAGGACGAAGTTGGCGATGTTCGCGAAGACCAGCGTGTTGACGGCTTCCTTCTCGCGCCCGATTGCCATGAGGAGGTTCTGACCGATGAAGGCCGGAAAGTAGAAGAGCACTATGAGAGACATCGGCCCCATGAGCTTCATCGCCGGCGCGTACTTATCGCCGAAGAGCAGGGGAATGTAGTAGGGAAGGCTCGTCTGGGAGTAGAGCACGATGCCGACCGCTATTAAGAGAAGGCTCTTGGTGGACTCAAGGATTGGCCCGCGGAGCCTTTCGAGGTTGCCCTCGTGGTGGGCCTCGCTCATCTTGGGGAAGAGGACCGAGCCGAAGGACTGGGGAATGAAGTATATCGCCTTGAAAATCGTCGCGCCGACGTTGTAGAATCCCGTCGCGACGGCTCCGAGGAGCTTTGACACCATCATTATGTCCACGTTCCAGAAGAAGAGGCCGGTTAAAGTCTGGAGGGAAAAGGGAAGGCTCTTCCGGAGGACCTCCCTCAGGGGGACCCCGCTTCCCCGCGGAAAGTTCTTCACGAGCTTCCTGTAGTCAATGTAGAGGAAGGCGAGGACTATGAGGTCGGCCACGATGTACGAAACAACAATCCAGAAGAGGCCGTAGCGAGCAGTGAAGAGCACGAAGATGAGGAGAAGGGCCCTTTTTCCAAACTCGGCCAGCGCCACCGGGTGCGTTCTGCCCTCGATGTAGAGGATTGAGTAGATGGAATCGAGGAGGAAGCAGAGGAGGGGGTCGAAGGCGAAGACGAGGGTGAGGAGGATAACCTCTTCTGGATAGCCGAGGACTTTCAGGAGCGCGTAGAGGAGAACCTCGGAGAGGGCGAAGAGCAGAAAGCGGGCCTTCGTAACCGCTTTGAGGAGTGGGATAAAAACATCCCTCTCCCTGCTGGCCTCGCGGGTGAGATAAGTGTCGAGGCCGAAGTTGACGAAGGCCGTTGTTATGGCCGAGAAAGCGAGAACCGTCGAGTAGATTCCAAAGTCCTGAACGCTGATAACCCTGATTATGTAAATCGTGAAGACGACCATTATCATGCTTCTCGCGAAGCTACCCGCCATCAGGTGTCCGATGTTCTTGAGCAGGTTCCCGGCCATCGAAGGATTTTCGGGAAGGTGGTATAAAGGGGTAGCGGTTGGAAATTCGGTGCTAAGGTTTTAAAGTTCCGGCGTTAGAATACCCTAAGGGTGAGAACCATGGTGCCGTTGAAGAGAATTGACAAAATCCGCTGGGAGATTCCAAAGTTTGACAGGCGGATGCGCGTTCCGGGAAGGGTTTACGCTGACGACCAGCTCATCGAGAAGATGCGTCAGGACAGGACGCTGGAGCAGGCCGCCAACGTCGCCATGCTCCCCGGCATATACAAGTACTCAATCGTCATGCCCGACGGTCATCAGGGCTACGGCTTCCCAATCGGCGGAGTGGCCGCTTTTGACGTTAAAGAGGGCGTAATAAGCCCCGGAGGCGTCGGATACGACATCAACTGCCTTGCTCCGGGCTCAAAAGTTCTCACGGAGCACGGATACTGGGTTAAGGTTGAGGAGATGCCCGAAAAGTTCAAGCTCCAGGGACTGAGAGTCTACGACGTTGACGAGGGCCACAATGATTTTTCAGAGGTTGCCTTCGTGGCCGAGAGGGACGTTGATGAGAACGAGCTCGCGGTGAGAATCGTCACCGAGTCAGGAAAGGTCATCGAGGGCAGCGAGGACCACCCGGTTCTAACCCCTCTGGGATACGTTTACCTCGGCAACGTCAGTGAGGGAGATGAGGTTCTCGTTTATCCGTTCGAGGGCGTTGAGTTTGAGGAGCGGAGGGGCGTTCTCCTAAGCGAGGAGGACTTTAAGGGCGAGGACGGACAAATAGTGAAGTTCCTGCGCGAGAGGAAGCTACTGCCGCTTCGCTGGGAGGACCCGAGGATAGGAACCCTCGCGAGAATCCTCGGCTTCGCCTTCGGCGATGGTCACCTCGGCGAGATGGACGGAAGGCTCTACCTGAGCTTCTACGGAAAGGAGGAGACGCTGAAGGAGCTCAAGAAAGACCTTGAGAGGCTCGGCATCAGCGCGAACCTCTACGTGCGCGAGAGGGACTACCACATCGAAACTGTGAGCGGCGAGTACGAGGGCAGGAGCGTTTTGGCGGAGCTGAGGGTCACCTCGAGGAGCTTCGCCCTGCTCATGGAGAAGCTTGGAATGCCGAGAGGTAGAAAAGCGGAAACCGCTTACAGCGTTCCAGAGTGGATTAAGAGAGCCCCCCTCTGGGTGAAGAGGAACTTCTTGGCAGGACTCTTCGCGGCCGACGGAAGCATCATCGAGTTCAAGGGTAACACGCCACTGCCGATAAACTTCACACAGTCGAAGACCAAGGAACTTGAAGAAAACCTTAGAGAGTTCATGGACGAGATAGCGGGGCTTTTAGCGGAATTCGGCGTCAGGACGACGGTTTACAGGGTCAAGTCGAAGAAGGGCATAACATACCGGCTGGCCCTTGTTGGAGAGGACAGCATCAGGAACTTCCTCGGAAGAATAAACTACGAGTACGACCTCGAGAAGAAGGCGAAAGGCCTAATCGCCTACGCCTACCTGAAGTTCAAGGAGCGCGTTAGGGCCGAGAGGAAGAGAGCCGCTGAAATCTCGAGAAGGGTTTACGCCGAGACCGGAAGCGTAGCAAAGGCCCACGAGGCCGTCAAGGACGTCGTCAACAAGCGCTTTGTCGAGAGGGCAATATATGAGGGTGAGAAAGAACCGCGCGTCCCCAAGGACTTCCCGACCTTTGAGGAGTTCGCGCGCGAGAGGGGTTACGACGGTGGTTTTGTCGCCGAGAAGGTCGTTAAAGTCGAGAGAGTCAGGCCAAGCTATGAGAAGTTCTATGACATCGGCGTCTACCACAGGGCGCACAACTTCATAGCCAACGGAGTGGTTGTTCACAACTGTGGCGTCAGGCTCATCAGAACCAACCTCACCGAGAAGGAGGTAAGACCCCGCATCAAGGAGCTCGTTGACACCCTCTTCAAGAACGTCCCGAGCGGGCTTGGAAGCAAGGGAAGGGTGAGGCTCCACTGGACCCAGCTCGACGACGTCCTCGCCGATGGCGCCAAGTGGGCCGTTGACAACGGCTACGGCTGGAAGGAGGATTTGGAGCACCTTGAAGAAGGCGGGAGGATGGAAGGTGCCGACCCGAACGCCGTCAGCCAGAGGGCGAAGCAGAGGGGGGCGCCACAGCTTGGCTCCCTCGGCTCCGGAAACCACTTCCTTGAGGTTCAGGTCGTTGACAAAATCTACGACGAGGAGATAGCCAAGGCGTACGGCCTCTTCGAGGGGCAGGTCGTGGTAATGGTCCACACCGGTTCGCGCGGTCTCGGCCACCAGGTGGCGAGCGACTACCTCAGGATAATGGAGAAGGCCAACAGGAAGTACGGAATCCCCTGGCCTGACCGCGAACTGGTGAGCGTTCCCTTCGGGAGCGAGGAGGGGCAGCGCTATTTCTCCGCGATGAAAGCCGCCGCGAACTTCGCCTGGGCCAACAGGCAGATGATAACCCACTGGGTCAGGGAGAGCTTTGAGGAGGTCTTCAAGCGTAAGGCGGAAGATATGGAGATGCACATCGTCTACGACGTCGCCCACAACATAGCGAAGGTAGAGGAGCACGAGGTCGATGGGAGGAAGGTCAAGGTCGTCGTCCACAGGAAGGGAGCGACGAGGGCCTTCCCGGCCGGCCACCCGGAGATTCCAAAAGCTTACCGCGATGTAGGACAGCCGGTCCTCATTCCGGGCTCGATGGGAACCGCGAGCTACGTTTTAGCCGGAGCCGAGGGCTCGATGAGAGAAACCTTCGGAAGCTCCTGCCACGGCGCCGGAAGGTTGCTCAGCAGGAAGGCCGCAACGAGGCAGTACCGCGGTGACAGGCTCAGGAACGAGCTCATGAGAAGGGGAATCTACGTCCGCGCGGCTTCTCTCAGAGTCGTCGCGGAGGAGGCGCCTGGCGCGTATAAGAGCGTTGATAACGTTGTCAACGTCGTCCACCAGGCGGGAATAGCGAAGCTCGTCGCGAGGATGCGCCCGATGGGCGTCGCGAAGGGCTGATTTCCCCCATTTTTGTTGTATTAAAAAATCGCCTAGCAGCGTTTAATGTTTCCGAACCTCTAGAAGAGTGGAAACAAGGAATATGTATGCTGGCATAGACAGCACGGATGTGGTTATAGTGTTCTCTTCGGTTTCCGAACCTCTAGAAGAGTGGAAACACAAAAACCAGGGCAAAATTATGTGTATAATTGAGATGATTATACTTGCGGATGGTTTCCGAACCTCTAGAAGAGTGGAAACAGGTTCGGAAACGCGTCCACGTGGGTCGAAGTGGATTTTGTAGCCCGTTTCCGAACCTCTAGAAGAGTGGAAACTTGTAATCCACACTGAGGAAGTTCCCAGTCAATTCTCCTTCCTCAAAGTTTCCGAACCTCTAGAAGAGTGGAAACACCATCGCCGAGGTTGTCAGCGTGAAAACCATCTGCGTTTCCGAACCTCTAGAAGAGTGGAAACGTTGTTCACGAGGGAGAGTATCTTACTTATCGGGAAGTCTGTGGCGTCGAGGTTTCCGAACCTCTAGAAGAGTGGAAACATGCAACAATCCTCGGTAATTGTGTCTTGTTCACGCTAAGTTTCCGAACCTCTAGAAGAGTGGAAACATTCACGAAGCCTTTATGTCCGCCGTTTCAACGGACAATATGGATGAGATGTTTCCGAACCTCTAGAAGAGTGGAAACCAATGTCTTGTTCGTAAGGGCGTACCCGGTCTTCAGGAGTTCGGTTTCCGAACCTCTAGAAGAGTGGAAACTCACCGGGTGCCGTGCTCTTCATGAAGACATTGTCAATTATTCCGAACGCTGCACCAGTTTCCGAACCTCTAGAAGAGTGGAAACTTGGAAGTAAAAGAGAAAAATCACTCAAGATATATTGGTTTTACAAACCGTTTCCGAACCTCTAGAAGAGTGGAAACACCCGAAATAGAACTGTACCAAGAAAAGTGGGGTAGGGAGTCACTGTTTCCGAACCTCTAGAAGAGTGGAAACGGAGAAAATCGAAGACCCCTCTATCCGCGCTTTCAATGCGGAGCCAAGTTTCCGAACCTCTAGAAGAGTGGAAACTTGAGGACGTACTTCAGTATTTCCCTGTTCTCTGGGCGAGCAAGCACCTCGTGTTTCCGAACCTCTAGAAGAGTGGAAACCGTCGGGCCATCTCCGTATCCCCTACCGGGTGTTTTATCAACTTATTAGTTTCCGAACCTCTAGAAGAGCGGGAACTGGTGGAACTGAGGCCCTTTCGGGTCTGGCTGGTAAACGGCTTGACTATTCTTATAAGCTTCCAAACCAATTCTCCGAGGGTGGTCCCATGGAGCTGACGCACGTTGATGAGAAGGGCGTGAAGATGGTCGAGGTCGGGCATAAGGACGTCGTTTTCCGAAAGGCCGTTGCGAAGGGGAGGATTAAACTCAAACCGGAAACGATAGAGCTCATTAAGGCAGGCAAGACAAAGAAGGGCAACGTGATAGCGGCGGCCCAGATTGCGGGGATTCTCGCTGTCAAGAAGACGCCCGAGTTGATTCCCCTCTGCCACCCGATACCGCTGACCGGTGTTGACATCTCCTTCGAGTTCGGCGAGGACTACATAGAGGCCACCTGTGAGGTCAGGGCGTACTACAAGACCGGCGTCGAGATGGAGGCCTTAACCGGCGTAACGGTCGCGCTGCTCACGATATGGGACATGGTGAAGGCCGTCGAGAAGGACGAGAACGGCCAGTACCCGGTGACCAGAATCGAAGACGTCCATGTGGTGGAAAAGATTAAACAGAAATGACCAGTAAGGGTTATAAATGACACCTGTGGAGTTGGTCCGGTGAGGAAAATGTACGAGGTCAAGAAGAGCAAGTCAGGCTACGTCTTCGACCTTCCGAGGGAGAGGATAGCCTTCATGTTCCTGAAGGACGGAACCTACATGATGTTCCACGACGAGGAGTTCCTCTGCTACTCGCCGAAGCCCGTCGAGATTTCGAGGGAGGAGCTCGAGCGCTTCGAGGAAACCGGCGAGATGCCCGAACTGATAAGGCGCGTTAAAGCGCACGATTTTCCGAGCGAGTGCGTGGTAAAGAGACTGCCACCCATAGACGAGGATTTGAAGCCCTTCAACCCGAGCAGGAAGTGCGTCGTAATCTTCACCGGCTTCCAAGACACGGTTATAGACTACGTTGAAAGGGACGGAATCACCTACGCGGTCGCGAGACTCGTGGACGAGCCGGACAAAGTCTGCAGGTTCGTCGGAAAGGGTAATTACAAGATTGCCGCGGTCAGGCTGAAGAGGAACCAGCCCTGCATGAGTCGGGAGGAGTTCAGAAAAGAGCTGGAAAAGCTGAAAGAATGAAAGGTTCAGATGTTTCCGATTCGCTGGAGGACCATTCCCTCTATTCTTATCGGCTCGGCCCTCCTTGCGAGGACTATCGCCTGGTCGAGCCTCGCCTCGTGCTCGGCGTGAATCGTGAAGAGCGGGTCGCCTTCCTTGACCTTTTCGCCGACCTTGACGTAGAGCTCCAAGCCGGCTCCCTTGTCCTCAGGAGCTCCGGCGGCCCTCGCGATGGCAGTTATCGCCCTGTTGTCTATCGCGGTGACGTAGCCGCTAGTCGGGGCGGTGAATGTGTAGGTCTTGTCGCCTATCGGAATCTCCTCGGGCTTGATGTTGGGGTCCCCTCCCTGGGCCTCGATGATTTCCTTCATTTTCTCCCAGGCCTTTCCGCTCTCGAGGATTTCCCTGGCCATCTTCTTGCCCAGTCCCTGCGGGGCAACTCCACCCATCTCGAGCAGGATTCCAGCCAGTCCGGTGGCCTTCTCGATTAGGCTTCCCGGGCCCTTTCCGGTCATGAGCGTCATCAGGGCTTCCCTAGCCTCGAGCGCCGGGCCGACTGTGTGTCCTATCGGCTGGCCACCGTAGGTTATGGCCACCTCAACGTACTGACCGAGCCTCTTGCCGAGCTCTATGAAGTCCCTCGCGAGGGTCCTTGCCTGCTCGACGGTCTCGACCTTGACGCCCTTTCCGGTTGGTATATCAATGAGAACGTACTGGCTTCCCATGGCGTACTTCTTGGACATTATGCTCGCGAGCATAAGCCCGGTCGGGTCGATGCTGAGCGCGCGCTCGGCCTTGATTGTGATGTCGTCGGCGGGGGCGAGGTTCAAAGCCCCTCCCCAGACGAGGCACGCACCGACCTTCTCGACTATCCTCTTGATTTCGTCGAGGGAGAAGCTGACGTCGGCGAAGACCTCAACGACGTCGGCCGTTCCTGCGGCGCTGGTTATGGCCCTTGAGCTGGTCTTCGGGATTGTTAAACCGGCGGCGGCCACAATCGGAACGACGAGTATGTTGGTCTTGTTACCAGGAACGCCACCGATGCTGTGGACGTCCATTATCGGCTTCCTGTCGATGTCGAGCATGTCACCGGTTTCGGCCATCGCTATGGTTAGAGCCGCAATCTCGTCCATGTCGAGGCCGTTTATCTCAAGTGAGGTCACGAACGCGCTTATCTCAATGTCTCTGAGCTTCCTGTCGACGATGTCCCTGATTATGGCCTCAATCTCGACCTTCCTGAGCTTCTCGCCGTTCATCTTCTTCTTTATGTAGCGGACGCTCTCCGGGGTTCCAGCGGGGATAACTGCAACGGTTTCCCCTTCGGAAAAGCTGTGGAGCTCAAGGACGTCCCTGCTAACTCCAACTTCTCCCCTCTCCACGAGGTTGCTTATGACGACGCTTCCGTAGACCGTCTTCTTCCCGGCTTCGAGCTTCACGAGGTCATCCGGGTGGAGCTTGGCCTCCTTGGCGTCCTCCTCGTTTATGAGAACCGAGTACCGGCCGCTGTAGAAGTCGAGAATCCTGACCTTTGCCCTCATTCTTTCACCCCCTGTGAATTTATCTTCTCTGTCAAAGCTTACTTAAATGTTTTCGAGAAGAGCGCGCCAAAAGAAAACGATGTGAAAATTTCAATAGCCAGGGACTTGTAGAATTAGTCCGAGAGGCTCTCACCGTACTGAACCTTGGAGTGTATTATCGTCTCGAGCTCGCCGGTTCTTAAAAGGAGCCGGATAACGTCATGGCTCACGTCCCTGATGGCGGAGGGTAGAACCCCCGAGCCTGAGAGGTAGTACTTGACAACTTCCTCCAGGGGGGCGGTGTAGAGCTTTCCGGCAAAGACTAGAACCTCGCCCCCGTTTATCTCCACGAGTTTGTCTTCGTATCCTAACTTGGTTCTCATCGCCCCCCACCTCCAGAATAGGAAGTATAATGGAGGTTTTAAAATTTAACGCTCAAAAAAAGTTTAATAACAATGGGTGAGAGAAGGTCAGAGGTTCCTGACTTCCTCGTCTATTGACTCCTCGAGGGTCCTCTCCCAGTCGTCAACGTCGAACTGCTCCAGCTCGCCCTCGAGCTCCTCCTTAAGGCTCATGACACGCCTCTTGAGGGCAGTCTTGGTCTCTTCATCGTAGACGACGTAGTATGGGTTGCTCTTGGCGGACATGTAGAGCATTGCAAGTATTATGACGAGTATCAGGAGGATTATAACGAGTCCGTAAAGGATAACCTCAGCCATCACTTCTTCCCTCCAAATATGGCTTTGAAGACCCTCTTAATCGGGCTCTCCGGCTCGGGCGGCTGCCACTTGATTCCGGCGAGTTTGGCCGCGAGCTGTTTGATGGCGATGGCCGCTGGACTGGTTGGGTTCTTGATGACGAGTGGGACACCGTAGGCACTGGCCCTCTTCACTTCGGGGTCCTCAGGAATCATAGCAAGAACAGGAACCTCGAGGATGGCCTCTATTTCCTCCTTGCTGAGTTCGGTCTTTT
The DNA here is from genome assembly GCF_900198835.1 of Thermococcus henrietii. Lineage (NCBI taxonomy): Archaea > Methanobacteriati > Methanobacteriota > Thermococci > Thermococcales > Thermococcaceae > Thermococcus > Thermococcus henrietii. The sequence goes on along the minus strand of NZ_LT900021.1, from coordinate 1,796,656 downwards.
CGTTGGTGACCCTGTTGAGAACGACGCCGAGCGGGAGGGTTCCAAGCTTCTCGGCGATTAGCTTGGTCTTGAGCGAGTCAGTTATAGCGGAGATTTCCGGGTTGGTAACTATGATGAGCTCCTTACCGATGAGGAGAGCGGTAACAGAGGTCATCTCAAGTCCCGCTGGCGCGTCAATGAGTACGAAGTCAGCCATCTGGCCGATTTCCCTCATGAGTTCCCTGAGTCTCTCCGGCTTTGCCTTCTTGACCTTTTCCAGGCTCAATCCACCGGGTATAACCTTGACTCCCGCTGGCCCCTCGTAGATGGCATCCTTAAGGTCGGCCTCCCTCGCGAGGACGTCGTGGAGCGTGATTGGTATGTCCTCCATTCCGAGGACGAGGCTGAGGTTTGCCATGGTCAGGTCAGCGTCGAGGAGAATCACTTCCTTGCCGAACTGGGCTAAAGCCACACCTAAGTTGGCGACCGTTGTCGTTTTACCCGTTCCACCCTTTCCGGATGCAAAAACTATTGAACGCCCTTCCAAAGCCGACACCTCCGGTAAAATCATGACAGGCATGCTCTAATTTAAGGCCTATGGTGCACTGCGATTATCGCTTAAGGAAAAGTGCTTTTAGCTTTTGCGGTGGAAATAAAAAGAAGTAATCGCCAGAAATGTTCATTCGGCGGTCTCTTCCTTCTCTTCCTTTACCTTAGCCGTGTACGTCCTCGCTGCATCCCCGACGGCTTGAAACAGCTTCAGCATCTCCATCGGAAGCGGCAGGACTATGACGTTGCTCTTGTCTCCCGCGACGTCGCTTATCGTCTGGAGCGTCCTGAGCTGGAGTGCCATTGGGTGTTCGCTGATAATCTCCGCAGCCTCGCGGAGCTTCTCGGCCGCCTGCCTTTCGGCCTCAGCGAGTAGAATCCTCGCCCTCCTCTCCCTCTCTGCCTCGGCCTGTCTCGCCATAGCCTTCTGCATTCCGCTCGGAAGCTCGACGTCCTTTATCTCCACCGTGGTCACCTTGATGCCCCACGGGTCTGTGGCCTCGTCTATAATCTTCTGGAGCTGGAGGTTGAGCTTTTCTCTCTCACTGAGCAGTTCGTCGAGGTGAGCCTGTCCGATGACACTCCTCAGGGTGGTCTGGGCAATCTGACTGGTTGCCATTATGTAGTTGCTGACCTGGGTGACGGCCTTAATCGGGTCAATAACCCTGAAGTAAACGACCGCGTTTACCCTGACCGGGACGTTGTCCTTGGTTATGGTCTCCTGGACAGGAACGTCGAGAACCCTCGTACGGAGGTCAACTATAACGGCCTTTTCGAAAATCGGTATGATGAAGAACAGCCCAGGGCCCCTGGCACCGACGACCCTACCGAGACGGAAGATAACGGCCCTCTCGTACTCTTTGACGATTTTTATTGCGCTCGCCAGTATAATCAAAACAAAAAGCAAAACTATTCCCAAAACGATGGTTCCAATCGCCATCATTCACCACCCCTAACCTTCTCAACTATGAGAGTCAGCCCCTTCACCTTAAGGACCCTAACCCTTTCCCCGACCTTAATCGTCGAACCGTCCTTTGAGACGGCCTTCCAGAGCTCCCCACGAACCTTTATGACTCCCTCGGGGTTGAGGTCCTCAACGACCTTTCCGATTTCTCCTACGAGCTCTTCCCTTCCGGTTTCGGGCTTTCTGCGGTGAGCTCTGACAACTGCGGCCATTCCGAAGAGGAAGAACAGCGCCAGCAAGACGCCCGTGACTATGATTGCAATCCTAAGGGTCTCGAAGGTTGAAGCGCTCACGAGGTAGACACCTCCTCCACCTTTGCCGAAGAGTATTAGGCCCCCAAGGATGAAGCTAACGAGACCAGCAATCGTGAAGAGTCCGAACGTCGGTGTCAGCGCCTCCGCGATGAAGAAAATCATGCCGAGGATTACCAGCACGAGACCTGCCTCGTTGTAGCCGAAGTAGCCCATTCCAATGATGCCGAGAACGAGCAGGATTGCACCGAGCGTCTCCGGAACGTGCCAGCCGGGAGTCAGGAAGCCGAAGACGAGGCCGAGCATTCCAACGACAAAGAGGAGATAAGAAACGGCAGGGTTGGCGAGGAACGTGACTATGCGGTAGCTTATTGAGGGGTTAAGCTCCCTTATCTCGACGTTCGTAAAGTTTAACGTGACGTAGCCTTTTCCAGCCACGGGAACCTTTGTCCTCATCCCGTTGGCCTTCCGAAGGAGGTCGGGAACGTCGTCCGCAATCACCTCAATCACGTGGGCCTTCAGAGCCTCCTCGGGCGTTAGGCTTAGGTCCTCCATAACGAACTTCTCGGCGGCCGTAACGTTTCTGCCGCTCTCCTCTGCCAGAGAACGCATGTAAGCGGTGTAGAAGTTCCTAATCTTTGCAGGAGCTCGGATTATACTTCCGTTTGCGGCGTAGCCGAGTATTGGCTCGCAGGCCCCTATGCTCGTTCCGGGGGCCATGGCTATAAGGTGAGCGCTCATCGCGATGTAAGTTCCAGCGGAGGCCGCTATTGCCCCCCTTGGATAAACGTAGATTATCACGGGGACCGTCGAGTTCTGAATCAGGGAAACGATGCGCATCATCGCGTCTCCCTGGCCGCCGGGTGTGTTGAGCTCGACAATCAGCGCCTCCGCGTGATGTCCTTCTGCAGTCTTTATGTAGCTCGCGAACTGGTCGGCGGTGTACTGAGTTATCGTGCCCTCTACCTTACCCACGTAGACAACTTTCTTGTCGGCGGAAACGCCGGGGAGAAGCAACATTGAAACGAACAGGACTACGAGCAGGGCACGTCTCATGGCTCTCATCAAAGGTGATACCACTTAAACGTTTAAAACTTTTGCCTGCGGGTTAGAGTTAGGAAAGCCATTTATAGACCAAATCTCCAACGGGGAACATGCTGGCAGAAACTTACAGGCGCTATCGCCTTGCGAAGGGTGACGAAAAGAGAAAGCTCGCCAGAGAACTCGTGATGAAACTCTCCAGGTACTCCCATAGAGAGCCGTTCTGGGACGAGGTGAGAAAGCTCAACCTGAAGCCGGAGAAGGTTAAAGAGGTAATGCTCTTCCTCGAAGAGAACGGGGAAATCGAGATAAGGCGCTCATCCGACGGGAAGAGACTCTGGATCTTGACCCTAAGGGATATAAGGCGCAACCCCGTAAAGCTCGACCGATGGTTAGCGTTGAAAAAACCGCAAAGGAAATGATACGCAACGGCACCTGGACCTTCAGGGACGGCACGTTCTACCAGGCCCTGAGGCTGAGTAACGGAAAGATTGGAGTGGTCGCCTACGACGGTGACTTCCGCTTCCCTGAGGACTGGGGAAGGAGCGAGAGGAAGGAAGCGAGGGAAAAGCTAACTTTCGTTCTCGGCCTCGACACAGATTTGGATTCATTCTACGCCGAGATAGGCGATTCGCCCTTCGCGTTCCTCATCGAGGAGTTCTACGGCCTAACGATTCCCGCATCACCGAGCCCATATCAGGCCCTTGTCGAGGTGATAGCTCAACAGCAGGTTAACTACGAGTTTGCCCAGCGGACGATTAGAAACCTCGTCAAACTCGCCGGAGAACCCGTTGGAGAGCTCTACGCCTTTCCGACCGCCGAGCGGATTGCCAGGCTGAGCGAGGAGGAGCTAAAGGAAGCCAGACTCGGCTACCGCGCCGGCTATATAAAGTCCCTCACGGAGTCCTACTTGAAGGGCGAGCTGAACCTCGAACTCTGGGACCGGGATGTTGATGAGGCCATCAAGTACCTCACGAGGTTTCGCGGGATAGGGAAGTGGAGTGCCGAGCTGTTCTTGGCCTACGGTCTGAGGAAGAACGTCTATCCCGCGGGAGACCTCGGGCTGAGGCGGGGAATCGCGAAGATTTTTGGCAAAAGGCCGAAAGAGGTTAAGGAGAGGGACGTTAGGGAAATCATTGAACCCTATGGAAAGTGGAAGGGTCTTCTGGCCTTTTACATTCTCTGCTACGACAGGAAGACCGAGATGGAGAGGAAGGTTAAAATACGGATTTGAGGAAAATAAGGCGGTGGGACAATGCTCGTTGACATGAAGACCCTCTCCGTTTTGATGGAAGTGCGGGCCAAGAAGAGGGCAAAGAAGGGCTCCGCCAAGAGAATGCTGGGCATACTCGAGGGAAAACTGCCCGAGGGCATGACCAGCGTGGAGCTGATTAGGAAACTGAGGAAAGAGTAAGAGGCATTAACAATTTTGACGCGGTGAGAGAATGGTTGAGATTATCCTGCCCCGCGAGAAGTTCAAGTCCCTGAAGGGAAGGGACGTTAGGGCCCTAATCGAGGAGAACCTTCCTAAAGTCGAGGAAACCCTCAAGGCCGAGCGGGAGGAGTTCCTTCGGGAGAAAATTGGGAAGCTCGAGGAGAAGCTCCGGGAAATGGAGAACCAGCTCGGCGAGCTGAGGGAGTTCTACGAGAAGGCCTTGAATGACAAGGAACTCATGATAGCCGAGCGAGATAAGCTGAGAAAGGAGAACGAGGAACTCAGGAAAAAGTTGGATGAGAAGAGAAGTTCACAAACTGTGAACGACTCGTTCACGGAGCGTGAACGAATATGAAGCTCACAATCAAACCAGATAGGGGCTTCGGAAAGGTTGAGGTCGAGCTCGGCGAGCTCTCGGCCGAGATTGAGAAGCTTGCGGAGCGCTACGGCGTCCCTCCAGAGAGGATTATTGAACTCGCCCTTACAGGAGAGTTCAGGGAGTCGAAGGGGGAGCTTGAAGAGCTCGAGAGAAAGGCCGAGGAGCTTGAAAAGAAGGTCTGGGAGCTCGAAAAGGAGTACGCTCCGCTCCGTTACAAAGCCTACGGCCTGAGTGAGGATAATAAAATCCTCGCAATCGAGCTCTCCGGCCTGATAGCGGAGAACAACGGGCTGAGACGCTTCTTGAGGCTCCCCCCGAACAGGAACATCGAGCTGAGAAAGCTTATATCCTACTACCTTCAAGGTTGAAGCGCGGATGATGACAGCGAATTGCACCGAACGCTGTGATGACGAGGACTGGCCCTGACGCCGTCCCGGGCCGGCCGTGAGGAATCCAAGACGGGATGAGCAGAGGCGATGATATACCCTATGAGCGCCGAGCCGGTCCGGGGCGCTAAATAGCCCCAACCTTCTCAAGAACGCGCGGTATCTCAACCGGCTCGAGGGCGCTCTCGACGATGTAGCCCTTCTCCACGAGGATTCTCGAAACGAGCTCCTCCCGCGTGAAGCCGTCCAGTGTTCTGTCGCCGTAGAACATCAGCTCCGGCAGAAGAAGCAGGCCGAGGTCGACCTCCGGAAGCTTTTCAACGGTCTTGAGAACGTCCCTGCCCGTGAGCAGGCCCGCCGTTCCTATGTTCCCACCGAAGAACTCGTTTTTAACCGCCACAACCGGAATCCTCGGGAAGATTCGCCTCAGCTCAGGATAGGCCAGCTCGCCCGTCAGTATGTAGGTCGGCATCTCTGGCTCAAGTTCAAAGGGGCCAAGGTCGAGCCGGAACTCCCCGAGTAAAGCCTTGAAGATTGGCGGAATTACGACATTTATTCCGGTCTCATTTCCGACATCGAGAGCCGTTTCCTTGACGAAGATTAGCTCGTCCCTCGTTAGGGGCCTAACGTCCCGGTTGTATCTCGTCACCCCAACGGGGAAAAGCCTGACCTCGGCAACGCCCGTCGAGGCCAGATCCCGGATTATCTCCCCGATGTCGTCGACGTTGTAGCCGGGCGTCAGGATTATGTCTGCTATTACCCTGAAAGTCTCTGCCACGAGGGGAAGGAGGTCTATCAGTTTACCGGCGAGCGGGCTCCTCATGAGGGCAATCCTCTTTTCCTTCTTCGTCGTGTGGACGGAAATCTGCATCTCATCGAGGCCGGCCTTTTGAAGGCTCTCAATCCTTTTCTCGTCGAGCCCGACGTTTCCGGCAGTGTCGGTAACTCGAATCCATAGCTCGGGATAGTGCTCGCTCACGTAGGCAATCCTCTTCTCAAGCTCCGGGTCGTTCAGGGTGTCGTGGAAGGAAACGCGGTAAATCATCTCGGGCGGATTCTGCCGGAGGTAGCAGAAGAGGCAGTGGCTCCCGCACGGGCCGGCCCTGCTCGATGGCGGAATGACGACTAAATCGTCCCGCTCATCAATGCCGTCCAGCTCGTACTTGGTGATTCTCCTTAGCTTGAAGTCCTCGGTGAACTCGTACATGCTCGAAACTCGGGCTGGGTTTTTAAAAGCTTAATGTGAACCCGGTACGGTGGTGGCATGATAATAGCGGTAACCGGAACGCCGGGGGCCGGGAAGACGACGATTTCGAAGCTTTTGGCGGAAAGGCTCGGCTACGAGTACGTCAGTTTAAGGGACTATGCGATGGAAAAGGGCATCGGTGAGATGAAGGGGGACGAGCTCGAGGTCGAGGTTGACGAGCTTGCTTACAACTTCGAGCGGGACTTCAAGGGGAGGAACGTCGTCGTTGACGGACATCTGAGCCACTTCCTCAACGCAGACCTCGTGGTTGTGCTTAGGGCACATCCGAAGCTAATCGGTGAAAGGCTGAAGGAGAGGGGCTATTCGAAGGAGAAAATTGGAGAAAACGTCGAGGCCGAGTTAGTTGATGTCATTCTTGTCGAGGCCCTTGAGGAGAACGAGAACGTCGTAGAGGTTGACACGACCGGAAAGACGCCGGAAGAGGTTGTGAACGAGATTTTAGGGCTGATTGAAAAAGGTGTCAGGAAAAGAGTCGGCGTTGTGGACTGGAGCGAGGTCTACGACGAGGTGATTCCCTACCTGCGCCTCTGACGCCTCCTCTTTTTCCTCGGTATGAGCTTAACGGGACTGCCACAGTCAGGGCAGACTCCTTCAGGGGGCATCTCTGAAAAGTGCTTCCCGCAGCCGATGCAGACGTAGTTCCAGCGTATCACGCGCTTAATTCCGCGCTTTAGGGTCTTGAAGGGAATCCCGAGGGTTCTAGCTATGTTCTGGAGGTTGTAGTCGTCGGTGAGAAGGACAGCCTTAAGCTCGTACGCCAGGGCGAGAACCTCAACGTCAGCCTCGCTGAGCTCGTTGAGCTCACCCGTTTTCCTAGCCGCTTCCTTAACGGCCTCAACGCTCCCCTTTGAAGGGACGAGAACCTTAACCTTCCCCGCGCTTATCAGTCCCTCGAGGAAGAGCCTCGACTCGGGATCCTTGACCTCTTCAACGACCTTTGGCGTCGTGAAGCCCTCGACGTCCATCCCCTGGATGAAGATGGCGGTGTCTATTACCTGCATGGTTCAAGCTCCGGGAAAGCCTTTTTTAGATTTCCGTCGAAATGAGGCCGGTGGGAGCATGAGGGTGGATTTGAACTCCGACCTCGGGGAGAGCTTTGGCAGATACAAGCTGGGCCTCGACGAGGAGGTCATGAACTACATCACGAGCGCCAACGTCGCTACGGGCTGGCACGCCGGCGACCCGCTGGTTATGAGAAAGACAGTCAGGCTCGCGAAGGAGAAAGGGGTTGCAGTTGGGGCTCATCCTGGCTACCCCGATTTGATGGGTTTCGGAAGGAGGTACATGAAGCTCACACCCGAGGAGGCGAGGAACTACATCCTCTACCAGATTGGAGCGCTCTACGCGTTCACGATGGCTGAAGGCCTCGAACTCCAGCACGTCAAGCCGCACGGGGCACTTTACAACGCCCTCGTTAAAGAGGAGGAGCTTGCGAGGGCCCTGATAGAGGGAATAGCTGATTTTGACAAGAACCTGATATTCGTAACGCTCTCAGGCTCGAAACCAGCAGAAATAGCGGAGGAGATGGGCGTCAAGGTTGCCCACGAGGTCTTCGCCGACAGGGCCTACAACCCCGACGGAACGCTCGTCCCGCGCTCGAAGCCTAACGCTGTAATCCACGACAAGGAGGAGATAGCGGAGCGCGTTATCTCGATGGTCAAGGACGGTGGGGTTAGAGCAATCAACGGCGAGTGGATTGAGCTTAAAGCCGATACAATCTGCGTTCACGGCGACAACCCGAAGGCCGTTGAGATAGCGAAGCACATCCGGGAGGTCCTTGAGCGGGAAGGAGTTAAGGTAGTGCCTATGAAAGAGTTCATCAGGTGAGACCATGAACTTCAAACCCCTCGGCGACTCGGCGTTACTCGTCTCCTTCGGAGAGGTCATCGACGAAGAGACAAACGACCGCGTTCACGCCCTCGCTGGGGCGATAGAAAAAGCCAACTTCGAGTGGCTAATTGAAGTCGTTCCGGCCTACTCTTCCCTCGCGGTAATCTACGACCCCGGGCTCATCGACTTCGAAGGGGTCAAGCGGGCAATCCAGGGGCTTGAGTTCTCGGCCGAGAAGTTCGAGGGGAGGCTCGTTGAGATTCCAGTTCTTTACGGCGGTGAGCACGGCCCGGATTTGGAGTTCGTAGCGGAATACAATGGCCTAACCCCTGAAGAGGTCATCGAAATCCACTCAAAACCGGTTTACCGCGTCTACTTCCTCGGCTTCCTGCCCGGCTTTGCCTACCTGGGTGGAATGGACGAGCGCATAGAGACGCCGCGCCTTGAGAAGCCCAGACTGAAGGTGCCAGCAGGCTCCGTTGGGATAGCGGGGAAGCAGACAGGCATCTATCCCCTCGAAAGCCCCGGGGGCTGGAGGCTCATCGGCAGAACACCGCTGAGGCTCTTCAACCCATCGAAGGAACCGCCAACGCTCCTGAGGCCCGGCGACAGGGTAAAGTTTGCGCCGATTGGCGAGGAGGAGTTCGAGGAGCTATACAAAGCCGAATGGGGGCACGAAAATGATTGAACTCCTCCGCGTTCCCTCGTTGCTGACGGTTCAGGACTCCGGCAGAAGGGGCTACAGAAAGCTCGGCACCCCTGTTTCCGGATACATGGACGACTATTCCGCGAGAATAGCCAACTACCTCGTTGGAAACCCCGGCAATGCCCCGCTTTTGGAGTTCCTCCTGAGGGGACCAACGCTGAGGTTCAATTCCTCTGCCGTTTTCGCCGTTGCCGGCGACGTTGAGGTGAGACTCAACGGCGTTCCCATCGAACCCTGGACGAGCCACTGGGCGAAGAGGGGAGACGTCCTCGAGGTCGGGACGCTGAAGAGCAGTCTCTACGGCTACATCGCCCTCGCCGGGGTGATAAAGTGCGAAAAGCTCTTGGGCAGTTGTTCGACCTACGCCAAAGCGGGTTTAGGGCGGCCTTTAAAAGCCGGCGATAAACTTACTCTCGGCTACGCGATACTGACTGGCAGAGAAGGGCGCAGACTTCCTGAGGAGCTGAGACCGGACTACTCGGCGGAGGAGATAACCATCGGTGTCGTTCTCGGCCCGGATTTGGACCATTTCACAGAGAAGGGAATTGAAACGTTCCTGAGCGAGGCCTACACCGTAACGCCGGAATCGGACAGGATGGGCTACCGCCTCGACGGAAAAGCGATAGAGCACTCCGAGAGGGGAGCGGGGATAGTCACTGGCCCGCTCGTCCCCGGGACGGTTCAGGTTCCGGCCAACGGAAAGCCAATCGTGATGATGCGCGACGCTCAAACCACCGGCGGTTACGCGAGGATTGGCGTCGTTGCGAGCGCTTATCTGCACCGGCTCGCCCAGCTGAGGCCGGGCTTTAGGGTGCGCTTTAGGGAGACGAGCGTCGAAGATGCCAGAAACGAGCTCCTGAAGAAGGAGAAGACGCTTGAGGCGATAAGGCTTTTCCTTGCCGGGAGAATGAGGGTCTACAGAATAAAAACCGAAAAAGCGGAGACGATAGCATTCGCAGGGAAGTAATCACTCCTTCTTGCGCATTACCTTGGCAATCTTGTAGGTCTTTCCGTCGCACTCGATTTCTCCCGTTATCTCAATGATTTTCACGTGGTCGCCTTCAAAGAGGCCCTCCGGCTTGAAGAGGTCCCTCTTCTTGGGGTCACTGCACTCCTCGAACTTCAGCTGGATTATCGAGCCGACTATGGCTAATCTCGGCTCTATCGCCACCTCGACGCTCGGCTCGACGACCTCAACGACGCGAACTTTGCCCTCGTGCAGTGGACAGGAGTGCGACGGCATGCTCCTCACGCGCAGAATCTTGTACCTCCTGCCCGGTTCAAGGTTTCCAACGCAGACTCCAGCCAGCTTGCAGGTTTTGCACGGCTCGGCCGGTCCGTAGAATATGAACTCAACACCCGGTTTCGCAAGCTTTTCACCGACTAACGTGATTATGGCCATTCCAAACACCTCCTAAGGTTGTGAGAGATGATAGTCAGATAACTCCGGTGATTTTAGCGGCTTTCTCGGCCGCTTCGCGGGTGAGGCCGTCCTTTCCAAGGATTGTGTAGCGCTCGGGCCTTATTGTGTGGGCGATAGTTAGGGCCTCAATTATAATTTCCGGCTCGATTCCGAGCTCGTATGCTGTAGTTGGTGCGCCGACCCTCTTTAAGGTTTCCCTAACGCGCTCCCACTTCATGCCGTGAAGGTAGGCCATTATAATCGTCCCGAGTCCCGTCTGCTCACCATGCAGAGCCGGTTTGTCGAGGAGCATGTCAAGGGCGTGGCTGAAGAGGTGCTCCGCACCGCTCGCGGGTCTTGAAGAGCCGGCTATGCTCATGGCGACGCCCGTGGAAATTAGGGCCTTTATAACTTTCCTAACGCTCTCCTCGTTGCCGAGCCGTATTATGTCGGCGTTCCTCATGACCATCTTCGCGCTCATTAGACTGAGCGAGGCCGCGTACTCGCTGTAGTATTCGCCACGAATCCTGTGCGCTAACTGCCAGTCCCTTACGGCCGTCAGGTTGCTTATCGTATCGCCAACTCCCGCCGCGAGGTAGCGGTATGGTGCAGTTTTGATAACCTTGACGTCCGCTATGACCGCTATCGGCGGGACGGCCTTGACTGAAGTTTTGGCGCCCAAATCCCTTATCGAGGCGTTGGCGCTCGCTATGCCGTCGTGGGAGGCCGTAGTCGGGAAGCTGATGAAGGGAACGCCCGTTTTGAACGAGGCGAGCTTGGCGACGTCTATTATGCTCCCCCCGCCAACCGCTATGACCCAGTCGACGCTCTCGTCCTTTATCAGGTCTATCGTCCTCTCAACTTCCTCCATCGTCGCGCCCTTTCTGACGGTGAGTGGAACGACTTCGTACTCGGATTTAAGGCTCTCCTCAACGTCCTTACCAGCTATCTCCTTCGTTCTCGGCCCGTAGAGTATGAGGGCCTTCTCGCCGAGGCCCAGCCGTCTCGCAACGTTCACAACTTCCCCTTTAAGGTCCTCGCCCAGCAGAACCTCGCGGGGAAGCTGCATCAGGTGAAGTCCCTTCATTCTCCCACCCCTAACCTCTCGGAAGGAAAAGCTTTAAGGCTATCGGAACAACCGTCTATGGCGACCTTAAAAAGTCCAGAGACTTCTTGAGTCCCTTTGGAGACCCAGCGTGGCTTGCTCAAGAGTTCAATTTTGGTCTTCCACATAAGGAAATATTTAAATAATATTTCCTCTCATAAAAGACTATGATTGACAAAGATTTAACCCTCCAGTACCTGGCGGACTTCCAAGAGAAAAAGCTCCCAGAAGCCGTTGAGCGTGAATTGAGAGTTCCCCTAAAGAGCGGGCAAATCATAACCCTAATCGGGCCGCGGCGGAGCGGAAAAACCTTCTACTTCTACCAGCTCATTAAAGAACTCCCGCGCGAGGACGTTCTCTACATAGACTTCGAGCATCCCATCTTCGAGGGATTTGAGTCAAGGGACATCATGGACGTCCTTAAACTCCATCGTGAGGCCTTTGGCGAGCCGGCTTACGTCTTTCTCGACGAGGTTCAGGCTGTCAAGGGCTGGGAGCGAATGGTCAGGTATCTCCACGACGAGGGGTATTCAGTTTTCGTAACCGGCTCCTCCTCAAAGCTCCTCTCCATGGAGATAGCCTCAAGGCTGAGGGGAAGAACGCTGACATACACTATACTCCCCTTCTCGTTTCGGGAGTTCCTGAGGGCGAGGGAATACCGTGTGAGACGACCCCTGAGTTCAAAGCGGGAAGCTGAGCTTAAGGCCCTCCTCAGAGAGTACCTCGAGTGGGGGGGCTTTCCAAGGGTCGTCCTTGAGGATAACGAGATGATTAGGGAGAAGCTCCTCGAAGAGTATCTTGACATGGTTCTCTACAAGGACGTCGTGGAGCGCTACGGCGTTAGAAACCTCCACGTGATGAAGCTCCTCCTCCGCTCGCTGATGCGTTCCTTCGCCAAGGAGTTCAGCGTTCACGCCTTCTACAATGCCCTCAAGTCCCAGGGGATAAAGGTCAGCAAGGGAGTCCTCTACGAGTACCTCGGCTACCTTGAGGATTCAATGAGCGTCTTTCTGGTGAAGAAGTTCAGCTATTCCCTAAAAACCTCGGAGCTTTCGATTCCAAAGGTATACCCGGTTGACGCCGGCTTTACGCGGCTTTTCTCGTTCACACCCGACACAAGTAGGCTCATGGAGCTCGCGGTGTTCCTCGAACTGAAGAGACGGGAAGCGGAGGTTTATCACTACAAGAACCACAGGGAGGTTGACTTCGTGGTAGCTAAGAGAGGCCAGCCCGTCGAGTTGATTCAGGTCACGTACGCGCTGGACGCTGGAGACGTAAGGTCGAGGGAAGTCGAGGCCCTGAAGTCCGCCGGCAGAAAACTGGGCGTGGAGAGCCTAACGGTGATAACGTGGGACTACAGAGACGAGAAAGATGGAATCCGCTTCGTTCCGCTCTGGTGCTTCCTCACGGAAAAGCTTTAAGGCTATCGGAACAACCGTCTATGGTGGTCGAATGAGCTTTGGGGAGTTTTTTTACCGCTATTTCGTTGAACCTATAAAGTACAATCAGGGTTACAACGTCGTGAACACCCTCGTTTACGCCATAATCCTCGGCGTCGCCGTTCTGCTCCTGTATAAGATGCTCAAAAAGATGGGGATAAAGGTAGACGAGCGGTTCTTCGTCGCCCTGATGCCCTACATACTCCTCGGCCCGCTGATGAGGAGCATAACTGACCTCGGTGCTCTCCCAAGAACCTACCTGACCGTCAGCCCTGGCGGTTACTTCGTCATAGCGGGCTTCGCGATAGCGTCCCTATTCGCCGTCTGGAGGCATCTCGGACCGGACGACAGGCTCTACCCAATCTACCGCGACTTCGGGTGGGTCCTCGTTGGGGGACTGCTCTTCATAGCGGTCATCAACTGGGAGAAGTTTTCGGTCAGGTGGGACTACTTCAAGTACTTCATCCCAAGCCTCCTCGTTGCGGAATCCTTCATCTGGCTCCTCTCAAGGAAGTTCGAGCTCGTTAGGAACAACAGGATACTCTTCTACACCCACTTCTATGACGCGACAACGACATTCGTTGGAATCCAGTTCTTCGGCTTCTGGGAACAGCACGTTCTCGCGAGGACGCTGATGAACCTGTTTGGAACGCCCGCCGTTATGTACCTCGAGAAGCTCGTTATAATCACGCTCGTGGTTTACGTTCTCGACAGGCTGATGACCGAGGAAGACCCCGAGCTTATAAACTTCGTCAAGCTGACGGTCTTCATCCTCGGATTCGGCCCGGGAACGAGGAATCTGCTCATAGCCCTGTTAAGCTGAGGTGGTGAATATGGAGTTCGCTTGGAACGAGATTGCCCTCAACATGGCGAAGGATTTGGAGAAAACGATAATGCCCCTCTTCGGCACGAAGAAGGCCGGGGAAAACGTTGGAACGAACGTGAGCGGTGACGTGACGAAATACGTTGACAAGGTCGCGGAAGACCTGATTATAAGGCACCTCAAACCGCTCGGCGTCAACATAGTGAGCGAGGAGGTCGGGGAGATAGACGTCGGAAGCGACTATACAGTTGTCGTTGACCCCCTCGACGGCTCCTACAACTTCTCGATGGGAATCCCGATATTCGCCTTCAGCTTCGCCGTCTTCAGGGGAAGGGAACCCATTTACGGGGCAATCTACGAGTTCTTCCCGAAGGCCTTCTACGAAGCGATTCCTGGTGAGGGGGCTTACCTCAACGGAAGGCGGATTCACGTCAACGAGCCAGAGCCGGGGAAGGAGGCGATAAGCTTCTACACGCGCGGAAGATGCCTCGGACTCGTGAGAAGAGTTAAGCGGGTCCGTGTTCTCGGAGCGATAGCAGTAGAGATGGCCTACACCGCCAAGGGCTCGCTCGACGGGGTCTTCGACATAAGGAACTACGTGAGGCCGACGGACATAGCGGCCGGGGTTATGCTCGTGAGGGAAGCCGGTGGACTGGTGACCGACGAGAAGGGAAAGCCTCTTGAGTTCGAGCTGAAGGCTGAGGTTAACACCAACGTTATCGCCGTCGCGAACGAGAGAATCCTTAAAATAATCCTGGAGGAGCTGGAGAATGAGCCTTGAGCGCTACTTCAACCGCTACGGAAAGGCAACCTTCACGCTCTTCCTCATAAACGTCGCCGTCTACGCCGTCGAGGCAATCCTGAGCAGGAACCCGATAAGCATCAGCGGGAACGTCTTAGCGACCCTCGGCCAGTGGAACTACGCGGTTCTGCACCTCGGGGCCTGGTGGCAACCCTTCACGGCGATGTTCGTCCACGTGAACATAATTCACATCTTCTTCAACATGTACTTCCTCCTCGTCATGGGGAGCCAGCTCGAAAGAATACTCGGGCCCAAGCGGGTCGCCATGATTTACATAGTCTCTGGCTTGGCTGGAAACCTACTGACGCTGTTCCTCATGCCCCCCAACGTCGTCAGTGCAGGCGCGAGCGGGGCGCTCTTCGGTATCGCGGGGGCGCTGATAACCATCACAGGTGTCGTCGGCGGAAACATGCAGATGGCCCTTATGAACGCCTTCGTGCTGTTCCTAATCAACAGCTTTCTGCCTGGGGTTAACGCCTACGCCCACCTCGGCGGACTTCTCGCCGGAATCCTCATAGGCTACTACTACGGCAAGGTCATAAAGAGGAAGCTTACGTGGGCCTACGCGTACGACTACTATTAGCGAAAGATTTAAAAACGCCCGCCGGAAGGTATAGGTCGAGCGCTCGGGCAGTGCCGGGGTAGCTTAGCCTGGTCAGAGCGCTCGGCTCATAGGGCCGCTCCCCCTTCGGGGGAGCCTGAGAAACCGAGAGGTCCGGGGTTCAAAGCCCCGCCCCGGCACCATAACAGCCCTTTCTGACGAAAGCGCTGGCGGAAGGTTAGGTGCTTCTCTAAAAATTGTAGGTTTTAGAAGAGGTTTTCCGTTCACTTGTATGTTTTGGTGAGTGTTTCTCTCTTTGAAGGCGCCCTTCGGGCGCCGATATGAAGTTGAAACTATTGGAGAGAGAGGCTTGAAGCTAAACCCCTATGAATTTGCCGTTTGGTTAGTGCACTGCTGACTTTTTGCTCGTTGGTGAGAAAGGCGCTCTTTTTGCCAGCCTTTTCCAAAGGCTGTTGCAAAGTTTCATCAAAGTTCGTAGCTCCTTTTGGAAAGCGATATTTCGAGTGATTTCCCCTCTAATTGATTGTTTTGAGTGTGAGAACTTTTCAAATTACTCCCTTTGTATGGGTTTACATTTAAAATCGACGCCCGAAGGGCGTCAAAGGAAAATAAACCCTTTGAAAGGGCTGTTTTGGCTGGTTCTCTCTTGTAAAGCTCGATTTTTCCAGTAAAATCCGCTCTATTTGAGCCTTTGAGCGAGAGCTACGAGCTTTTGGTGAAGCTTTTTCCAAAAGCTTCCTTCGCAAGCGCTGGCGGAAGAGTAAGTGCCTTTTTTGAAGTATTCATTTCCAAGTGGGTTTCTCATTCACTTGCTTTTTGGTGAGTGTTCCATTCTTTAAACGGCGTCCCTCGGACGCCAATAACAAAGTTGGAACTGCTTGAAAAACCCTGTTTGATATTAAACCCCTTCTAAACTTGCATTCGAACAGTGCACGACTGACTTTTTGCCTATGAGTAAGGAGGACACTCTTTGGTCAAGCTTTCTTAAAGCTTGTTCGCCTGTGCGACGTCGAGCTCTGCTCGACGCGAGGGATGAAAGTCCCGCAGAGTTTGACCAAGGTCGGTGATTCTCTTCTAAGAATGCAATTCTAAGAAGTTTGCACTCTCAAGTGCCAGTGCTCTCAAAGAATTCTCTTCAAGGAACCCTCTGGAAGGGGTTTCTCTGAGAAGCGCTCCTCCGGAGCGCGAGAAAAAAAGCAAACCCAAGCGAGAAAGCTTCTAAAATTTAGGAATTCGCATTCCAAAAAGCCGTTAAAAGCGCAAACATTCCCAACGGAGCCCCTACAAAAAGAATCACAAACTTTGATGAAACTTTTACACAGCCTTTGAAAAAGGCCGGCGAAAAGAACGCCATTCTTACCAACGGGCAAAAAGTCAGTCATGCACTAATTAACTACTGCAAATGTGGAATGGGGTTAATCCCCCAAACAAACCTTTTTCAAACAGTTTCAACTTATCATCGACGCCCGAGGGCGCCTTCAAAGAGCGAAACACTCACGAGCAAGCTTTGGGAAAGCTTGACCAAAATGGTTAAACCCTCACAGGGGGTAAAGATAGAGTGCATGCCTCTTAAAGTAACTCATTGGTTTTTGGGTTTGCTTTAACAAGGGCTCTTGGAAAAGGTGTTTAAACTCGAAACGCGCCCAAAGGGCGCTAATGAAGGAAACACGTTCAAGAATGGCAAATTTAAGAGCAAACCCACCCGAAAATGAACCCTTTAAAAAAGCATGCTTCACTTTGATGAAACTTTGCCCACAGCCTTTAAGAAAGGCTGGCGAAATAAGCGCCCTTCTTACCAAAGAGCAAGAGGTCAGTCGTGCACTAACAAAAGAGCAACCAGCGGGGGTTTAACACTACACCAAAACTCCTTGAGATAGTTTCAACTTACCATCGGCGCCCTTCGGGCGCCTTCTCAGAGTGAAACTCTTGGAAATGAAGCAAATTTGACAGAAACCCCTTCAAAACTTGCACTCTTAAAAAAGGCACTTAACCTTCCGCCAGCGCTTGCGCAAGCAAGGGCTGTTGTGGTGCGGGGGCGGGGATTTGAACCCCGGAACCCCTACGGGACGGGACCCTCAATCCCGCGCCTTTGACCAGGCTCGGCAACCCCCGCGTTGCCAGATATAAGGGCGTTGGGGCCTTTATAAATTTTACGGTTTCTGGAGGGGCAACCTCTCGAACTCCCTCATCAGCATGTTCATCTGTCTGTCATCGAGGGTCTTCGGGTCAACTATCACGACCATTCCTGCATTCCTCGTGAGAAGGTTGTCCTTCAGGTTCATGAGGAACTTCATAACTGGCTCAAAGCCGTTGTTCAGGATTAAGTACTCAAGCCCGTCCACGATTATGAACGTGTTCTCATCTGCGTTTGAGAGCACCCTGTGAAGGAGGGGGGCAAGTTCCGTCGGCCTTACGGTGTTTTCAGCGGGAACGTTGCTAATCCAGATATAAGGGATACCATGCTCTTCGTACGGTTTTGGGTGTCTCGTGATTGCAAGAAGCTGTTTTCCCTGGAGGAGAGGTAGTATCTTCGATGGCACCACAAGACCTGTTATGTACGCTCCAGGTTTTAGAAAACTCGGTCCTTTGGTCACGACTTTTGGTCTTACCGCTCTGATTTGTTTCTTCATTTGAAACGCCGTCACGACGATGATTGTCATACCAACGGCAACGAGAACGTCGTCAAGAACCTTCGTGAGCTCCGTCTTGTACAGGTCGTTAAAAACGTTCTCAAGGTAGCCGAGCCAGAAGATAAATATTCCTAGAAAAACTCCCCTCAGAGTTTTCCTATCCACGTAGCTTGCTAGAATGTCGCGGAGCGAGTAGGCTACCACAACGGCGGAGGTAAGGGTGGCGAAGGCAACAATCTCGGCAAGAAGCTTAACCGTTTGAAATTCCCCAGCCAACCACTCCGCCCCCATGTTCTCTTTGTTTTTGGGACTAATAACGGTTGCGAACCGAAAAATTTATAAATACACTTCCCCTCTATGGTTTCGGGTCGTGGGCCGGTAGCTTAGCCTGGTTAGAGCGGCGGACTCTTAATCCGCAGGTCGGGGGTTCGAATCCCCCCCGGCCCGCCAAAACGCGTTTCTCCTCGGCGCGTTCTGAGAAGGAGCGCGTTTGAGACTTCAGCGTTAAGGAGACTTGAAAAATGAGTTTTAAGGAGCTTGGCTTATCGAAGGCCTCCGTTGAGGCCGTTGAGAGAAAGGGTTTCTCAGAACCCACAGACGTTCAGAGGGAAGTTATACCGCTCATTCTCGACGGAAAGAGCGACGTCGTTGGTCAATCAAAGACCGGAAGCGGTAAAACCGCGGCCTTTGGCCTCCCAATCCTCGACCTTGTTGATGAGAGCAGAAAGGAAGTTCAGGCACTCATTCTAACGCCGACGAGAGAGCTGGCAATACAGGTAAGCGAGGAACTCCGCTCGCTACGCGGGAAGCGGAAGATAGACATTTACGCCATCTACGGAGGCCAGCCAATAGGACCCCAGATAAGGGCCCTTGAGAGGGCTCAAATCGTCGTCGGAACGCCCGGCAGGGTGCTCGATCACATAAGGCGCGGGACGCTCAGGCTCGACTCGCTCCGCTTCTTCGTCCTCGACGAGGCCGACAGAATGCTTGACATGGGATTTCAGGAGGACATTGAAGCAATCTTCCGGGCCACTCCCAGGGAAAAGCGCGTGATGATGTTCTCGGCGACGATGCCGATGGACGTTCTGTTGCTCGCCAAGAAGTACATGAAGAACCCCGAAGTTGTCATCGTGAGCAGGGACGAGCTGGTTCCAGGAGAGGTTGAGCAGGAGTTCATAGAGGCCGTCCCGGCGAGGCGCTACGGAATCCTCAAGAAAATCCTGAGCGAGGACTTCTACGGCATAATCTTCTGCCAGACAAAGGTCGAGACGCGGGAGCTCGCGGAGAGGCTCAGGAGGGACGGTTTTAAGGCCGAGGCCCTCAACGGGGACATGAGCCAGCCCTCAAGAGAGAGGACCTTCGGAAGGTTCAAGCGCGGGAAGACCGAGATTCTCGTGGCGACGGACGTTGCCGCGAGGGGAATTGATGTCCCTGAGATAAGCCACGTTGTCAACTACTCAATCCCCATGAACGCAGAGCAGTACATTCACAGGATTGGAAGAACAGGTAGAATGGGGAAGAAGGGGAAGGCCATAACCTTCATCGCGCCCGGTGAGCTCAGGAGACTCAGGTACATAGCGAGGCAGGCCGGAGTTGACGTCAGGAAGTCGGAGCTGAGCGAAGAACTTCCGAAGGAGTACAGGGAAATGGTTCGGCGCGACGAGCTTGAGAACGAGTATAGGCACAGGTGGGGCAAGAAGAGGCCGAGACAGAGGAGAAGGCGCTACTGAGTCCACTTGGTCTCTGTTCTTTTATCTTCACACTTATTAACTCCACTCCATTGAGAATGTTGAATCCGAAAACGTACTTTTCTGTGTTTGGTATTTGCTCAGTAAATCACCACACGAGAACAGCCCCAATGAGGGGAGATGACAAAAGGAGTTTGGCGCCGGGGCAGGGATTTGAACCCTGGCGGGCTAACGCCCACGGACTCTCCAGGGGCTCCAATTTTGATATACAGCCCTATCAGAAGAGAATTCGCAAAATGGCTTGAGAATAGAGTAACAGAGGAGACAAGAAGGAAGTATATCTCTTCCCTTGATAGATATTTTGGAGACACCGAGATTTGGGGAATCGAGGATTTGAGAAGGTTGATGGACAACACGAAGGTCGGAAAGCATCATTTGAGTTTGGCGATAAGGAACCTGATAAACTTCTACCTTGAAAACGACTGGATGTCGGAGGAGACGGCCATAAAGTTGAAGAGACTCCTTAAGACTCACGATGCAAAGCCGGATTTGTACTTCCCGACGGACGATGAGATTCAGAGCTGGCTTAGAGCGGTAAGCAAGAGGGAAGATGCGTTATTGGTTGCGTTGTTGGTGGTTTTTGGAGGGATAAGGATAAAGGAAGCATTGAAGATAGTAACGGAATTCGATGAGAACCGTCTAAAGACGGAAAAGGTAAACAGAACCACCATCTCATACTACCAACTATCATGGACTCGCAGAACTAAAAACTCCTTCGTTGCCTTCATGCCTCCCTACGTTGCCTCACTCCTCAAACCATTTCCCAACACTACCTACGTAACTCTACGCTCCTACCTATCCAAAAGGAAGGGCGTTCGTCTCAAGTACGCCAGAAAATGGTTCATCAACAAGATGTTCGAGGCCCGAGTTCCGGAGAGTGTGGTTAAGTACATGGTCGGCCATTCGACGGGTTCGATAATGAGTCTTCACTATCTCGACTTATTCAACCAGGCCAAAAGGGAATACGCTCGTTCATACAAGTACCTTGAACAATCTTTGAATCCCACCCTCCCAGAAATCATGGGGAAGAAGGTTGTTTTTTGAATTCCAAATTCTCACTTTCTTTCAAGTTTTCATTCGACCATTTCTCGAATGGTTTCACTGTCCCCTTCCTATATTTGAAATTTTGGAACGTATATCCATGTAGGTGTTTAATGAATGGTAGATAAGAGAGGAAGAGAGTAAGTAGAAAGAGATAGAATGAGAGGATAGTAAGTAAGGTGAAGTAGGGGTTAAAGGGAGTATAAGTAACAAGGTAAGAAGGATTGATGGAATGAGAGTGAGTACGAGTATAAGAACTAAATAAGACGGTAAGGTATAGAAAGGAGGATATAAGTAACGAATAGGGTGATTAGAACCATAAAGCATTTAAAGGTAACAAAAAACGAAAATTAACTAATTTGCTTTATTTCTTCCCTATTATATATGGGGCACTATGAATCTTTAACTTTCTTATGACTCATACACTCACACATACTACACTCTACTTACACTACCATCTCTATACACACTCACTTTCACTTTTCCCTTATGAGAAGGATGAAGCCCAGCGGACAGGGATGATATTAATGGAACTTATTAATTAAATAAGATTCAAGAAGATTCAAAATACTGTGGTAGTGAAGTCTGGATACAGCGGCCCCTTTTCTTGAAAACTCCTTCCTGAGGTGGTAGTATGGTTAGAAGTGGAGGGTTAGTGGAGAGTAGGATTAGAGAAGGGAGTAGAGAAGAACTTGAAGAATGTGTTAAGAAAAGATATAGACACAAGATGTTCAAACATTGGGAAGTGTTAGTTCATGCAATGCTGGAGATGTTAAGAGAGGGAATGTTACCCGAGGAAATGATTGAAGAGTTCCAGAGAGATAAAGAAATGGAAGTGGAGATAAAAGACACGAAAACTATGTACCATTACATAAGCGATATTTTAGACATGTATTCTGAGATAAAGGAAGAGTTCTATGAAGCCTTAAGAAAACGTATTGAAAATCGAGAGCTTCCCAAGAACAAAACCGCGTTTTGGAAAGGACGGTTCTTAGAAGACTTGGTATATGAGAGTCTGGAAGAAATGTTAGAGGAACATATAGAGAGAGGCAAAGACATCATTGTACTTCCTATTTACAAAATACGAACGAGGCCAGGAACAGATGAGAAAGAGAGGAGGGGCAGAAAATCAGATGCCGATAAAATAGCAGATGTTCTTGTAATAGATTGGAGCAGTAGAACACTAATTGTAATTGAACTCAAAAATTTCTGGGAACACTATTCTGGCCAATACGACGTGGAGGAGCAAGCAAGAAAATTACCAGCAACTGTTAGCGATGAGGGGCTCGATATAATCCTTTCCCGAGTAAAGAGTGGAAGAATACCAGGCAGAAAGAGAAGAAAGCTTAGTAGAAATTTGATAAAAACAGGATGGGAAATCCTATGTGGAAAGAGAGAGGCGGAAATACAATATCAGATGCATGTTGAGGCCTTGAAACATTTATCCGGATTCAGAAAAGTTTACGTATGGCTTCATGCGGGAGAGCAGGTGGACATGCTGGAAGTAAAGTTAGATGAATTTGAAAAGAAATATGGTATCGAAATATTGAGAGTCTTTGTGAACAAGCCACTTTATTACACGCCAGAAAACAAACGATTCATGAAACAAATCATCCAGGAGATTTTGTATGTTGTGTATAGCGACGAAGGAAGGAGAATTAAAACACTCGAAATTGATAGCAAAGGAGTATTGGTGGTGGACAGAGACCAGAACGTACTTGGATTTCAGCCCTTTGAAATGTGGGACGGCATCGAGACAACAGAACCCGAAGTGGAAAGTGCAATGTGAGGGTTGTCATCAGGCCCTCCAGTTTTTCCCAATTTTTTGACGGTGATGACAGTAACAAAGTCAGCATGGGTTAATCCCTTCTTAAGGAGGGACGAGGGTATAAGTAAAGGATAGTATAAAAGTATAAAAGGGGGAAAAGAAGGATGTGGTGTTCAAAAACACGGTGTAAATTAGACGACTACTAAGATAAAATGTTCTTAGTTAGCGATAACTAGCAGAATATAGAGAAGAGGGTATTAAGAAGTCACTAACCATATAATCCGAGAGAAAAGCATTAAAATGTGAAGCTGGATGTTAATTAAGGTGGGAACTCATGGTTGTTAGGGGGAGTACATTAGACAAGCTGATTAAAAAAGTTGATTCTCTAGCATCAAAGAAAGGAATAAAAAAAGAAAAAACCGTAATGATAAAGGAAATAAAAACGTTGGTAAATGAGTACGGATATGATCCTACCCAGATAGAAGCTTTTGTTCCAGTTCAAATGGGCTCTTCGATTAAAGAGGCTGATATAGTGGTTTACAAGTCCACCTCTAAGAAGGTTCCCCTAATAGTGATAGAGACTAAATCACCTGATAAGAAAAAGGGACTAAAGCAAGCTATTTCATATGCGGTATCTTTAGGCGCAAAATATGCAAAATGGACTAATGGGGATGACTTTGAAGTTGTGTACATCCAATACACCAAAGACACTCATGTTGAAGAACCAATATCTGATATCCCATTGGCCCACAAGTACGGGAAAAAACTGAAATATGGGAATGGTATTGGAATGCCTCTAGTTCCAATCAGAGATTCAGATGAATTTAAGAAGTTAATGAAGCATGTCCATGATATAATTAGAAATGTCGAAAAGAAAGCACTACATGAAGCTTTTAAGGTAGCTTCACGGTTAATATATGCAAAAGTTTATGATGAGAAAACTACTGGAAGAGAAGAGTATTATTCATTCCAAGCTGGGTATGCAGAGAGCATAACGGATGTTGCGGACAGAATAAGAAAGTTATACTCACGTGCTAGAAAACGGGAACCAAGTATTTTCCCGGAAGATTTGGAAGTATCAAATGATCTGACCCTTTTCAAAATAGCAAAACTACTTGGCAAATATTCCCTTAGGGATACTGATCTAGACATAAAAGGAGAAGCATACCAGCATTTTCTGGATTCTAATATGCGTGGAGATCTCGGTCAGTATTTTACGCCTAGAGAAATTACTAAGGCCATGGTAGAGATTGCGGATCCTGGAGAGGACCATAAAATACTAGATCCCGCTTGTGGTACTGGAGGTTTCTTATTGTACTCGTTATTTTATGTGAGGGAAAAGATGATCAAGAAGTATGGCCTAAATTCAATAGCACTTAGAGAGAGGCTATTTGAAGTCGCCCATTATCAAATTTACGGAATTGAAGTTTCACCAGAAGTAGCCCAAGCTGCTATTTCTTCAATGATTCTCAGTGATGATTCACATAGTAATATAAAAATAGCAAATGCTTTAGCCCCCTGGAAGGAACTAAAGTCTTATGGATTAGAGAAGGAAATGTTTGATATTATACTAACAAATCCCCCACTGGGTCTGTATGAAGAGGACAGGAAAATCTTGGACCAATTCGAAACAGGAAAGGGACTACCTAGACAATTATCCCAAGTCTTGTTTGTTGAGAGAGGGCTAGAGTTTCTTAAGCCGGGAGGATTAATGGTAACAATAATGTCAGAGGATGCATTAGAAAACAATGAGAGATTCATTGAATTCCTAAACAATAATGCCTACGTTAGAGGAATTATAAGCCTACCTAGGGACGCCTTCAAGCCTTATGGAGCCAATTCAAAAACTAATATTTTGATAATACAGAAACCTAGTCCAGAGATACCAGAAACGAAAAAGGTATTCATGGCTGAGGCTGAATTTGTTGGATTTGACACATCTGGAAAAAGAATCTCAAAGAACGACCTTCCTATAATTGTCCAAGAGTGGAGAAAATTCGTGAAAGACATTGGATTTTGGGGGGATTCAAAATGAAAGAGGATGCTCTAGAATTCCAATTGCTCTCTGATTCCCCATTAATTTTTTTGATTGAGTGGGATACGCTACGTGAATTGGGTAGGATTGATGTAAAACATGCGGAGTTAGTTATCAGAAAAAAACAATTAGATGACCTCAAAAAGGATTGGGAAGAATTAGGCTTTGAAATACTACCTCTAGGACATGTCATTAGGAATGTGAATAATGTCGTTAAGACTAGCACGATTCAGGGGAAAGAGGGGATACCTTTACTCTCAATAACATTTGAAGGAAAAGCTATTAGGAGAAGTGAAAAGCTCCACAAAAAATCACGGATGAGTCCAATAACAACAAAATATCCAACTCTGCTCAAAGTTTCAGCATGGGATGTTGTGTTATCCAGAATAGACATCGTTAACGGTGCAGTAGCTATTATACCCGAAGATCTCAATGATCATTATGTGACCAAAGAGTTCATGGTGCTAAGGCCAAAAAAGAAAATAATAGAAGACAAACAATTAATTGAACTTATTGAGAATGAGTATCCCGATGTTAATTTACAAATTGATTCTAAGATGGTTACCTCATGGTATCTATGGATATATCTACGGAGTAACTTTGTCAGATCATACGTAAAAGGGCTAATGAAGGGAGTAACAGGTAGGCACAGAGTAAAATGGGAGCAACTTAAACATTTACCTGTGCCAGTTCCCGAGAGTGCCAGTTTGAGACAAGAAATTGCGAAAGAGGTATGTGGGGTTATTATAAAAGATTACACGATACAAAAACTAATTAAAGAAAAGGAAAACGACATAGCAAACATACAATCTACCCTTAAGGTGAAATAAACTAGTATTTTTTCTTTTTAAATTAAACTGTGAGTATGGAATGCTAAAACCAAAGGAATCACAGACGAAAAGGAAAATAAAGCCAAGAGTGATGGGATAATAAAAATGTGTGATTTTAAAGTTGAACCTGATATGGTGATAGTGCACTATTGGGTAACCAAAATGCCAACATCCGTGGGAACCTTTGTCTAACAGATATGAACGAAAATGCAGTATAGGGCCCCATTCTTGATTTTATGGATTCTAAGAAGAGATAAAAACAAAATAAAGATTGTCTAAGGCTTAATAGGAAATTGGGACAATTCTAATTTCGGGATTTTAAGAATTTTCAGCCAAATTCTCCAATCAAAAATCAGGTATGACAAAAGTTCCTGTCTCCTATGTTGTCTAACTAAAGAAATAAACCCTTCCCAGAAAATGTTAAGGATGTTGAAGTTCAGAGTATGAAAGGTGATGTTATGAAGGGACGGAGAATCGGGAAGTTGAAGGATGGGAAGGGGAATGTGTATCCTATTTTGAGGATGCCTAAAGAGTGGGCCGATTTGATAGGGAAAGAGGTAAGCATGGAACGGACGGTTCTTGGAGGAAAAGAGGCCATCATCCTCTACGTTGCCGAACCATCCGCTCAATCTGTACAGAGTTCTGTACAGAGCAGGAGGAGCCTTAGCCTGGGAAGGGGCGGGGCTGGAGAGGACGTGGGAAATGTGGGCCCCATAGAATCGCAAATAACATTTCGGCGCCATTCACATTCGATAGAAGGAGTTTGGCGCCGGGGCAGGGATTTGAACCCTGGCGGGCATGCGCCCACGGACTCTCCAGGCCCGCGCCTTCCCAGGCTAGGCTACCCCGGCGCATAAAGGAAATCAGGAGATGAGCTCAATCTCGATGGTGACATCCTCGGGAACGCGGATGCGCATAATCTGGCGCATGGCCCTCTCGTCGGCCTCAATGTCAACGAGCCTCTTGTGAACGCGAAGCTCCCAGCGGTCGAAGGTTGCCGAGCCCTCTCCGTCCGGGCTCTTCCTGGTGGTAATCCTTATCCTCTTGGTCGGGAGCGGGATTGGGCCGCTCATCCTAACGCCGGTCCTCTCGGCAATCTGTCTAATCTGGTCGGTGACTTCGTTGAGGGCCTTAATGTTGGTGCTCGCAAGCTTAATCCTCGCCTTCTGCATTTCCGTCCCTCCTAAAGTTTAGGAAGTAAAGGAAAGGCCGAAGAAATCACTCGGCCTTCTGGATGGAGATAACCATACCAGCAGCGACGGTCTGGCCCATGTCACGGATGGCGAACCTGCCGAGCTGCGGTATCTCCTTGACCGGTTCGATGACCATGGCCTTGGTCGGCCTGAGGATGACGATGGCGGAGTCACCGGTCTTGATGAACTGCGGGTTCTCCTCGAGGACGTTACCGGTCCTCGGGTCGAGCTTGGCGAGGAGCTGCTCGAACCTGACGGCGACCTGGGTGGTGTGGGCGTGGAGGACCGGAGTGTATCCGACGGTGATGGCGGTCGGGTGGTTGAGGACGATTATCTGGGCCTTGAAGGTGTCCTTCGGCCTGACGACGGTCGGCGGGTTGTTGGTGTGTCCGGCAACGTCACCGCGCTTTATGTCGTTCTTACCAACGCCACGGACGTTGAATCCGATGTTGTCACCCGGGTAAGCTTCCTGCATGGGCTCGTGGTGCATCTCAATGGACTTAACCTCACCCTGGATGGGCTTGTGGAAGATGGTGCTGGCCGGCTCGAAGATGACGACGTCGCCAACGCGGAGGATACCGGTCTCGACACGGCCGACCGGGACGGTACCGACACCCTTGATGGAGTAGACGTCCTGAATCGGAATGCGGAGCGGCTTGTCGGTCGGCTTCGGCGGCTCGGGTATCTGGTCGAGGGCCTCGATGAGGGTCGGGCCGTTGTACCAGGGCATCTTGTCGCTCTTCTTGACGACGTTGTCGCCCTCCCAGGCGCTAATCGGGATGACCGGGAAGTCCTTGTAGCCGAGCATCTTGAGGAGCTTCTCGACCTGGGCCTTGACCTTCTCGAAGGCCTTCTGGTCGTAGTTGACCATGTCCATCTTGTTGATGGCGACTATGATGTGGCCGATACCGAGGGTCCTGGCAAGGAAGGCGTGCTCCTTGGTCTGGGGCATGACACCGTCGGTGGCGGCGACGATGAGAACGGCGGCGTCAGCCTGGCTGGCACCGGTAATCATGTTCTTAACGAAGTCCCTGTGGCCCGGAGCGTCGATGATGGTGATGTACCTGTGCGGGGTCTCGAACTTGGTGTGGGCGACGTCGATGGTGATACCCCTCTCGCGCTCCTCCTTGAGCCTGTCCATGACCCAAGCGAACTTGAAGGACTTACCCTTCTCACCCATCTCCTCGAACTTCTTGATGATGTTCTCCGGTATGTTGGCGGTGTCAAAGAGCAGCCTACCGATGGTGGTGCTCTTTCCGTGGTCGACGTGGCCTATAAAGACGATGTTAACGTGCGGCTTCTCCTTAGCCATTTTCAAACACCTCCAGTTTTTGGTCTACTCGGGCTGAGTAGGATGGCTTTTTAAATCTTTCGAACCTCGGTCCCCTCGGGCGGGGAACCCGCCGTTTACGGGGGGACCTCATGAGTTCTGACCCTAACTTGAGGGGCGAGTTTAAAAAGTTAACTAATCGCCCTTGAACGCGTATCTGTCAAAATTGGGCCTTCTATTCTCGGAGCGAAGGGATTGGGCTGGAGAACGGACCGAAATGCGAACCAACATCAAAATTCAAGAAAGGTGAAGAAATGGGAAGCGGGACGGCTTTACTGCTGCGGGCAGACGTCCTTCTCGGTTGGCGGGTTCGGGTCGAGGCCCTTCCTCTGGCGTATCTGCCTGATGATGTTGACTGCAAGTTCGCTCGGGACGCGCTTGAAGCCCGCGTGCTCGGTGCTCCAGAGGGCCCTTCCGCTGGTCGCTCCACGAATCGCGCCGGCGAATCCGAACATCTCGGCGACTGGGGCCTCGGCGATGATAATCATGACCTCGCCCTCCTGGCGCATGTCAATGAGCTGGCCGCGCCTCTGGTTGATTTCCCTGCTGACGGCACCCATGTACTCGTAGGGAACGTTGATGATGACCTTCTGGTACGGCTCGTAGAGGACGGGGTTGGCTTTCATCATGGCGCAGTGGATGGCAGTCCTGATGGCCGGGTAAATCTGGGCCGGACCGCGGTGGACGTTGTCCTCGTGTATCTTGGCATCGTGGAGCCTGACGATGACCTTCATGACCGGCTCCTTGGCGAGCGGTCCCTCGTCCATCGCCATGTGGAATCCGTCAACCAGGAGGTCCATGACCTCGTTGAGGTACTGGATACCCTTGGTGTTGTCGAAGAACATGTTGCCGTTGTAGACGTCGACGATGCCCTTGGCCATCTCGTAGTCCATGCCGAGCTCCGCCAACTTCTTGGCGACCTCCTTCGGGTTCTTGGGCCTGCCCTCGGGGATTATGCCCTCCCTTATTGCCTCGTAAATCTCGTCGGGCATCGGCTCGACGGTGATGTAGAACCTGTTGTGCTTGTTCGGGGACTTTCCTTCGACGATTGGGCTCTGCTTGGTGACGCTCTCGCGGTAGACGACTATCGGCGGGGAAACGTCGACGTCAATCTTCCAGTCTTCCTTGAGCTTGACGAGCTTGACCTCGAGGTGGAGCTCACCCATACCACTGAGGAGGTGCTGGCCGGTCTCCTCGTCAATCTTGACGTGAAGGGTCGGGTCCTCCTTGGCGAGCTGGCGGAGGGCCTCGATGAGCCTCGGGAGGTCCTTGACGTTCTTAGCCTCGATGGCAACGGTAACGACCGGCTCGCTGACGTAGTGGAGGGCCTCGAACGGCTCAATCGGCTCCTCGGCGACGGTCTCACCGGCCATGGCGTCCCTCAGACCGGTAACGGCGACGATGTTTCCAGCCGGAACGGCCTCCATGTTAATCCTCTCGGGACCCATGTAGATACCAACCTGCTGAATTCTGGCCTTCCTCTTGCTGTTGATGAGGTAAACTTCCTTACCGCTCTTGACGGTACCGCTCCAGACACGGCCGGTAGCAACCTCACCGGCGTGCTTGTCGATGATTATCTTGGTGACGACCATGACCATCTTGCCCTTCGGGTCACACTTGAGCATGGCCTGGCCGACCTCACTGTTTATGTCGCCCTGCCAGAGGTGCGGAATCCTGTACTTCTGGGCCTCGAGCGGGTTCGGAAGGTGCCTGACGACCATATCGAGGACGACGACGTGGAGCGGGGCCTTCTGCCTGAGGGTCTTGAGGTCACCGGCGTTGGTGAGCTCGACGATGTCCTTGAAGGAAACGCCGGTCTTCTTCATGTACGGAACGCTGAGGGCCCAGTTGTAGTAAGCGCTTCCGAAGGCGACGCTTCCATCTTCAACCTTGACCATCCACTCGCTCTTGAACTCCTCGGGGGCGTAGCGCTTGATGAGCCTGTTAACGTCGGTGATTATCTTGGCGAAGCGGTTGAGTATCTCATTCGGGCCGAGCTTGAGCTCCTTGATGAGACGGTCAACCTTGTTGATGAAGAGAACCGGCTTGACGTACTCGCGAAGGGCCTGCCTGAGAACGGTCTCGGTCTGGGGCATGACACCCTCAACGGCGTCAACGACGATGATGGCACCGTCTATGGCACGCATGGCCCTGGTAACGTCACCACCGAAGTCAACGTGACCCGGGGTGTCGATGAGGTTGATGAGGTAGTCCTGGCCCTCGTAGTTGTGGACCATCGAAACGTTGGCCGCGTTGATTGTAATACCTCTCGCCTGCTCCTGCTCGTCGAAATCGAGGACGAGCTGCTTTCCGGCGAGCTCCTCGCTTATCATTCCGGCACCGGCGAGCAGGTTATCGCTCAGCGTGGTCTTACCGTGGTCAATGTGAGCGGCGATACCCATGTTCCTGATTCTCTCAGGCTGGGTCATGAGTTCCTTAATCTTCGCAATCATCTCTTCCCTTCTTCCCATAACGCACCACCTTTGGATGAGCTTGTCGGCTTAACTTAAAAGGCCCGGTTATAAAGCTTTTCCCGGTCGAGAATGAAGCCGGACTCTGGGCGGTCAAACTACTTAAGCCTTTTGGGTGGGAGCCGGTACCTCACTACGTAGCGACCGTGCTCGAAATAGTCTTCCTCGGCCTCGAGGACCTCGACCGGCTCAAGCTCAAGGCCAAAATCCATCGCCTCCCACTTGATGTCGTCGAAGTAGTCGTACAGCCCGCAGGTGGCGCAGAAGGAACCCTCAAACTCTATGATTACCTCGTCTCCCTCGAGCTTTAGAATCCTCGCGCTGGCCTCACTACCGTGGAGGCGGTTGAACTCGTCGAGAACCTTCCTGAGCTTCTCCTCGACCTCCATTCTCCCACCGGGTTTAGTTCGCTAAGCCCACTTAAAAAGTTTGCTTAACCAACCGAATAGTTTAAAAACCGAAAGTCCAACGGGTGGCCGATGGCGAGGCGTATAAGGTGGGCGAGAAAGGAATACTCTGACGAGGAGATATTCTCAATCCTCAGCGAGCCGGTTAGGGAGTGGTTCAGGCGAAAGTTCGGGAGTTTCACGCCCCCACAGCGCTACGCGGTCATTGAGATTCACAAAGGCGAGAACGTGCTCATCTCCTCGCCGACTGGCTCTGGAAAAACGCTCTCCGCTTTCCTCTCGGCCATAAACGAGTTGATTCTCCTCGGAAAGGAGGGAAAGCTTGAGGATAAAATCTACGTCCTCTACGTCTCACCGCTGAGGGCTTTGAACAACGATATAAAGCGCAACCTGGAGGGGCCCTTGGCCGAAATCAAGGAAGTGGCTAAGGAGCTCGGCTACGATTTACCCGAAATCCGCGTCGGCATAAGGACGAGCGACACGTCGAGCTACGAGAAAAGCAAGATGGTGAAGAAACCGCCCCACATTCTAATAACCACCCCGGAAAGCCTTGCGATAGCTCTAAACGCCCCCAAGTTCCGCGAGAGGCTGAAGACGGTTAAATACCTCATCATAGACGAGGTTCACGCCTTGGCTGAAAACAAACGCGGTTCCCACTTGGCTTTGAGCGTTGAGAGACTCCAGGAGATGGCCGAGGAGAGGTTCGTGAGAATCGGTCTCAGCGCGACGATACACCCGCTCGAAGAGATAGCGAAGTTCGTCTTCGGCTTCGATGACGACGGGGAGCCGAGGCCGGGCCTTATCGTTGACGTAAGCTTCGCCAAGCAGACCGAAATAAAGGTCGAGAGCGTCGTCGAGGACCTAATCTACACCCCGGCGGGAGCGCTGAGCGAGGCGCTCTACAGAAGACTGGCCGAGCTTATCAGGGAGCACAGGACGACGCTAATTTTCACCAATACGAGGAGCGGTGCCGAGAGGGTCGCCTTCAACCTCAAGAAGCGCTATCCCGAGTTCGAGGGGCTCATAGAGGCGCACCACTCAAGCCTGTCGCGTGAGGTTAGGCTGGACGTTGAGGAGAAGCTGAAGAGGGGCGAACTTCGCTGTGTTGTGTCGAGTACATCCTTGGAGCTCGGGATAGACATTGGAACGATTGATTTAGTTGTCCTAATCGGCTCGCCGAAGAGCGTGAACAGGGCCCTGCAGAGAATTGGGCGAGCGGGCCACAGGCTACACGAGGTCAGCAAAGGCGTCATCTTAGCCCTCGATAGAGATGACCTGGTCGAGGTTACCGTTTTGGCGCACAACGCGAGGAACAGACGACTCGACCGCGTCAGAATTCCAAGGAACCCGCTCGACGTCCTCGTCCAGCACCTCCTCGGAATGGCCCTGAACAGAGTATGGGAGGTTGACGAAGCTTACCGCGTTGTCAAAAGAGCTTATCCATTCAGGGATTTGCCCTTCGAGGACTTCATGAGCGTTTTGAAGTATTTGGCCGGAGAATACGCCGGACTGGAGGAGCGGAAGGTCTACGCCAAGATATGGCTGGAGGACGGGAAGTTCGGAAAGCGCGGAAAGATGACGAGGGCGATTTACTACATGAACGTCGGCACGATTCCCGATGAGGCCAAAATCAGGGTTTACACAATGGACAAAAAGCTAATCGGAACCGTTGAGGAGGAGTTCGCCGAGAGGCTGATGCCCGGCGACATCTTCGTTCTGGCGGGAAGGACCTACGAGTTCGTCAAGAGCAGAGGAAACAAGCTCTACGTCGTCCCGCGCGAGGGCGCCAAGCCGACCATTCCCGCTTGGTTCTCAGAGATGTTGCCTTTAAGCTTCGATTTGGCGGTGGATATTCAGCGGTTTAGGAGGGAAGTTAAGGGCCTCCTCAGCAGGAAGGACGCCGTTAAAAGGCTCATGAGGAAGTACGGGATAGACGAGAAGGCCTCGCGCGCCATAATCGCTTACTTCCGCGAGCAGGCTAGGTATTCGGTGGTTCCCGACGACGAGACCCTTCTGGTGGAATTCGTTCCGGGAAACCGGAGGAACCGCTACTTCTTCCACACACTCATAGGAAGGCGCGCCAACGACGCTTTAAGCAGGGCCTTCGCCTACCTCGTGAGCAAGAAAAAGAACTGCAACGTCGGGATAGCGATAAACGACAACGGCTTCGCTTTGCTCCTTCCGCCGGAGGTCGAGCTGAGCGAGGAGGAAGTGATGGAGCTTTTCGAGGTTGATGACCTGAGGGAAACGTTAAAGCGGGCCCTGGACAACACAGAGCTTTTGAAGAGGCGCTTCAGGCACGTCGCCAACCGCGGGCTTCTTATTTTGAGGCGCTACGTCGGGAGGAGCAAGAGGCTCGGCAGGCAGCAGGTCATGGCGGTCTCGCTACTCAAGGTGCTCAAGGAGAACTATCCCGACTTCCCGCTCCTGAAGGAGGTCTACCGCGAGATTATGGAGGACAAGATGGACGTGGAAAACGCGGAACTGTTCCTGAGCTGGGTTCGCGAGGGGAAGATAAGGGTGGTCTTCCAGAGGAACGCCGTTCCGAGTCCCTTCGCCTTCAATCTGGAAGCTATTGGCTCGAGCGACGTGGTTCTGATGGAAGATAGAAGAGAGCTGATTAAGGCCCTGCACAGAAAGATAATGGCGATGATAGGGGAGGCTTAGATTAGCTCCCTCTCCGTCCTCGTCAGCCTCTTGGCCCCGTTTTCGGTTATGACTATCGTGTCCTCTATCCTTACCCCACCGAACTTGGGAATGTAGATGCCCGGCTCGACGGTGACGACCATACCGGGCTTGAGGACGGTCTCGTCGCTCTGGTTCACGCCGGGCCACTCGTGTATCTCAAGGCCGACGCCGTGGCCGGTGGAGTGGATGAAGTAGTCGCCGTAGCCGTACTCCCTGATGACGTCCCTAACGATTGTGTCGAGCTCCTTCGCGGTTATTCCCGGCCTCGCCATCTCAACGCCCTTCATCTGGGCCTCGAGAACCGCCTGATAGATGTCCTTCTGCTTCTCGTTGGGACTGCCGACCACGATGGTCCTCGTCGTGTCGGAGTTGTAGTGCCTGTAGAGGGCGCCCTCGTCTATAACGACGAACTCACCCCGCTCGATTCTCTTGTCGCTCGCGACACCGTGGGGAAGGGCCGAGCGCCAGCCACTCGCGATTATCGTATCAAAGGCCGGCTTCTCAGCGCCGTTCATCTTCATGACGTACTCCATCTTGGCGGCTATTTCCCTCTCGCGCTTGCCCTCGCTTATCTCCTCTATGGCAACGAGCATCGCCTGGTCCGCTATCTCGCACGCAGCCTGGATGACCTCAAGTTCTTCCTTCGTTTTAACCATTCTCAGCTCCTTTATGACGTCATCAACGGTCACGAACTCTTCAGCTCCGAGCTTCTCGCGGTAGCTCTGGACGGTTGAGTAGGCAGTTCTTCCCTCGATTCCGAGCTTCCTCAGCTTGAAGGACTTGAGCCTCTCGAAGAGCTCTGGCCCGCGCTTGAAGGCCTCAACGGGAACGCGCGAGGTTTCTTTGGCTTCCTCATACTCAAGCTGGGGAACGAGGAAGAGCGCCTCGTCAGCCGTTACGAGCAGGTAGCCGCCGAGAACGGGGGCAGAGCCCGTGAAGTAGTAGAGGTTCGGCTTATGGGTTATTATTACGCCGTCCAGTTCCTTTTCGGCTATGTATTCCCTGAGCCTTTCGATTCTCATGACCACCACCGGGTGAAGTTGGCCGGGCAGGATAAAACGGTTTCGGAAGGAATATAAACTCCGGGGCGAAACCCCGAACAGGTGTTAAGCGTGACGGTTTACCTCTTCGACTTCGACGGAACGCTCGTTGACAGCACCGGCGCGGTGGAGAAGGCGTTGAGGATAGCCATCGAGAAGACGATTCCTGCGGTGATTGAGAGCGACCTCTACGACGAGTATTACAAGGCGCTGTTCCTCTTTATCAAGGGCAAGCTCACCTACGGCCACCTCGGCGTCATACACGAGCTCGTGGCTCAGGGGACAATCCACGAGTACTACAAGCTCATGCCCAAGTACATCAAGGACTTCCCCTTCGCCCGTGAGGTTGTGAGGGAGCTCAGAAAGCGGGGACGGAAGGTAATAAGCTTCTCGGGCGAGCACACTTATCCGGGCGGAAAGGTCATCTTCATGAAGAAGACCAACTGGTACGACGAGTTCGACGAGGTCATAACTTTCAAGGGGACGAAGGACATGCTCAAGAAGTTCCAGACGCTGAGGGAGCTCTACCCGGATGAGCCCTTCGTGTGGGTTGACGACAGCCCGTCGCGCTTCACCTACGTCCTCGACGAGAACACGCTCCTCGTTCAGAAGGCCTCACCTTACAAGAGCGACGTTCCGCTCCTCTTTGACCGGGTGAACTTCGTGAAGATAAAATCCATCCGAGAGGTTCTCGAGATAGACGATGGCCTAAGCGAGTTCCTGGGCGATAAAACTTAAAAATCCAGCCCCTAAATCAAGGCCGGGTGAGGGCGATGGCGAGGGTGAAGGCTGTCGTCCTCTCCTACGCGGGTTCTCACGAGCACCAGGACAACCACAGAATGATTCTCAAGCCCATCGGAATCGACGACAGGGGAAGCGCGGCCCAGCTCATCGGCAGGAAGGTCGTCTGGAGGACCCCGACCGGTAGGAAGATGTTCGGCAGGGTCATCAAGACCCACGGCAACCGCGGTGAGGTCAAGGCCGTCTTCAAGCCCGGTCTTCCGGGGCAGGCCCTTGGAGACATCGTCGAGATTCTCTAAACCTTTAAAGCCCCTCAACCCTTTTCTTTACGGGTGGGAAAATGGAGCTGATTGAGGTCAGTGAAGGTTCCGCGAGGTTCCTCGTACCGAAGGCCGAACGAATTTACGACGCACCGGTCTTCTACAACCCCGTGATGGCGCTCAACAGGGATATAAGCGTCCTCGTCGCCCGTGCTCTTGAACCCAAGAGGGTTCTTGACGCGCTCTCGGCGACTGGAATAAGGGGAATCCGCTACGCCCTCGAAAGTCCAGCGGAGGAGGTCTGGCTCAACGACATAAGCGACGAAGCCTACAGCCTGATGAAGCGGAACGTCGCCCTCAACTTCGAGGGGGAACTCTACGAAGAGGGCGACCGCTCCTACCTCTGGGGCGAGAAGCTAATAGTCATAAACAAGGGCGACGCCAACAGGCTGATGGCGGAGAACTTCCGCTACTTCGACCTGGTTGATTTGGACCCCTTCGGCTCGCCGATGGAGTTCCTCGACACCGCTCTAAGGAGCGTGAAGAGGAAAGGCGTTCTGGCCGTTACGGCAACGGATACCGGAGTTCTCTGCGGGGCCTACGCGAGGGCCTGCGTGAAGAACTACCTCGCGAGGCCGATACGGGGAGAGCTGTGCCACGAGGCCGGTTTGAGAATCCTCATCGGAACCGTGGTTAGATACTCTGCAAAGTACGACCTTGGAGTTGAAGTTCTCCTGGCTTACTACCGCGACCACTACTTCAGGGCGTTCCTCCGGTTTAAGAGCGGGGCGAAGAAGGCCGAGAAGAGCCTCGCCCAGCTCGGCTACCTCTGGCAAGATGAGGACGGAAGGTCCACCTACGAGAAAGCTTTCCTCCCGGAGAAGCCTAAGGCCTTCGGCCCGATGTGGCTCGGCCCGCTGAAGGATTCGGAGTTCATGGAAAGGCTTTCAAAAGAGCTTGAGACCTTTAAACCGGCTCATAAGAAAACGAGGTCCTTTGTGGAGCTACTCGCGAGCGAACTCGACGTTCCGTTCCACTACGACACCCACGCCCTCGCGCGGAGGAACGGCCTGGAAGTGAGGAAGGTGAGCGAGGTAATCGAGAGGCTTGAGAAACTCGGATACAGGGCGAGCAGGACGCACTTCTCGCCAACCGCGGTAAAAACCGATGCCCCCTTCGAGGTGGTGCTCGATGTCCTCAGAGGCGATTAAGCTCGCAAGGCGCTTCTACCTCGACGAGTGGGCAGACGCGGAGCTGTACGAGAGGCTCGCCGAGTGGGAAAAGGACGAGAATATAATGGCGGAGTTCAAGCGTCTGGCCGAGCTTGAGCGCTGGCACGCCGAGTTCTGGAAGTCCTTCCTCGAGAGGAGGAACGAGAAACCGCCGAGGCCGAGGGTGAACCGCCTGACTGTAT
The DNA here is from genome assembly GCF_900198835.1 of Thermococcus henrietii. Classification (NCBI taxonomy): domain Archaea; kingdom Methanobacteriati; phylum Methanobacteriota; class Thermococci; order Thermococcales; family Thermococcaceae; genus Thermococcus; species Thermococcus henrietii. Next base: position 1,760,140 of record NZ_LT900021.1, on the reverse strand, counting down.
GGAGCGTTAAGCTCCTTCGGAAGTTCCTTGGGCCGGGTTCGGTGGCGTCTCTCCTTGAGATGGGCGAGAACAGCGCGATAGAGAAGTACTTCCGCTTCCTCAACGAATACGCCCGCGAGATGAGCGATGAGGAGCGCGAAACCCTGAGGAGGGTAATCCTCGACGAGATAGAGCACGAGAAGTTCTTCCGCGAGGAGGAGAAGGCCTTCCACGTGGAGAACATCAGGGACCTCGTCCTCGGAATGAACGACGGCCTCGTCGAGATACTCGGAGCGGTTACGGGCCTCTCGGCGGTTTACCCGAACAACCCCCAGCTCGTCGGGATAAGCGGTCTCATCGTCGGAGTTGCCGGCGCGCTCTCGATGGCGATAGGCACCTTCGTCTCGGTCCGCTCGCAGAGGCAGGTCAAGGAATCAATCCGCTCGAGGACCGAGGTCCTCTTCGAGGTCTCACCCGAGAAAACGGCCGAAGAACTCAGGGAAAAGCTGGTAGAGGGTGGAATGCCCAAGGACATGGCGAAGGAGATAGCGGAGAAGCTCAAGGACAACCCCGATGCCGTTAAAAAGCTCCTCCTTCCCGAGGCCGAGGAGAACGAGGTTCGCGCCGCGTTGTACACGGGCTTATCGTACCTTCTCGGCGTCGTCTTCCCGGTTACTCCCTACTTCCTGGCCTCGAACTCACTCACGGCGCTCGCCTTCTCGGTGCTCTTCGCGGGTTCGGCTCTCGCGATAGTGGCGACGCTGATTTCGCTCCTCTCGGGAATATCGGTCAAGAAGAAGGTCGCGGAGATGGTAACTACTGGCCTCGGCGCGGCGTTCCTGAGCTACCTCTTCGGAAGGGCCATGGAGGCAATCTTCCACGTCTCGGCGCTTTAAAGGTAAACCACCTCAACGCCGAGCTTTTCCGCTATTTTTCCCTGTTTCTCATCGGGCGTCGCAAGCTTTCCGTACTTGAGGGCTTGGGCGATGTAGAGGGCGTCGTAGATGGGTATGCCGTTTTCAAGAGCAACTTTCTCGCCCTCAGGAAGGTATTCAATGGGATTCTCATAAATGAGAATCTCCCTCGTCGCGTGAAGGTAGTCCAGCAACCTCTGGGCGGTTTCAAAGTTTATGTCCCTGTACAGGCGGTAGCGCTTCCAGACGGCGTTTGCCCCTTCAATTAAGGCAAGCTCCAGAGAGGTGATTTCTCGATTCTTCCTCAGGAAAGCGGAAACCTTCCTCCAGCCCTCCTCTTTGAGGAGGTACTTGACGAGGGCCGAGGTGTCAATTACTATCACGGTCATCCCTCACGAGCTTTGTCGCTTTTCCCTTGGGCAATTCGGGCACGTTCTCAAGGAACGAATCTATCTCGTCCAGCAGTTTTTCCCTGTCAATTTCCCTTACCTTGAGTTCTATGAACCGCCGTATCTCCTCGCTCCAGTTGATGTCGTACTTCTTCATCTTCTCCTTAAGCTCGTCGGGAACGCGGACGCTTATGACCGCCATACAACCACCGTTTACAGAAACTCATTACGGGGATATAAACATTCCCGTCACACCTTCACGTGCTTCCACTTGCCCTTCTTGAAAATCCACCAGTACATTCCGGCGCTCGTGAAGGTCTCGAGGCTCATCGCAATCCACGCCGCTATGACGCCGAGACCCTCGAAGGTAAAGCCCGGGAACGTGAAGCCGAGAACGTGAAAGCTCGGAATTGAAAACCCAAAGCCGAGAAGGTATGCCGGAATAATCCGAAACAGGAGCTTGCTTATCGCGGTTACGTACATCGGGCTCTTCGTATCTCCGGCTCCCCTTAGAGCTCCGCTGAGAACGAAGACCCACGCGAGGGGAACCTCGCTCACGCCAACGATTATGAGGTAGATGCTCGCGAGGTGGAGGACCTCGGCGTAGTTCGGGTCGTTCGGGTTGAGGAAGGGCATGACGAGGTAGCGCGGGAAGAGGATTAGCACCGCGCCCATGACGCCCATGAAGAGGCCTGCCATCTTCATAGCTTCATAAACCGTCCTCTCGGCCTCCTCCGGCTTTCCGGCGCCAAGGTTCTGGCCGACCAGGGCCGATGTTGCGACGTTGAAGCCGAAGGCCGGCATGTAGGCGATGCTCTCAATCCTGAGGCCTATCTGGTGTGCCGCTAAAGCCACGTCGCCGAAGCGGGTGACTATGCTCATGTAGAGGAAGTTGTAGAAGCTGAAGAGGCTCCTCTCAACGAGCGTCGGTGTGCCTATGCGGACGATTCTCTCCACGATGTCCCATTTGAAGCGCCAGCTCGGCTCAAACTTAAGGATGAGCCTGTTCGAGAACAGAAGAACAAGGAGAACAACGAGCGCCGAGCTTATGCCTATTCCAGATGCCCACGCCGCTCCAACGGCTCCGAGCCTCGGAAAGCCGAGCTTCCCGTAGATTAGAAGGTAGTCAAAGAGCGCGTTCATGACGTTCATAAGGATTCCTACCTTCATCGGAGTCTTTGTATCGCCGGCTCCCCTGAGGGCCGAGTTTATCGTAAAGACCACGAAGCGGACGGGATAGAAAAGGAAAACGACCTTGAGGTAGGCGTAGGCGAGGCTCAAAAGCTCTCCCTTTGCGCCCATAATCCTCAGCACGTCGTCGCCGAAGAACCAGCCGAAAAGCAGGACGGGAATTCCGAGGAGAAAAGCCAGGTAGAGGCTCTGTTCGAGAACGAGCTCCGCCCGTTTGAACTCCTTTGCACCCACGGCCCTAGCAACGAGGGCGAGGGTTCCGACGGAGACCGACATCATTATTGGGAACATGAACCAGCTTACCTGCCCACCGAGACCCACCGCGGCTATTGCCAGGGCGCTCACGTGGCCGACCATGAGCGTGTCCACTAAGTTGAGAAGGGTCTGGGAGATGTTGGCGATAATAGCGGGCCACGCGAGCTGCCATATCCTGCGCTGGGTCTCGTTACGGAGTATCATTAAGACGCCCCTCTAAACGAACAAAGGAGCGTTTTAGTTAATAAGGGTTGCGGTCTCGTGAACGAATGAACAGAATAGAACACGGGGAAACAAAAGAAAAGGGTTCAGTAGGAGAGGTTCCTCTTCTTCTTCCACTTGTGGCTCCAGCTGTACTTCCTCATTCTCCTGCTCCTGCCGAAGCCACAGGCGGCGCAGTAGCCCTTCTTGACGTTGAAGGCCCTCCTACCACAGCGCCTGCACCTGATGTGGGTAGGGGTCCTATTGCGCTTGCCCTTCGGCGCGGTTCCGGCTCCCATGGTATCACCCCACTAAGCTCACTCTATCTCGACCGGGGAGATGGCCAGGACATTGTCTCCCCTGATGACAATTTTACCGTACTTCTTAACCTCCTCGCCGTCCTGCATGAGCGAGGCGTCGGCGAGGACGACGTTCAGGTGGATGTCGTAACCGATGAGCCTTCCCCTGAACTCGCCACCCCTCTTGAGGAGCACGAGGACGTCCTTATCAAGGGACCTGTGAATAACATCGAGTGGTCTTTCCGCCATTTTCACGCACCTCCAAACAATCAAAGCTCATAGCCTAAACGACGGGAACGGTTTATAACTCTTTCCGTTTTTGGGCTTCGTCAGAGTTCCAAATTGGGCCCCAAAACATTTTTATGAAATTCGCCCGCTCAACTCTCAGGTGATAGAGCATGGGAGAGAAGCCCGACAAGTACGAGATTCTTCAGGATTTGATGAGGAGGCGAGGCTTCGCGTGGGGCAGCTTTGAAATCTACGGAGGTTCACGCGGATTCTACGACTACGGCCCGCTCGGCGCGACGATAAAGAGGAAGATAGAGCGGAAGATAAGGGAGGCCTTCCAGAGGGAGGGCTTTTTCGAGCTTGAAACTCCTGACATAACGCCCGAGAAGGTCTTCATAGCGAGCGGACACGTTGAGAAGTTCGTCGACCCGCTCGTCGAGTGTAAGAAGTGCGGTGCCCGCTTCAGGGCCGACCACCTCGTCGAGGAAGCCCTTGGAACCGACGTCGAGGGATTATCTGCTGAAGAACTCACAAAGCTCATCAGGGAGCACGATATTCGCTGTCCGGAGTGCGGCGGCGAGCTGTCCGATGTGTGGTACTTCAACCTCATGTTCGAGACGAAAATCGGCCCCTACGGCGACCAGAAAGGCTACCTGAGGCCCGAGACGGCCCAGGGCATATTCGTGAACTTCAAGAGGTTGAACGCCTTCGCAAGGAACAAGCTCCCCTTCGGCGTCTTCCAGATTGGGAAGGCCTATAGAAACGAGATTTCACCAAGGCAGGGGATGTTAAGGCTCAGGGAGTTCACGCAGGCAGAGGCCGAGATATTCTTCAACCCGAAGGAAACCGAACACCCGCACTTCGACGAGGTCAAGGACGAGGTTTTGAGGCTCTACCCGATAGAGCACCAGCTCAAGGGCCTTGGCGAGATTGAGCTCACCGCCGAGGAGGCTGTAAAGCGGGGCTACGTGATGAACACCTTCTTCGCCTACTACATGGTCATGGTCAAGAGAACCCTCCTCGACATCGGCATTCCCGAGGACAAGATACGCTTCCGCCAGCAGCTCCCCGAGGAGCGCGCCCACTACTCGCGCGACACCTGGGACGCGGAAATCCACAGCGAGCGCTTCGGCTGGGTGGAATGCGTTGGAATAGCGAACAGGGGAGACTACGACCTGAGCCGGCACATGCGCGAGAGCGGGGCCGACCTTACGGTGCTCATCCACTACGACGAGCCGAAAATCGTGAGAAAGCTGGAGGTTTCCCTCAACCTCAAGCGTGTTGGTCCAAAGCTGAGGAAAGACGCCAAGAGGATAAACGAGCTCATCAAGGGCTGGAACGAGGAGAAAAAGCGCGAGCTGGTTGAGCTCCTTGAGAAAGAGGGCAAAATCACGATAGAGGGCTACGAGCTGGAGAGGGACGACTTCATAATAAGGGAAGTCGAGGAAAAGATTACCGGCGAGAAAATAGTCCCACACGTCCTCGAGCCGAGTTTCGGAATAGACCGCCCCTTCTACCTGCTTCTTGAGAACAGCCTCGTCATCGAGGAGGACAGGACTTATCTAAAGCTCAAGAAGGACATGGCGCCGATTGAAGTTGCTGTCCTCCCGCTCGTCGCCAAGGAACCGCTTAAGGGCATTGCATACAACGTCTTCAGGAAGCTCCAGAAGGCGGGATTCATAGTCGTCTACGACGAGAAGGACACAATTGGAAAGCGCTACCTCCGCTACGACGAGATTGGAACGCCTTACTGCGTGACCATTGACAACCAGACGCCCGAGGACAACACGGTGACGATTCGCGACCGCGACACGAGGGAACAGGTAAGGGTGAGCATCGAGGAGCTACCGTCAAAGCTCAGGGAACTGATTTTCGGGGAGTGAGTCCCCGTTTCTTACACTCTTTCTGGTGGGAGACATGAAAATCCACCTAATCTACCGGCGGATTCCAAACAGGGTTCTCGAACGGGACGATGAGGTTGTAGCCGATTTAGGAGACGTAATCGTCGCCAAAGCCAAGTTCGAGGGAATGCTCGCCCCGCTGAGGGTGAACGGCGTGGAAGTCATTAAAAACGGCTACACCATGCTCTACTTTGCCTTCATCGGAAAGAACTACGACCTCTTAAAGGTCTATGATGGGCGGGGCAACTTCAAGGGGCTCTACGTTGATGTTCTCGCCTACACAAAGCGCAATGGGAACACCTTAGAGATGCTCGACCTCTTCCTTGACATATTCATCTTCCCGGACGGGGGAGCGTTCCTCCTCGACGAGGACGAACTTGAGATGGCCCTCAACTACGGGCTGATTGACAGAGAGACTTTCGATTTCGCTTACTCCGTCGCGAGGGAGATACTCAAAAAGGCCGAGCGCGGTGAGTTTCCACCCGAAATCGTGTGGAAGTACGGGGAGGTGTTAAGATGAGCGCGGAGTTCTTGAAGGAGACTAAAGACGGGACGCTCCTTCTCGTTTACGTCCAGCCGAAGGCAAAGAAAAACGAGATTGAGGGAATCGACGAGTGGCGTGGGAGATTGAAGGTCAGGGTGAAGGCGCCGCCCGTTGGAGGGAAGGCAAACAAGGAGCTGGTTAAGTTCCTCTCAAAGGTCCTTGGGGCTGAAGTCGAGCTGGTTCGCGGGGAGACGAGCAGGGAGAAGGACTTGCTGGTCAGGGTGAGTGCTGAGGAGGTAAAGAAGAGGCTGGGATTTAACCAGAAGTCTTAAATACTAATCATGATTAGTACTAATCATGATTGGTAAATTCATTGACAGGAAAGACGAACTGGACCTGCTGGAGAGGGAATGGGAAAACACGCCGTCCTTTGTCGTGGTGTACGGCAGAAGGAGAGTTGGGAAAACAAGGCTTCTGAGTGAGTTTGCAAAGGGGAAGAAGGTATTTTTCCATACGTTTACTGAGGGCACTAAAGAGGGGCAGATAGAGGCCCTCAGGAAGGAACTCGCGGAGTTTTTCGGGGATGAACTGTTCCTCAGCTTCTCGGACTGGTTCCCGCTCTTCAAGTACCTCGCCTCCAAGATAAACGAACGAACGGCGGTAATCCTTGATGAATTTACGTACGCGGTTAAATCCGACAGAGAAATCCTGAGTGCCCTTCAGAGGGCGTGGGACCATGAGCTCTCGCGGAGACCAGTAATGCTTGTTCTCTCCGGCTCGCTCCTCGGAATGATGCGAGATGAGGTTTTAAGCTATTCTTCGCCCCTCTACGGCAGAAGAACCGCGGGCTTCATGCTGAAACCGTTGAATTTCAGGCACTCCATTGAGTTCTTCGGTGATTGGGATTACGGACTCAGGGCCTACCTCCTCCTTGGGGGCGTTCCTGCTTACCTCGCCATAGCATCGAGGAAACGGAGCATTGAAGAGCTTGTGGAAGAGGAGTTTCTCTCCCCCCTCGGCTATTTCTATGACGAGCCTTACATAGTCCTCGCAGGAGAGTTGAGGGAGCTTAAGGTTTACTTTTCGATTCTCGCGACAATAGCGGGTGGGAAACACCGGCCGACAGAGATAGCAAACAGCCTCGGCATCGAGGGGCGGAGGATATACCCCTACCTCGAAACCCTAATCCGGCTGGGCTTCGTGAGGAGAGAGGTTCCAGTGGTAGGAAAGGAAAAGAGGGGCATCTACCGGATAAACGACCCGTTTCTGCTCACGTGGTTCTCGCTGGTTTATCCGAACAGAACCGCCATAGAGCTCGGTCTGGCCGATTTCGAAAGTGTTTTTGAGAACCTCCAGAGGGCCTACTCCGTGCGGTTTGAGGAACTCGCCAAAGAGTTTCTCGTCGAGCTGAACAAAGCCAGGAAGCTACCTTTCATGTTTACGAAAATCGGCAGATGGTGGCGGAAGGGGGAGGAGATTGACCTCGTCGCTTTAAACGAGCGGGAGAAGCGGGCGCTCTTCGTTGAGGTCAAGTGGAAGGAGCTAAGTGAGCGGGAAACGAGAGGAATTTTGAAAGATTTGAAAAGAAAGGCAGAGCTTGTAGGGCTTGATGACTGGGAATCGTTTTATGGCCTCGTGGCAAAGCGGGCCGAAGGAAAAGGGGAGATGAGAGAAGGGGGCTGGCTCGTCTGGGACTTGGAGGACTTTGAAAATACCATCCGCTGAGAATCACAGAAAAAAGAGAAAAAGCCCCTTCAATAAGCTCGAATCACTTCAAAATCCCCAAACTCCTGTTCGTTTTCCTTATGCTCTCTCACTTATCGGCGAGCTCAAATATTGCCTCAATCGTGTTTAAGAATTTGCTTGTCAGGCTGAGCGCGGAGGAGGTTAAGTATCTAATTCCCGTGTTGGTTACAAAACATTTTAGAGTTTTGAGGGTTATTCAATTATGGTGAGCAAAATGAGCAACGAAATTAAGCGTAAGGTTGCGTCCGCTTATCAGAGGGACGTTGGTAGGGGAATCGTCAGGATTGACAGGACCGCCATGCGCGAGCTCAACGTCCAGCCGGGCGACATAGTCGAGATTATCGGAACCAAGAACACGGCCGCAGTCGTCTGGCCTGCTTATCCTGAGGACGAGGGACTCAACATCATCAGAATGGACGGAACAATCAGGAAGAACGCCGGCGTCGGACTCGGCGACGAGGTTACGGTTAGGAAGGCCGACGTTAAGGAGGCTAAAAAGGTCATCGTTGCCCCGACCGAGCCGATTAGGTTTGGAAGGGACTTCGTCGAGTGGCTCCACGGCAGACTCGTCGGCAGACCCGTCGTCAGAGGAGACTACATTAAAATAACAATTCCTGACCAAGAACTCACATTTGTAGTCATAGCAACAACTCCCATTGGTATAGTTCAGATAGCTGAATTCACAGAATTTGAAGTCAGGGAGAAACCAATTCAAGAAAATGTCAAAACAACAGTCTTAGGGATAACCTATGAGGATATCGGTGGCTTAAGCGACGCGATTCAGAAGATTCGCGAGATGGTCGAGCTTCCCCTCAAGCACCCAGAGCTCTTCGAAAGGCTTGGAATCGAACCCCCGAAGGGTGTCCTGCTCTACGGTCCGCCTGGGACTGGCAAATCTTTACTTGCCAGGGCAGTTATCAATGAAAGTGGAGCCAATGCTGTTATAACGAATCCTTACGAACTTGTTTCGATTCTCAGAAAGGAATCTCCAATAGATATTGTTAAAGAGTTCTCTAAGGATGCCCGTGAGTTAGTCCTTATTGAAGACATTGACAGCATAGTCCTATTGAGCCCAGACAACAGAGACATGGTGGTTGCAACTGTTAACTTACTGTTCAACCAATTTAGGGTTATAGGAACTACCTCGAACCTTGAATTGATAAAGAATTTGAAACTTCTCACAGACGAGAAATTTGAAGAAGTGATAGAGCTTAAGCCTCCGGACAAGAGGGGTAGGAAGGAGATACTCCAAATACACACGAGGGGAATGCCACTAGAACCTGAATACGACAGAGGCACTGTTTTGGAGGTTCTCAAGGTTCTCAAAGAACTTAAGAGCATGAACACTTTCGATTCAAAGAAAGTGAAGGAACTAATTAAACTCGTCGAATCTGCGAAGAGCGTGGAGGAAGTGAAAGAAATTCTTAAATCCAAACGCGAGTTTTACCCCGAGATACGCGCCAAGCTGGTAGACAAAATGCTTGATGAGATTGCCGAAAAGACTCATGGGTTCGTCGGTGCTGACCTAGCAGCTCTTGTGAGAGAGGCAGCAATGATAGCGCTCAGAAGGCTCATCAAGGAGGGCAAGATTGACTTCGAGGCGGAGCAGATACCCAAGAGAGTTTTTCAAGAACTCCATGTTAGAAAAGAGGACTTCTACAAGGCTCTTGAAGAGATAAAACGGAGGAAGAAACTTGGGTGAATTGTATACCTCTTATTGTTTTGCTTTAATTACCTGATAACTCACACAACCTTAATATAGTAGGAAAGCAACCCTACTACTAAGGTGGCCCTACTATGAGCATCACGAAAGTAACCCGGAACTACCAGATAACGATTCCGGCCGAGATTAGGAAAGCCCTCGGCATAAGGGAGGGTGAACTTCTCGAAGTCAGCATCGAGGGAGACAGGATAGTCCTTCGGAGGCTCAGAAGGGAAAGAAAGCGCCTGAAACTCGGCAAGAACGTGACGCTCGGGGAGATAGAGAAGTCCATCGAGGAGGGCATGAGGGAATGCATGGGGTCATAGACACTAACGTCCTCATCTACGACACCTTCGAGGACACGGAGTTCCACAAAAAGGCTGAGGAAACCCTCGAATCCCTCGACAGGTGGTACGTTCCGGCGATAGTCGTGCAGGAGTACGTGTGGTTCTTCAAAAACAACGGTTTTTCAGCGAGAGAGGCCCTCGAAGCCCTGAAGGGGTACACAGAGGACCCGAGATTCAAGGGATTGAGTGAAGACCCCAGACTAATCGAAAGCGCCCTGGACTTAGTGGTGAGGGAAGAGCTCTCGCTCTCACGTTTCAACGATGCGGTAATTCTCCTCCACGCCCTGGAGAAGGGAAGCCTCGTTACCTTCGACGTCAAGCTGAGAAACTTGGCAAAAAGAAAAGGGGTTGTTGTTCTCCCAGAGGAGCTTTAATCACTTCAAAATTCCCAGGCTCTCGTTCGTCTTCCTTATGCTCCCCCACTTCTCCGCCAGCTCGAACATTGCCCTTATCGCGTCGATGTTCTCGGGCACCACGTCGCTCTCCTGGTGGACGGCCTGAATGTAGAACAGCCTGTTTCTTCTCACGCTGATGCTCTCCTTCCAGACGGCAATCTCGTAGAGGTTGTTCCACTCGCGGTGCAGGTCGCGGGCGAACTCTATGAGCTGGGCGGTGCTGTCGAAACCCTTCTCCTTCTCGAAGAGCAGAACGCGCGTGGTGTTCTCGAAGATATCCACGACGTCCTTCGCCTCGACCGGCTTCTTCAGCTCGACCATTACGCTGTGAACGTGCATGAGTGTCGTCGGAACGACGAAGGCACTCGTCTCGATGTTAATCGGTATAACCGTCTGGACGTCCGGACCGTGGTGGGAAGGAACGGTAACGCTCGGCGTAATGGCGTTTATGGGACCGCGCTTCGTGTCGTTGGGGTCGGCCGCCCTTCTAATCATGACCGCGTAAACGTAGTCGATGTATTCCTGAATCGCGCTCAGCGTCCTGGTTAGACCCGTCGTGTTGCAGGAGACGACGCGGACGTAGTCCTTGCCGAGGGCCTTCTCGTAGTTGGCCTGGGCCACGAACGAAACCTCGGCAACGTTCGCCTTCTCACCGCCCTGGAAGACGGCTTTAACGCCGGCCTTCTCGTAGAGGGCCTTGTTCTTCGCTCCCATTCCTCCGGGGGTGGCGTCAACGATTACGTCAACCTCGTTGAGAAGGTCCTCCAGCGTTCCGGCGACCTCGAAGCCCGCCTTTTCAAAGCGCGGAAGGAACTCCTCGCTGGCAGAATAGACGGGGATTCCCAGTTCCCTCGCGCGGTAGGCTTCAAAGTCCGGCTTGGTCTTGGTTACGCCGATGAGCTTCATATCGTCCTGCTTCGTGACGGCGTAAGCGACACGCTTTCCTATCGTGCCGTAGCCGTTGATTCCGACCTTAACCCTGGCCATGGCAACCACCGGGAGTTTTACAGCGATAAAATACTTAAGCGTTGCTTTCACCCGCGGTGAAAAGCACTTTGAAAAGGGGTCGTTTTGACATTCTCCTGCAAAAGCATTCCGCTGGCGTTATAAGCCCCGGAGTTGAAACTTCTCCGGTGGTGGGAATGTTCGCGGAGGTACTGACGGTAGGCGACGAGCTTTTGACTGGCAACACCGTTGACAGCAACTCCGCATTCATAGCGAAGAAGCTCACCGAGAGGGGCTACTGGGTGAGGAGGAAGACGACTGTAGGGGATGACGTGGAGGAGATAAAGACCGTCCTCAGAGAGATCCTCGGGAGAAAACCCGAGGTTCTCGTGATTTCGGGCGGTCTCGGGCCGACCCACGACGACGTTACGATGCTGGCGGTTGCGGAGGCCCTCAGCAGGAAGCTCGTCCTCTGCGAGGAGTGCCTTGAGAGGATTAAGGCATTCTACCGCGAGCTTTACGAGAAGGGCCTCATAGACGACCCCGAGTTAAACGAGGCGAGAAGAAAGATGGCCTACCTGCCGGAGGGCGCGGAACCGCTGGAGAACATCGAAGGTGCCGCTCCGGGGGCCTACATCGAGCACGAGGGTGTTAAGATATTCGTCCTCCCCGGAATGCCGCGCGAGATGAAGGCGATGCTCGAGAAGGAAGTCCTCCCGAGGCTCGGGAAGAAGAAGTTCGTCCAGAGGAAGCTTTTGGCGGAGATAACGGACGAGAGCAAGCTCGCGCCGATACTCAACGAGACGCTGGAGCGCTTTAACGTTAGAATCCACTCCTCGCCGAAGGGCTTCGGGAAGTACATCGGGATAATCCTCTTCGGTGAAAGCGAGGAGGAGATAGAGCGCGCGAAGGCCTTCATGGAGTCGAAGGGAATCCGCTTCGAGGAGGGCTGGTAACCTTTAAATCCTTCCCTCCAAGTTCGTTAGGGGTGAGAAGGTGCAGATACTCGAAGAGAAGCCCAAGGAGGGCATAGTGAAGGTAAAGGCCGAAACGCTGGACGACCTTTGGCACCTCTACCACGTCATAGACCCCGGCGACGTCGTTTACGCGAAGACCCTTAGGAAGCAGGCCCAGAGGACGGACTCACTGAGGGCCGAGAAGGTCGAGGTCATTCCTGTCTATCTCGGCGTCAAAGCTGAGAAGATAAACTTTCACAAGTTCGCAAACCAGGTCCGCGTTACCGGGCCGATAGTCTACGCGAGCAGAGAAGATGTTCCCCTCGGCAAGTACCACACGATAACGATTGAAGAAGGAACGGTCGTAACAATCCAGAAGCCCCGCTGGAAGGAGCACCACATAGAGCGCCTTAAGGAGGCGATAGAGGCCTCGAAGAGGGCCAAGGTCATGATTGTGGTGATAGACGAGGGCGAGGCTGACATAGCGCTAGTCCGCGAGTACGGCGTCGAGATGGTCGCTAGCATAAGGCGGAACCTCGGCGGGAAGCGCTACAACACAGATAGAGAAAGCGAGGAAAAGAAGTTCTTCCACGACTTGGCCAAGACGATGGCCGAGCTCATGGGGAGGGAGAAAATCGAGAAGGCGATTGTAGCTGGCCCGGGCTTCGTCAAGGAGGACTTCCACAAGTTCCTGCGTGAAAACTACCCCGAGCTGGCGAAGAAGGTCGTCATCGAAGACACCAGCGTAACCGGAAGGACGGGCATCTACGAGGTCATCAAGCGCGGAACCGTTGACAGGGTCTACCATGAGAACAGGGTTGCCAAGGAAGTCCAGCTCGTTGAGAAGGTCCTTGAGAACATCGCGAGGAACACCGGGTTGGCCACCTACGGCCTCAGGGAAGTGGAGGAAGCGGTGAACTACGGGGCCGTTGAGACGCTTTTGGTCCTCGACGAGCTTTTGAAGGGCGAGCACAGGGAGAAGGTCGAGGAACTCATGGACGCCGTGAGGTATTCAAGGGGTGAAGCTGTCATCGTCAGCTCTGAGCACGAAGGCGGTGAAAAGCTGAAGGCCCTTGGTGGCCTCGCGGCCCTGCTGAGGTTCAGGGTGAAGTGAGCCTGGAGCGCACGAATGAGAGAGTGAGTTCGGCGAGCTTTATCGCGTTCTCTGCCTCTTCTTTATCCGGCTCGTGGAGGGTTGGATACCTCGCCTCAACGGCGTAGGCGGTTAGAACATCAACATCATCATCGAAGAGCTTTAGGAATTCCGAATCTACTTCAGCGCACAGGAGTATGAGCTCTCCAATATCGTGGGTTCGCTTGATGGGCCTTCCTCTCGATACTAAAAACGCTTTTAGAGCTTTCTCTGCACACTGCTGGGGTGAAAAGTTGCATAATCGTAGAATTCGAGGGAAAGGCTGTTCTTGGCCAGCATGAGGTCTTTCTCAGCCTTCTGGAGCCACTCTCTGAAGCTCAAATTTTCACACCCTCCCTGAGGGCGTAGTAGTAGATGAAGCCGGTATCGTCTTTGACCTTCTCCAGCTCGTTCCTTGAGATGAAGAGGATATCCGCCTTGATTCTCTTCAACAGAAGCTCCCTGTGCATTCGTTTGTAGGCTTCGAGTTCCATTTTCCGTTCTACGGGCTCTGACAGAACAACCAAAACGTCCCAGTCGCTGTTGGCTCTAAAATCCCCCCCTGACTCGTGAGCCGAAGAGGATTATCTCGTCAACTTCAAGACCCAGTTCGCGTGATACCCTCAAAATCACATCGCGGATAAGCTCCGAGCTCATGGGTGATACTGCACCTTCCCTCTATTTATCGTTTGCCATAGAGCTCCGCGTAGGGGTCGCCCTCGAACTCCGGGAATGGTCTTTCCTCGCTATCCGCTATGAGAACCCTCTCTTTCTCCTCCGTGAACTCGCCAAGCTCGAAGGCCTTAATTCCATTCTTATTCAATTCCGTAATCAGGGAACCAGAGTTCTCCGGAGGCGTTATTGTTATCAGCGTTCCGCTTGAGGAGACGCCCCAGGGTTCCAGCTTATAGAAATCGAGAACCCTCTTCACGAGGGGGTTAAGCTGAAGTCTCTCGGCGTAGATCCTGAAGCCAACTCCAGAGTTGTCGGCAATCTCGTGGAGCGCCGTTAAACCACCTTCCGTCGCGTCGTGCATTCCCCTGACGAAGGACTTCGCTATCAGAGCATCTGGAAGAACAGTCTCGAGCCGATAGAGCGAGCGGAGTTCGGCGATTTGCCAGGGGGTTAAGACCTTCCTCAGCTCTTCAGCCTGGAAGTAGGCGGAGGAAACCGCGAACTCAAGGGCGACTTTGTTCGTAACGATTATTCTATCTCCCGGCCTCGCGAGGGGAAGCTTGAGCTCCTCCTTCCTCACGAGCCCCATCGCCGTTGTGGTTGCGGTTGGCTCGGAAATCGAGGGGTAAACTCCGGTGTGCCCGCCGATTACCGCCGTTTTATACCGCTCGCACTCCCGGTTGAGGTCCTCCATTGCTTTTCGGAGAAACCCCTTCGTTGTCCCCGGCGGGAGGAGAAAATCAACCACGAGCCACCTCGGCCTCGCCCCGAAGACGGCAACGTCGCTTGAGGCAAAATGGTAGGTGAAGAAGCCGAAGGTTTCAGCGGGAACGCCGAGCGTTGGGTCAGTGGCTATTACGAGGTAGTTCTCGTCGTCGTACTCGAGAACCGCCGAGTCAAAGCCTTCTTTCGGCCCGTGGATTACCTTGGCGTCCTCGATGCCTAGGTTCTGGAAGATTACCTCCCGCAGGACGTCGTTTCGGAGCTTTCCGGGCGGGAGCATCAGAACCACCGGTAGAGGATTATCGTAACGTTGTCGTGGGTGACGCCGAGGGCCTCGTTGAGCAGTGCCTTAACCGCCTCGCGGGGTTCGTTGTTCTCGCTCAGAATTTCAAGGATTCTCTTAGGTTTCACGTAGTCGTGAAGACCGTCGGTGCTCAAGAGAAGCCAGTCGCCGGGCCGGGCTTCCCAGCGGTAGAAATCCACGGCGAAGCGCCTCCCACTGGCGCCGATGACGTGGGTGAGCCTGCTGGACGCTGGATGGCCCCATGCCTCCTCTTCGGTCAGTTCCCCCCTGTCGAGGAGCTCCCTCAAGAGGTTGTGGTCGCGCGTCTGGGCCAGCACTTTTCCATTCCTTATCAGCTGGGCCCTGCTGTCGCCGGTGTTGGCGAGGAAAACCTCCCTTCCCCTGACAACGGCGGTGAGAAGCGTCGTTCCCATTCCGGCCCTCTCTCCAATGGCCTCCTCCAGAACGGCGGAGTTCGCGAGCTCGTGGGACTTCCTGAGGAGAACCCGTAGCATCGTCCCGTCCATTCCGTCCTCGTACTCGCTCAGGACGACCTCCCGGGCCGTCTCAAGGGCAATCGCCGAAGCCACTTCTCCCGCCGCGTGTCCCCCGAGACCATCTGCTATCCCGATGTAGTGACCGTAGGGGAGCTTCCCGATGGTGAACCCGTCCTCGTTGTTCTTCCTCGCCCCAACGTCGCTCGCCGCGCAGAGGTGAGGGTAGCAGAGCCACTTCGAGTCCATTCTCATCACCGTTTGAACTTTTCGATAACCTTTTTAACTTCTTCGAGTGTCTCTCCGTCGGCGTTCCAGGCCATTATCTCGAAGCTCGGCACGCGGACGCTTACCCTGACCCTCCGCCTCCTCGCGATTCTGCTGACCTCGTAGTTCACCCTGTAAGCCAGGTCCATCAGCTCCTCCGTGACGATTTCCTCGCGGTCTATGTACTGCAACGGACAGCCCTCGCGCCACTGCCTCCTCCTCGCGTGCTCGTACATGCGGTAGGGCTTTATACCAGCTTTCTCCGCGAGCCGTTCGACGACGTCTGCCGGGTACTTGATTAGGGGCCTGAAGAAGGGAACACCCATCCTTGGAATCTCGCAGAGCCTTATGTCTGTCTTACACTGGTCGAGGAGGGCCCCGATTATCTTATCGTTGGCGTTGTCGCCCTTTGCTAAGACGTCAAAGCCGTTGTTGAGGGCGAACCACTTGGCGTTCCATAGCATGATCTTCTTGCAGTTTATGCAGACCGGGCCCTTCCTGCCGGTAGCCTCACGGAGAAGGCCGTCCGTGATGTCAACCAGATAATGTTCAACGCCGAGGTTCTTCGTGAAGTGCATCGCCCAGTTAAGGGTCTCGCGCCAGCTCCAGCGGTGGAAGAACGTCAAAGCGGAAACGTCGAGGCCCGCTTTCTTGAGCAGGTAGAGAACGAGCGAGCTGTCCTTTCCCCCAGAGAAGAGGACGAGAATCTTCTTGCGGTGAACGCCAGACGCCATGGAGAACTCCCGGATTTCCTTAACAACATCCTTGAGCATGAAAAAACGTAAAGGACGGGGCTTAAAAACCTGAGCCTTAGATGTTGACCTTCTCAACCCACTGCTCGGCGAGGTCGCCGAAAACCGGGAACTTGTAGAGTTCGCCTTGGTAAGCCTTAACCATGCCCACAATCCAGGCTATGATGGCAATGAGTGATAGCAGGTATGCAATGAGTCCTCCAATGATAGGTATGAACTCGAAAACTTTAATCGCCACCGTGAAGAACAGGAACATCACAGTTGACTGCATCGCATGGAAGCGGACGAAGTAGCTCTCTTTCTCCAGCAACAGCAGGATTATTCCAGTTAACCACCATAGCAGATACGCGAGCAGTCCCTCCACGTTCTCATCCATCCCGAGGGACGTTTTTCTAATCTCCTCACCCATGGTAATACACCTCCATCCTTCTCTATTGAAGCTCCTATAAATACCTTTGCAACGGGGCTCACCTTTGGGGACGGTTTTCCAACCTCAGTGATTTGGATTCGAACCGCTGAGTTTTGTTAGGCTCACCAAAGATTTATTAAGGGATTCGCCAACCTCAAGTGGAATTAGGAAAACCTAACGGTGATGAACATGATTGTGCCCTTACTGTCACTCGCTCCTGGCGAGAGAGGGGTTGTGGTTGACCTGCGGGGAGGGCCTAACTTCAGGAGCAGGCTCTACGCGATGGGGCTGGCTCCAGGGGCGATTGTTAGGGTCCTCGAGAACTACCCAAGGGGGCCGGTTATAGTCGAGGCCGGCGGAACGAGGTTAGCGCTTGGAAAGGGTATGGCCTCAAGGGTGCTGGTGAGAAAACTCTGAGGTGATAGCATGGCGATGAGGGTGGTCGCCCTAGCCGGCAATCCCAACGTTGGAAAGACGACGATATTCAACGCCCTAACCGGTATGCGCCAGCACGTTGGCAACTGGCCCGGCGTTACCGTCGAGAAGAAGGAGGGCGTTTTTGAGTATAAAGGTGAGCGCTTTCTCGTCGTTGATTTGCCCGGAACCTATTCCCTCACCGCCCATTCAGTTGACGAGCTCGTGGCGAGGAACTTCCTCCTAAACGGAAACCCCGATGTGGTTGTTAACGTCGTCGACGCAACCTCGATTCTCAGGAACCTCTACCTCACGATGGAAATCTTCGAGATGGGGTTGAAGAACGTAATCATCGCCCTCAACAAGCTCGATTTGGCCGAGAAGAAGGGAATCAAGATAGACCCCGTGAAGATGTCCAGGGCCCTCGGCGTTCCAGTTGTTCCGCTCAGCGCCAAGGAAGGGGCAGGAATCGAGGAGCTCAAGGAGAAGGTATGGGAGATGGCGCACGGGAGGATAAAGACGAACCCCGTTCTACCGCGCTACGACGAGGCCGTCGAGAGGGAAATCGAGCACATTTCCAAGTGCCTCGAGGGAACCAAGCTGGCCGGCCGCTACCCGCTCCGCTGGCTGGCGATAAAGCTCCTCCAGCGCGACGACGAGGTCATGAAGCTCGTTCTGAGGTACCTCGGCGAGGAGAAGCTCAACGAAATAATGACCCACATAGGCGAGGCCGAGGAGTGCTACGGGCGGGCGATGGACCTGATTATAGCCGGCCAGAAGTACGAGTTCATAGACGGCCTTACCCATGAGTTCATGAGCTACGGGAAGGCCCGGGAGACGCTCACCGACCAGCTCGACAGAATCCTCGTCCACCCCGTTTACGGCTTCTTGGCGATGGCCTTCGTCTTCTACCTCGTCTTCAAGTTCGTCTTCACCTTTGGGATGCCGCTCCAGGGCCTCCTAGACGAGGCGTTCACGCGGTTCGGTGAGTGGCTTGCACCCCATATATCGAGTGAAACCCTGAGGGGGCTCTTGGTGCACGGTATCATCAGCGGTGTCGGCTCCGTCTTGAGCTTCTTCCCGCTCGTCTTCCTCCTGTTCCTCGCGCTTTCCTTCCTGGAAGACCTCGGCTACATGGCGAGGGTAGCGGTGCTGATGGAGGGGATAATGCGGAAGTTCGGCCTGCCGGGCAAGGCGATAATACCCCTAATCCTCGGCCTCGGCTGCAACGTTCCCGCTGTGATGGCCACGAGGACGCTCGACGAGGAGCGCGACAGGCTCGTGACGATGTTCGTCAACCCCTTCATCCCCTGCTCCGCCAGGCTCGCCGTCATAAGCTTCCTCGTGGGGGCATTCTTCGGAGGAGACGCGGTCGTCGCCGTTGGAATTTACCTCATAGCGGTCGCCGTGGCGTTGCTCTCCGCCAAACTCGTGAGCAGGTTCGTTTCCGGCGAGGAGAGCCCCTTCGTAATCGAGCTTCCGGAGTATATAATCCCGAGCGGAAGGAGCCTTCTCCTGCACTCGTGGGAGAGGAGCAAGGAGTTCGTCCAGAAGGCAGGAACGGTAATCCTCGTCGGCTCGATAGCGATATGGTACCTCAGCAACTATCCAGTGCCGATTGGAACCGGAAAGAGCTACGCCGAGAGGCTCGGCCACTTCGTCGCGCCTTACCTCAACCTCATGGGGCTCGACTGGAAGGCCGGGGTGAGCCTAATCTTCGGAATAATCGCCAAGGAGAACGTAATCTCAACGTACAGCATTCTCTACGGCGGTCTGACGGGGGAGGCACTCAAGGAGGCCATGATGTCCTCGATGAGCCCACTGCAGGGCTTCGTCTTAGCTGTCGTCACGACGCTCTACATACCTTGCGTGGCCACGATAGCGGCCATAAGAGCCGAGAGCAACTGGAAGTGGGCGCTCGCTGTAACCGTCTACATGATAACCGTCGCCTCGCTCCTCGGAATCCTGATATGGCACGTTGGAACGGCGCTGGGGTTGTGAAGATGGGCAAGATGGAGGAAGTGCTGAGACTCATCAACGAGGGCAAGCGGTTTCCTCAGGACATAGCAAGGGAGCTCGGGATTACGGTCGAGGAAGTCGAGGGAATAATCGAGCTCCTCAAAAGCCTCGGCTACATCGAGGAGGTTGAGCAGGGGCCGGCCTGCGAGACCTGCCCGCTCAGGAAGGTCTGCTACGGGAAGTGCCTCGTGCCGAGGGTGAAGGTGCTTAGACCGAGCTTTGATGTTCACAAAAACGAGCATTAGCGAACAACCCGGTGCACCCATCTTTTCGCCCGGTTGGGTGTTTCGCGTTCTTCAAGCAGGAACCGTTAAGCCGGCTTATCCACTCCATTCGCAGGGGTTATTGGGACTTTTGCCACGTTAACGTCAGCTTTTCGGGAGTAGTCACCGCCGGTTAAACCTTTCACCAGCGGTAATATATTTTATGGCCGTAAAATATATAAGCTGGCCCGTGGTATCTATAGACGGTGAGAACCATGAAGGCTGTCATTCTTGCAGGCGGTTTTGGAACGAGACTCAGGCCCCTCTCATCAACGAGGCCAAAGCCGATGATTCCGGTCCTCGGAAAGCCCAACCTCCAGTATATCCTCGAAGCGCTCGAGAAGGTCCCCGAGATAGACGAGGTTATTCTCTCCGTCCACTACATGAGGGGTGAGATAAGGGAGTTCGTTGACGAGAAGATGGCGGACTACCCCAAGGAAATCCGCTTCGTCAACGACCCCATGCCGCTCGAGACCGGTGGCGCGCTCAAGAACGTTGAGGAGTACGTGAGCGATGACTTCCTTGTGATTTACGGCGACGTCTTCACGAACTTCGACTACCGCGAGCTCATAAAGGCCCATGAGGAGAACGACGGGCTCATAACGGTGGGGGCGACCAAGGTCTACGACCCGGAGCGCTTCGGAGTTCTCGAGATGGACGAGAGCGGAAAGGTGCTCCACTTCGAGGAGAAGCCCAAGAGGCCCAAGAGCAACCTCGTCGATGCCGGAATCTACGTCGTGAACAAGAAGGTCCTCGAGGAGATTCCGAAGGGTAAGGAGGTCTACTTCGAGCGCGAGGTCCTCCCGAGGTTCGTCGAGCGCGGCGAGGTTTACGCCCACAGGATGCCGAAGGGGACCTACTGGGTCGACCTCGGAACTCCGGACGACCTGTTCTACGCCCACCAGATTGCCCTTGATGAGATGGCCCGCGAGAACGGCTACTTCCACATAGCCGAGAGTGCGGAGGTTCCGGAAGACGTCGAGATTCAGGGGCCGGTTTACATTGACGAGGGCGTCAGGATAGGACACGGCGTCAAGATTAAGGCATACTCCTACATCGGCCCGAACACCGTGATAGAGGACAGAGCTTACATCAAGCGCTCGGTCCTCATCGGGAGCGACATAATCAAGGAGCGCGCCGAGCTGAAGGACACGATACTCGGCGAGGGAGTTGTAGTTGGCAGGGACGTCATCGTAAAGGAGAACGCCGTCATCGGCGACTACGCGAAGATTTACGACGGACTCGTGATTTACGGGGCGAAGGTCCTGCCCTGGAAGAAGGTCGAGGAGTACGAGGCCTACATCAAGATAAAGCTCGACCCGACGAAGGTCAGGCCCGGCCAGTACCCGGACCGCTGTCCGCTCGGCCTGCCGGAGTGCATCTACAAGAAGTTCAAGGCGATAGCCGGCGAGAAGCCGCCGTGCGACGAATGTATCGAGAACCAGTGGCTATTCTGATTTCTCTTCCTCGACCCCTTTCTTCTTATCGACCCAGAACCGCCTCGTCCTTATGAACTGTCTCTCCCTCTCCATTAGAGCGAGGATTAATGAGTCTCCTTTGTACTGCGCGAGCAGTCGCGCGGCGGTATCCGGCCCCGTTCCGTAGCTTGCCAGCGCCAGCACCGCTTCGAAGCCGTAGGTATCGACCAAATCGGCCGCTTTCAGCAGCTTCCTGTAAGCTCTCTCTTCCTTCCTTTCGAGGGGTTTTCCGTGCCTCACTTTTTCAAGCACCGAGAGAAACTCCTCGGCGTCAATCGGGTGCGCCACAGCTAACATCTTTGAACCACAGCGCGGGCAATGCCTCAGATTGATGTTTTGAAGTCTCGCCACTTTCGTCTTTGAATTCCAGCCGCAGTTGGTGCAGACGAGAACGACCTCGTGCTCGAGCAACCTCTTCCTGAACAGCTCGATAAGCTCGTCCCTCTCGAGAACGCTCGACAGCAGGAACTCCCCGCTCACCGTCATGTTGAGCCTCGCCAGGGTTGACGGCTCCTTCCTCAGGACGGTCTTCACCCTCAGAGAGCCGGCCTTGAGCAGCTCCATCACGAGCTCCGCCTTTTTGACGTCAACCTTGTCGTGGTAGAGCTCGTTGAGCGTTTCCCTCTCAATCACCGTCCCCTCGAAGAGCCTCTCGATTCTCCTTATCCTCGCGTCCCGCCTCAAGGCACCGAACCGCTTGGCCACGTTCAGCATTCTCCAGCGGTAGGCGTGGGAATCCCTCAGAGCGCGGGAAACTATGAACTCGACGCTTTCGGGTTCCTGGTAGAGGTAGCGCTTCACTTCGTCGGGGTTGAGCTGGAACGGGGTCTTGAAGACTATCGCGTGCCCCTGACTCCTCACGGAGAAGACCCGGCCGTAGCGGAGGATTAGGAGCGAGTGAACTATCCTACCTATCGCTTCGTTCGCCCTGCTCCCGAAATCGGCGTGGATTATCAGCGCTTTGGGCGTGCTCTCGACGATAATATCTCTATCCGTTGGAAACGGCTCGTCCCTGATTTCATCAAAGGCCCTTCTAAGCTCATCTTCGCTGAACTCAACGCCCTCCAAAAGGCCTAATGCCTTTCTGAAGTCGAAGGCCAACTCCCTCCTCAGCCTGCCGACGTCGAATGCAACCCCGAAGGGAACCGGAATCATCTCACCTTCCCAGCTCGGTATCGCGCTCTCAAGACTCCTGCTCTCGCGGACTTTGAGGAGCCGGCTTTCGTCGTCTATCTTGAGCACTATCCAGCTCCGCCCGTTCATGACGAACTCCATGCCCTCTTCCAAATCCATCACGAAGCTCTCGTCAAGTCTTCCTATGACGTGCCCGCTTTTGGCGTCGAAAACTCTCCAGGAAACCTCGTCCGGAATCGTCGAGAGGTTCTCGTAGTAGTACTGAAACGCTCCTCGTCTAAGGTAGAGGAGGTTGCTCTCCTCATCGTAGCCGACAAGGCGAGCGTCCTCTAAAACGCTGAGAACGTCGAGGTAATCGCTCCAGCTCAAATCGCGGTAGACGTAAGCCCTTTTCGCTATCTCATAGGGCCTCTCGCGCGGAAGGCGTTTGTGTTCGATGAGCAACCCGACGACGAAGTGGGCCAGGACGTCAAGCCCGCCTATCGGCTCGACCGCCTCGAAGCGCCCTTCCAAGGCTCTCTTCGCTATGACAAGGCTCTGGAGGTAGTCCTCGACGTTCGTCGCTATGACGTAGCCCTCGCTGACCTCTCCAATCCTGTGCTTCGCCCTGCCGACGCGCTGAACCAGCCTGTTCACCTGCCTCGGACTCATATACTGTATTACAACGTCAACGTCGCCGATGTCTATGCCGAGCTCCATCGAGGAGGTGCAGATTAGGGCCTTGATTTTCCCCTCCTTGAGGGCTTTCTCGGCTCTGACGCGCGCCTCCTTCGAGAGCGAGCCGTGATGAACCTCGACGGGCTTTCCCCAGGCTTTGAGGCGGTGCGCAAGAACCTCGGCGAACTGGCGGGTGTTGGTAAAGATGAGAGCCTTCCCGTGCCTCTCAACGATTTCCCACAGAACCCTCAGACGGGACGCTATCTCCAGCGAGACGCTCAGCTTCTCCGCAAGCTCCTCGTCTTCCTCTTTCGGCTTCGGATAGAGGACGTGAAAGCGGTAGGCTTTCCTCCAGTTCGGCTTTACTATCACCTCGGCCCCAAGCCAGTCCCTTACCTCTTCCTCGTTGCCGACGGTTGCGGTCATGCCTATCCTCTTGAACTCGGCAATCTCAGCGAGTCTCTCAAGGTTCAGGAGGAGCTGGGAACCGCGCTTATTGTCTACAAGCTCCGCTATCTCGTCAACGATAACGAACTTAACGTTGCTCAGGTGCTTCCGGAGGGACTTAACCGTCAGAATCACGCCGAGGGTTTCGGGGGTGATGATTAGCATTTGAGGCGGATTCTTCGTCTGCTTCGCCTTCCTGTAGGCCGACGTATCGCCGTGCCTGACCTCGACGGTTATTCCGAGCTTCCTCCCCCACCATTCGAGCCTCTCGAGCAAATCCCTGTTGAGGGCCTTGAGAGGGGCTATATAAAGGGCCGAAATCGGCTTGAGACCGTTTTCAAGGATTTCATTGAAAACCGGCAGAACTGCCGCTTCCGTCTTCCCCGAGCCGGTTGGCGCGATGATTAGAACGCTCTTCCCGGAGCTAACCTCCCTGAACGAGTCCTGCTGGAGCCGGTTGAGCTTCCCAAAGCGCTCCCTGATGGCCTTCTTGAGGAGTGGGTGCATGATTCAAGGGAGAACCTTTAGTTCTTGAACTTTACTGTGTTCTCAAAATACCAAGTCGAGTTTTCATTTCGTTGAGTACGTTTTCCAGCGTATCTCCATTCAGCAGAGACTCTAATGCAGTAGAATCGAGGGCCAAAAATCTTTCCGTTGAGATTGCCGCGCTCAGAATCTTTTTATCTCCCGTCCATAGGGGAATACCAAGCTTCATGGCCAAGGCTATGAAGGGTGTGTCTTTCTCATCAAACTTGGAGGCTATCTGATAAGCTTCTCTGATTTTGTTGGAATAAAACTCAAGCGGGATTATCTGAACCAGTGAAAAGGTCAGAAACGTTCGGTATTCAAAGTCCTTTGCAAACTTCTTAAGTTTAGTGGAGTGTCGTCTGAACTCAAGGATGACCTCTTCCGGGGCGAAGAGGGTAAGCTCGTGCTCTTCGAGAAGCCTGAATGCCTTTGATTTCCTTCCAGATACTATATGGAAAACAGAATGTTGCTATCAACAACGACCCTCATATCAATCCCATTTTGATATATTTGTGCTTTACTTCGGCCCAGACTTCTTCCCTTGTTTCCTCAAAGAATTTCTTATCCAGGGGTATTCCTTCGGCAAGGGCCTCAAGGACTATCTTTCTTGATATCTTCTTCCCGAGCCCCTCTGCTATCCAGAGCTCGGCTTCCTGTTCCGAAACCCATTCTGGGACTTTCACGCTTATGACTTTCATGGTTTGGTATTTCTCAATAGTGGTTATATACCTTACTCGCTTTCAACCCCTACCGCTAACTTTATAAGACGATATATCGTTCGACATATCGGTGAAGAGATATGAACGTCACGAGGAACGGTGAAACGTACGACCTCAGCTATGCGAAGAAGGCCACGCTCGTCGTGGTTCTCCTCCCGCTCCTGGTCATGTATACAGAGGCGATGCTAACTCCCGCTCTGCCAACGATTCAGAAGGAGTTCGCAATAAACCCCAACGATGTCAGCTGGGTTCTCACAATCTACCTCCTCGTCGGAACGGTCAGCGTCGCGGTCTTTGGAAAGCTCGGCGACATGTACGGCAAGAAGAAGATGTTCCTCGTTGCCCTCGGCTTCTACACCCTCGGCGTCATACTCAACGGCTTTGCGCCGAGTTTCCGCTGGTTGCTCTTCAGCAGGGCAATCCAGGGCTTTGGAATGGCAATATTCCCGCTCGCCTTCAGCCTCGTTCGTGAGGAGTTCCCGCCCGAGATGGTGCCCCAGGTTCAGGGAATGATAAGTGCGATGTTTGGCGTCGGTATGGTCATAGCCCTCCCGCTCGGAGCTTACGTTACCCAGCACTGGGGCTGGCGCTGGACCTACCATACCGCCGCCCCATTCGCGGTTCTGATGTTCATCCTCGCGTGGAAGATACTCCGCGAGAGCAGATACATCAACCCCGGAAAGCTCGACTGGCAGGGCGCTCTGCTCCTCGTTTGGGCCGTCGTTCCGGCACTCGTCGCTGTAACGCGCGCCCCGAACGTCGGCTGGACCGCAAGAGAAACCCTCGTCCTCTTCGCTGTCTCGATAGTCGGCGCGGTCCTGCTCGTCCTCTGGGAGAAACGCGCTGAGAACCCGATAATCCCCCTCGACATCGTGACCGCAAGGAACCCCGCGATAGTGAACCTCGGAATAATGTTCGCGGCCTTTGGAATCTCAATGATGAGCCAGGCGAACACCTACATCTTCCAGATGAAGCCACCGTACGGCTTCGGCAAGAGCATACTCGAGAGCGGTCTGCTTATGACCCCAATGGCGGGCGTCATGCTCGTAATAGCCCCCCTGGCAGGTAAACTGATGCCGAAAATCGGCGCCAAACCCCTCGCAATAACGGGCGCTCTCATCGCGAGCTCGGGCCTCGCCATTCTGGCGAAGTACGCCCCTGAATTCCCGCCGAACCACCTCTGGGCTTTCGTGGCGATGATAACCTACGTTGGCGCGGGAATAACGCTGATGAATATCTCCTTCATCAACGTTCTCGTCTTCAGCGTCCCGCAGAGGGTCATGGGCGTCGCGACCGGTGCCAACAGCCTCTTCAGGAACTTCGGCTCGACGTGGGGACCGGCTATAGCCGGAACCGTCATGAGCACCTACTACACCCTCTTCCACCCGCCCGGTGCCCCTTCGTGGGTCAAGATAAAGATACCGACGACGAAGGCCTACGAGGTCCTCTTCGGGACCTCCGCAGGAATCTACCTCTTCCTGGCGATACTCAGCCTGGCCATCGTCGAGGTCATGAAAGGTGGAAAGATTCGCGAGGTCGAGAACGGGGGAGAAAAGGAAGTAGAGGTTGGCTGAACTCCGCTTTTCTTCTCTTTACTCTCCCCTGAAAGCCTTCAAATACAGCTCCCTTATCTCTTCCGGCTTCGCCTCGACAGGGTTGAAGGCCAAAAGGCCGTCGTGGTATGCCTTCTCGGCCATCTCGTCGAGCCTCGCCATGAATGTCTCTTCATCAACGAGCTCGCTCAGCTTCGGAACGTCCGTCCGCTCGTTCAGCTCTCTGACGGCATCAACCAGCGCCCTCCAGTCCCTCAGCCCGAGCTCCCTCGCTATCTCGTCGTAGCGCCTCCTCGCGTAGTCGCTTCTCTCGGCGTTGAACTCCATAACGTAGGGCAGGAATATGGCATTGAGAAGTCCGTGCGGACCGAGCCAAGCGGCCTTGTGGCTCATCGCGTGGCAGATACCGAGGCGCGCGTTGAGAAAGGCGATTCCGGCCATTGTAGAGGCGTAGTGCATCCTTTCGCGCGCTTCCTCGTCGCCTTCGAGGCTCTTCTCAAGGTAGCTGAAGACGGTCTTTATTGCCTTAATCGCCATCGCGTCGCTGAAGTCGTTGGCGACCTTCGTGGTGTAGGCCTCTATTCCGTGGACGAGGACGTCTAACCCGGAATTCCTCGCCACTTCCCTCGGCATTGTCATCGGCAGGCGGGGGTCAAGTATCGCAACCTCAGGCGCTATCTCGGGCGTAACGATGTTGTACTTGATTCCGCCCTTCTTCAGAACGCTCGCTCCGGAGACCTCGCTTCCTGCACCGCTCGTCGAGGGAATCGCTATGAGCTTCGTCTTCAGCTTCGGAACCGGTTTGGGCCTTGAAAAGCGGTCCATGAAGGCTATCTCCTCAAAGTTCAGCTCGGGAGCATCGTAGAAGACCTTCAACGCTTTCGTCGTGTCTATCACGCTTCCACCGCCGAGCGCTATCAGCAGGTCAGGTTTAAACTCCCTCACCTTCGGCAGGAACTCCTCTATCGTTTCCACGCTCGGCTCCGCCGGAAGGCCGGCTATGGACAGAACCTCCGCTCCCGCTTCCCTAACGTAATCCTCCGCCTCGCTCAGGAAGCCGTGCTTCTTCATTGAGTTGCTGGCCAGAATAAGAACCTTCTCGTGCCCGCTTATCTCTTTCCTGAGCTTCTCGAGGGAGCCCCTGCCTTCGATGATTCTCGTCTTGAGCCAGAACATCGCCACCACCGGACCGAATTCGAGGGAATCCTTTTAACGGTCTCGCAGGGTTGGAAAACACTTTCATTTACAGAAAACTCTTTTGTTTACGCAAACGTTTAAATTCGAATCCCGAACCTCCTTTTCGGGTGGTCTAATGAAGGGTGTTACAGGTATTGTCTTGGTTTTGCTGCTCTTGGGAGCCGTTGTCGGCGCGGGCTGTATAGCCTCGGGAAGTCACCACGGGAGCGAAAAACCCTTCTCGGGTCAAACCGTCGTCGTCTGCTCTGGAGCCGGCCTGATGAAGCCGATGAACGAGCTGATAAGCCTCTTCGAGAACGAGACCGGCGCGAAGGTCGAGGTGCACTACGGCGGGAGCAGCGAAATCTTCGGCGTCCTTCAGACGACATGCGGTTGCGATGTCTTCATCCCCGGGGCCTGGTACTACACCGAGCAGGCCATGAAGAAAGGGTACATCCTCAACGACACCGTCATCAACGTTACGGAGCACGTCCCGGTCATAGCGGTTCCGAAGGGCAACCCGAAGGGAATCCACTCCCTCAAGGACCTTGCGAAGCCCGGCGTTAGAGTCGTCCTCGGCGACCCGAAGGCCTGCGCCATCGGTAAGGTCGCCAAGAAAATCCTCGAAAAGAACGGCCTCTGGGAGAACGTGAGTAAAAACGTGGTGGTCTTTACCCCGACGGTTAACCAGCTCCTCATCTACATCGCCACCGGGCAGGCGGACGCGGCGATAATCTGGGAGGACATGGTGACGTGGGCCCAGTCAAAGGGCAAAATCGAGGTTATTCAGATACCGCGCGAGCAGAACTCGATTAAAACCATCCCAACCGCCGTGACGACCTGCGCCGAAAAGGACGGCCACCTCGCCGTCGCGAAGGCCTTCAACGAGTTCGTAGCTAATCACACGGAAATCTGGGAGAAGTGGGGGTTCAGGCCATGGAAGGGCTGAGCTTCAGGAGAGTCACGATTGCGGTCGCGTTCATCTTCACGTTTTTCCTTTTCGTGGCGATAGCGACGCTCTTCTTCGTGCCGAGGCCCCACGAAATCCTTGAGGCGCTGAGGTCGGAGGAGATGGTCTACTCCCTCAAGCTCTCGCTCATAACGGCATCGGTCTCAACGGTTCTCGTCATCCTCGTGGGAATACCGATAGGCTACGCCCTCTCGCGCTTCGACTTCCCTGGAAAGAGCGCGGTCAAGTCAGTCCTCGACCTGCCGATGGCCTTCCCGGAGCTCGTCCTCGGTCTCGCTCTGCTCCTCCTCTTCGGCAGGACTGCGGTCGGGGAAGCCCTCAGCGACCTTGGGGTAAAGGTTGTCTTCACGAAGCTCGGCATCGTCGTGGCCCAGTTCTTCACGGCACTCCCCTACGCCGTCAGGGTAATCTACACGACGTTTGAGGAGATAAGCCCGCGCTACGAGCTCGTCGCGAGGAGCCTCGGCTACTCCGAGTTCGAGACCTTCAGGAAGGTGACGCTCCCGATGGCCAAGAACGGCCTCTTTGCCTCGACCATAATCTCGTTCGCGCGCTCGATGGGTGCCTTCGGTGCCGTGCTCATCTTAGCTGGCGGGAGCTACATGAACACTGAGATACTGCCGGTGACGCTCTACCTGAACATCTCCTACGGCAACATCGGCATGGCAATAACGAGCGGCATAGTGCTCGTCGTGGTCTCGTTCCTCGCGATACTCCTCTTCGAGAGGCTGGAGGGTGGAGAGCATGGCCCTGTTAGAGGTTGAGAACCTGAGCATAGACCTCGGGGACTTCCACCTTAGAGACGTCTCGCTCTCGGTCGAGGAGAACGATTACCTCACCGTCATCGGGCCAACCGGGGCCGGAAAATCCGTCCTCCTTGAGGCGGTAGCCGGCTTTTACCCCCTCCTCTCAGGAAGGGTAATCCTTGAGGGGCGCGACATCACCAACGAGCCGCCGGAGCGGAGGGGGATAAGCATAGTCTACCAGGACTACATGCTCTTCCCGCACATGAGCGTCTTCGACAACATAGCGTTCGGGCTGAGGAAGAAGGGCCTCCCGCGGGGAGAAATCGAGAGGGAGGTCCGCTCAATAGCTGGGGAGCTCCACATAGGTCACATCCTCCACAGGAAGCCAGGGACGCTGAGCGGCGGTGAGCAGCAGAGGGTTGCACTCGCAAGGGCCCTAATCGTCGGGCCAAAGGTCCTCCTGATGGACGAGCCTTTCTCCGCCCTCGACTCGAAGACGAGGGAAAAGTTGCGCTCCCTCGTGAAGTCCGTCATCGAGGAGCACGGCACGACGGTAATCCACGTCACCCACGACTTCGAGGACGTCTTTGCCCTGGCAAAGCACGTCGCGGTGATGAGAGACGGGAGAATTGTCCAGTTTGGAACGCCGGAGGAGGTCTTTTCGCGGCCGGGTGACGAGTTCATAGCGAGCTTCGTCGGGACGAACCTGCTCAGGGGGCGCGTTGAAGGCCTCCGCGACGGCCTGACGGCTGTTAGGGTCGGGGACGTAATCCTCTACACCGCTGATGAGGCGGAAGGGGAAGCCACGCTCTCGCTCAGGCCAGAGGAGATAATACTCGCCAGGGAGCCCGGGGAATGCTCTGCTCAGAACGTTGTCCCCGTTGAGATAGCGGAGATGGAGAGGCGCGGCCAGCTCGTCTGGCTTTCGCTCGTCTCGGACGGCCTCTCGCTCCGCGCGGTTGTCACACCGAACGCCGTCGAGCTGCTCAAGATAAGGCCCGGTGAGAGGTTCTACGCCCTCTTCAAAGCGAGCGCACTGAGGGTGGTGAAATGAACCCTCTGAGGCTCTTCGAGCTATACCTCGACGAGGACTGCCCCTACTTCGACGAGACAACCGAGCTGCTCGGCATTGAGGGGAAAGGAGAGCTGAGGATAATCTCAAGGGAGCCTGGAGTTTCAGCGTGCACGGAGGAGCTCTCCGCTTTTTTATCCTCCCTTGGACTTGAGACCGGCTTCATCCCGAGCGGAAGAACTTTCGATGCAGGCTCGGCAATCCTCTCGGCGAGGGGAGACCTGAGAACGCTCTTCCGGGTCTGGCGCGTGAGCCAGACGTTCCTCTCGCTGACCTGCGCGATAGCGACCGAGACGAGAAAGCTCGTCAATCTCGCGAGGAAAGTAAATCCCAACGTCATCATCGCGACGACGCGCAAGACTCACCCGGGGATGCGCTACTTCGAGCTGAAAGCAGTTAAAGCCGGCGGCGGGGGAATCCACAGGAACTCGCTCAGCGACTCCGTTCTGATAACCGGGAACCACCTCCGCGTTGTTGATTGTCTCGGAGGGCTTGGAGACCTTAAAACCCTCAGAAAAGTCGAGTTGGAGCCAGGGACTGCCGAGGAAGCCATGAAGTACGCCAAGACCGCTGACCTTCTCCTCCTCGACCACTTCTCACCGGAGGAGCTTGAGGACCTCGTGCCGAGACTTAGGGAGCTTAACCCCTCGCTTGAGATAGCCGTCGCGGGCAACATAAACGCCGATAACATCGCCGACTACGCCCGCCTGGCCGATGTCATAGTGACGAGCGCTCCCTACTACGCCAGGCCCCTCGACCTGACGACGAGGATTGAGCGACTTTAATGGACACATCTGTGGCGCAAGGTTTAAAGTTCGTGTAATTCACCACGCACATGGAATTAGGTTAGCCTAACCTAATTGGGGGGTGGTGCCATGCTCGTGAGGCTCGGGATTCCCTGGATTGAGGAAGTACTCCCCAAGGGGTTTCCGGCGAACACATCAACACTCGTCAGCGGGCCCGGCGGCTCAGGAAAGCCCCTAATCGGCTACATCTTCGCCTCCGGCTGGCTCAAAAACGGTGGAGCGGTCGTCTTCCTCCTCACGAGCACGACAGTTGAATACCTTCAGAACACGATGAGGCTCCTCGGTGCGAGCCTTGAGCGGTACAGGAGAAGGGTCTTCTTCGTTGAGCTCGACCCGACGATTGAGGGAATCGAACTCGTCTCCGACAACCACGTCAGGGCCAACTTTGTGAAACCCAACGTCTGGGACGAGGCTATAGCGCTTGGAAGCGTCTACCTCAGCAACTCCCATCCGCCCTTAGGCACCATGGTGGTAGGCTCCGCGCTGAACCTGCTATTCTTCTCGCCGACCTATGGAAGGGCCATCCACGAAAAGATTAAGGGGGCACTGAGCGTTGATAAAACGAAGACGTATTTCCTGACCGTGAACACCGACGTCTTCAGGGACATGGTGGAGGAGCTGGAGAAGGTAGCCGACAACCTCATGTTCAGCAGGATGGAGAAGCCGATGAGGCTCTTCCTGAGGGTCGAGCGGGTGAAAGGCGCTCCCTTCGAGCGGAAAGAAATCGAGGTTCCTCTCTCGAAGGAAATCCTTGAGGAGATTAGGAAGGAAGCGGAGAGGGGCAAGAAGAACCTGATTCCCGCTATAAAGCGGCTCTGATTGGAGGCGGGTGAAGTGAGAATTAGAAAAAACGTGCTGAACCTTCCCTCATGGGAGCCCGTTGGGGAGCCAGAAGTGAGAATCCGCCTCGACAGGAACGAGAGCCCCTTTGACCTGCCGCACGGCCTCAAGAGGGAGCTCTTCTCGGAGCTCTCGCGGATTCCCCTGAACCGCTATCCTCCGGCTTTTCCCACCGACGTCGAGGCGAAAATCGCCGGAGCCCTCGGGTTAAGCCCCGAAAACGTCATGCTCGCCAACGGGAGCGACGAGCTGATAGGCCTAATCCTCAAGCTCTTCGAGGGCGACCGGGTAGTGATAAGCTCGCCGACGTTCGGGATGTACTCCTTCTTCGCGGCCGTCGAGGGGCTGAAGGTTGAGGACGTCCCCCTCGGCGAAAACTTCGAGCTCGGTAACATCGAGGCCCACGCGGAGAACGCGAGGGCCGTCTTCATTTGCTCTCCCAATAATCCGACGGGGAACGTCCAGCCCCGGAAGAGGATTATCGAAGTGCTTGAGACGGGGGCGCCTGTGGTGCTCGACGAGGCCTATGCCGAGTTCTCGCGGGAGAGTAGCACTGGCCTCGTGAAGGACTACGACAACCTGATAGTCCTCAGAACGTTCTCGAAGGCCTTCGGCCTTGCCGGGGCGAGGCTCGGCTACGCGGTGGCGAGTGAAGAAACCATGGAGCAGCTCAGGAAGCTCCGGCCCCCGTTCAGCGTGAACTCGCTCTCCCTCGCGACAGCCGACTTCATGCTCAACCATCTCGACTACGTGAGGAAAATCATCCGCTACATCGTCTCGGAGCGCGAGAGGCTCTACCATGCCCTCAGGCCTTACGCCTACCCGAGCGAGGCGAACTTCCTCCTGGTAAAGCTCGACGCCCATGACTTTCTCCTTGAGCGCGGGATTGCGGTTAAAAAGCTCTCCGGAAGGCTTGAGGGGCACATTAGAATAACGGTCGGCAGAAAAGAAGAAAACGATGCGCTTCTGGATGCCCTGCGGGAGTTTTTGGAGGTTGCCCCATGAGGCTCCTGACCTCCTCCCCGTTCTGAAGGGCGAGGGTTCCAACGGTTTAACCCCTCGCTGGGGATGGGGAGGTTTGAGGGGTCTCATTCAAACCCACTAAAAAGTGGGTCTTCGAACCCCTCTGGCCGGGCCTTCGGCCAATTACCCCTCCTCTGAGCGTACAAACCGCCCAGATTCGGGGTTATGGTTTTGACAATCTTCTTCAAAATATTAAACGCTCCAACCAAGTCCGCGTTAAAGACAAGCCCCGTCGCGGGACACTTAAATAACCCACGAACAAAACGAGCCCCTTCATGAGGCTTCCCGCAAACGGGACAGGTCTTAGAAGTGAAAGCCTCATTCACAACCAAAACCCGAATACCATACTCCTCCGCAACCTCAGTCAAGCGTTTGATAACGTAATTAAACCGCCAAACGTGAGAGAGGATAAAATTCTGCCTTTTGCCCTTATCAGAATTCCGAGCTATGCCCTTAGGATAACCAACCACTATTTTAGAAACGCCTAACTCGTAGAGCTTCTTGACCGTTTGTCTAACTACCGTGTTGATGTAGTGCCTCGCCTGAAGTTTGGACTTCTCATGCATTCTCTTGAGTTTCCTGCTCGTCTTTGCTCCAGACTTGTTGAGTTTTGACTGATACTCAGCGATTTTTCTCCGCCAGTAGAAGTCAATACTCTTTAACGGTCTTCCATTCACAAGGAAGCTTTCCCCGTTTTCCACATAAACGGCCATCAAATTGTTAACTCCGAGGTCAATTCCTGCCGAAAGGCTTCCCTTTGGAGTTCTCGGGAGTTTAATCCAATTCTCACCTTCAAGTTTTTCCTCGACGGTAACGCTCAAGTGGGCATACCATTTCCGCTTTACAGGGTCGTAAGTGATTTCTAACCGCCCTTGCTTGCCCTTCAAGTGTATTCTTCCCTTGAATTGGATTTCAAGGCGTTTGAATTTGCCAAAGCCTTTTAGAATGAGCTTATTTCCTTCAATTTTGTATTGGTCGTTTCTCAGGACGATTAATGGTTTCCTCCTCCCGTCTTCTTTCAAGTAATTTGGTGGTTTTGGCTTAAGCCAGTTGGGGAGTTCTCCGTTACGCTTTTTGCGGAGGAGGGAGAAGAAGCTCCGCCAGGCTTCCGAATTCTTCCTCGCTATTTGCTGGACAGTTGCAGAGCCAATTTCCCGCTTAAACTCCTCATAAACGGTCTTCTCGGTTGAATTGAAGTCCACGATTTGTTCTTTGAAGTATTGTTGTATTCTCAGGTAGTTTACTCGGTTCCAGACTTTGGCTCCAGTGTCGGCTAACTGGTGGAGAATTTTCGCCTGCTCTTTGGAGGGCTGGAGTTTTACCGTCACGCTTCTCTTCATTTCAAAGTATGGTATGAATTTTAAGCTTTAAAAAAGTGTCGCTTTCCCGTTTGAAGGTTGTTTGGTTGATTATTGCATCCCCGCCCTAAAGGGCGAGGCTTTCAAAAGAAAAATGTAATCGGCGGCTTTCACTATCCGTCCAGAGAGACCCTCGATAGACTTGCCGAGATGACGGAGTTCATGGCCCCCGCCCACTGCTCGGGCGAGGAGGCAAAGGCCTACGTGCGGAGAAAGTATCCTGGGAAGTTCGTGGCGGTGATGACGGGAAGCGTTATCGAGCTTTAGCCTTCGGACGGACTATGGGAAGGAGCGAGAGGAAGAGGAAGACGGAGGCGAGGGCGAAGTTGCCGGCAAAGCCGAGCAGTGAAACGACGAAACCACTCGTCAGGTTGCCGGCTATGGCCCCGAGGGAGCTCACGAGGTTGTAGGCCCCTATCAGCGTCCCCTTCTTTTCGGGCGGGGCGAGGCGGGAGATTACGGCGGTCGTTGATATGCCGATGAATGCCCACGTGTAGCCCGCGAGGAAGTAGGATACGAAGGCGAGAACCGGGAATAGGGGCCCCTTGGTGGGCGTTGCAACAGCGAGCAGGAGGAACGCGAGTCCCCTGAGGAGGAGACCGAACCTGAGTGTTCCGTAACCACCCCTCTCCCTAACGCGCCTCCCCACGCGGGTGTACATGTAGGCCGAGATTGAGGAGTTCCCTATGCTCATCAGGTAGAGCACCGAGGCCCCGAAGCCCCTTGCCTTCAGCAGGACGGGGAACTGGGTGAAGTAGAGCATGGCCCCAAACCAGAAGAGGAGGGCCGAGATATAGAGTCTCCCAAAACCGCAGGTGGAGAACCTTGGGAGGTGCGTTATAAAGTTCGGGAGGTAGCGGAACTTCTCGACGACGTAGCCCGCGTAGACCCCGAGGACTTTTCTGTCGAGGTGAAGCGGGACCTCCCTTATCGTCCGCATTCCCCACGGGACGGAGAGCAGACCGATTAGGCCAAGAACGGCGAAAATCCACCTGATGGGGAGCAGGTGAGACAGGATGAAGCCAATCACGAGCCCGAGCACCCACGCCCAGCCACCTATTTCGTTGAACCTCCCTATGGCGCAGTCCCAGTCCTCAAGGCGGAAGACCTTGGTTATTATGAGGACGGGAATCGGGACGGTCGCGGCTATGAAGAAGGTGTAGATTGCGTTTGCGAAAACCACCGATGGAATGCTCCCCGCGAGGGCGAACAGAAATGTCGACAGCGCCGTCCCGAGGAAACCGAGTATCAGGAAGACCTTCCGCCTGTTGAGCCTGTCGCTGAGCTTTCCCCAGAAGAGGCCACCGAGCATCGAGGACAGACTTCCGACCGCGTTCACGAGGCCGACTTCCCTCGGGCCACCACCGAGCTCCATTGTGAGGAGGGGAATCAGGGGAGCCGCTCCGCCGGTTGAGACCTTGAATGGGATGAAGGAGTAAAACCACCTCTCCGGATTCGGCCGGTGTCTCATCTGGCTCTTTCTCTCAAGCTTCTTCAGGTTCGTTCTCTTGCGTTTCTGACTGACCGCCATGGGCGCGGGAGAAAAGGAGAGGGTTTAAAAACCTAACCCTCAGTCCTCGTCGTCATCCCAGCTCCAGTCCTCTTCCTCGTCCTCCCAGTCTTCCTCGTATTCGTCGAAGTCCTCGTAGGCGCCCTCGACGCTCTCGAGGGGGTCAAACTCCTCCTCTTCCTCCTCAACCTTGGGCTGAACCTTCTTCCTCGGTGGATACATCTCAACCACCTCGCCCCGCTCAGGGGCACTCTACGGTTGGTTAAAGGGTTAAAAACTTTTCTTTTCCATTTTCACGGCAATTATTCGGTTTTCTAAAATTTTTAACTGTTGAGAACAAAGTTCGGCCTCAAAAACGGCCTCATCTGGGAGAAAGGTTTATATACCATTGCCCAACCCGATGATGCCCCATTCCAAATATTG
The DNA here is from genome assembly GCF_900198835.1 of Thermococcus henrietii. Taxonomy (NCBI): domain Archaea; kingdom Methanobacteriati; phylum Methanobacteriota; class Thermococci; order Thermococcales; family Thermococcaceae; genus Thermococcus; species Thermococcus henrietii. The sequence continues at coordinate 1,724,337 of NZ_LT900021.1, read as the reverse complement.
GGGGAATTCAACAATGGAAGCCATAAAAACAGCCCGTTCCGAATCTTATAGGTCCAAAGAAGGCCTTTCAGTGAGTGAATCCGAGGCAGGTGAGGGGCCCGGCGGCCTCGGCAGGCTCTTCCGCGCCACGGTTTTGGAGGAGCTCCTCGGCGTTAGGGAGGTCTACGTCGACTACGAGGGCGTCAACCCAACAGGGACCCACAAGGACAGGATTGCCCTTGCCCACGTTGGTGAGGCCGTTAAACGCGGTTTTCCGGGGATAACGGTCGGCACGTGCGGCAACTACGGCGCCGCGATAGCCTATTACTCTGCCCTCGCGGGTTTGAAAGCGGTGATATTCGTCCCCAGAGGCTACACCCTCGAAAGGCTTCCCGAGATGAAGGCACTCGGTGCAGAAGTCGTAGAGGTTCCGGGCACCTACGAGGAGGCCGTCAGGGCCAGCAGGGCCTTCGCGAGGGAAAACGGCTTCTACGACGCCAACCCGGGGAGCAACCGCGCCGTTGACATAAGGGCCTACTCCGAGATGGCCCTCTGGATTGCGTCAAGGGTAAACCCCACCACGGTCTTCGTACCCCTCGGCAACGGGACGACGATGGCAGGCCTCTGGGAGGGGTTCAGGAGCATTGGCCTGGCCCCGAGGATGGTTGGCGTGACCACCGCTTTTGGCAACGAAATCCTGAGGAGGTTCTACGGCGATGGAAACGAAGACTTCGCGGAGACTGAACTCAACGAGCCCCTCGTTTCGGAGAGGTCCTTCGATGCAGATGGAGCACTGAAAGCCGTCCGCGAGTCAAACGGCTACGTCTTCGGATTCGCCGACGACACCGCCCTGAGGTGTGCCGAGCTGATGCGCGTCGCGGCAGGGATAAGACCCCTTCCCGCGTCGGCTTTAGTGCTGGCCGGTCTCGTGAAGTTCGTGAGGAAATTTAACCTGAGGAACGGACGGTTCGTCCTCGTCGTCACTGGGGGTGTCCGGGTTGGATGAGGCGCTAATCCTTACCGAGGGGCGTTATCTAACGACCGACGGAAAGACCGCCCACGGCCTCGTGCGTTATTCGAGGCAGTTCAAAATCGTGGGGCTAATAGATCCAACGCTCGCCGGTAGGGACGCCGGTGAAGTCCTCGACGGAATAAGGCGCGGAATCCCGATATATGCCTCTCTGGAGGAGGCGCTCCACGAGAATCCAAACGCAAAGTGGCTCATCATCGGCGTCGCAACTCCGGGAGGAAAACTGCCTGAGAACTATCGGAAAATCGTTGAAGAAGCAATAAGGAACGGCCTCGGCGTTGTGAACGGCCTCCACGAGTTCCTGAGCGACGACCCCTACTTCAAGCACCTCGCGAGGCGCTACGGCGTGGAGATAGTTGACGTGAGGAAGATTTTCTACAATATGAGGATTCCCTTCACCGGGAAGATAGCGGAGGTTAAAGCGGTAAAGGTGGCCGTCCTCGGAACGGATGCGGCGATAGGAAAGAGAACCGTTGCGATAATGCTCCACGAGGCGTTCAAAGAGCTCGGCTTAAAGAGCGAGTTCATAGCGATGGGCCAGACCGGCTGGATGCAGGGCTTCAGGTACGCTATAGTCACGGACTCGATAATAGACGACTTCGTGCCGGGGGCGATAGAGGACGTCTTCTACCGCGCCTGGGTTGAGGAGAGGCCAGACGTAATCGTCACCCACGGCGAGGGCTCGCTTCTCCATCCGGCATTTCCCGGCGGCTTTGACCTGATTGCCGCGGCGAGACCCGACTTCATCGTCCTCCAGCACGCCCCCGCGAGGAAGACCTTCGACGACTTTCCCGAATTCAGGATTCCCCCGCTTGAAGTTTACATCCAGCTCATAGAGCTCCTCAGCGGGAAGAAGCCCGTGGCGATAACGATTAACTCCTCCGGCCTGAGCGATGATGAGGCCCTTGAATGGGCGAAACGCATCGAGGCCGCGACAGGGATTATGACGCGCGTCCCCTTCCTCCAGGGGGTCGGCGATATAGCGAGGCTTATCCTGCGGCTCTCCAGGCGGGAGGTGACGGGCCGTGAGCCTGCCAGAGCTGAAGTGCTTTGACTACATCGCCATAGAGCGGCCGAGGATTTCTTCGAGGCACATCAAAGCGCGCTACGTCCTCGGAATTGACGGCGAGGAAAAGGGCTACGAGCTCGTTCACTCCTACCGCGAGAGGATTCCTAAGATAGAAGCCTTTGCCAAGCTCATGAGCATCGTCCCAGCTATAAACTACGGCCTCTTCACGCCCGAAATTCGGTTCGAGTTCACCCTCGATAGCAGGGACATGAGGTTCTTTGAGGACATGATGCGCGTGACCGCGAGAGATATTTTCGTGAACAGAATCGCGAATCCGAGCGAGTTCCTAAGGCCGGAGTTTGTGCCGAAGGAGATAAAGCCCGAGATGGCCGAGCCGATGGCGAAGCTAACTCCAGAGGGAATCGAGGAAGAGGAGATAGACTTCGAGCCCGACTACTCCCGCTGTGCGGTCATGCTCAGCGGCGGGAAGGAAAGCCTTTTGACCTACGGCCTCATGAAGGAGCTCGGCTGCGAGGTTTACCCGTTCTTCTACAACGAATCCGGTGCCCACTGGCGCGTGGCGGTTCCTGCATACCGCTGGTTCGAGGAGAATGAACCGAATACAAGGAAAGTCTGGAGCAACGCCGACAGGCTCTACACCTTCATAGAGCGGAACATGAGAATCCTGCACGGCGTCGGGAGGAGGAAGAGGGCCGAGGTTTATCCAATCAGGCTGTTCTTCTTCGAGGGCTACGCCTTCGCCTTCCTGCCGCTGCTCTACAAGTACTCCATCGGCAACCTGCTCTTCGGCAACGAGTACGACGACCCCCGCTCTTATGAACCGTTTCACGGGATAGAGCACTACAACGCCACCTACGACCAGAGCCAGGACTTCGAGCTCTACATGACGCGCTGGTTCGCTGAGAGGGGCCTTAAAATCCGCCAGTGGTCGGCGGTGAGGCCTTTGACGGGTCTCATAGTGGAGAGAATTCTCCACAGCCGCTATCCAGAACTCTTCGCCCTCCAGAGGAGCTGTCACTCGGTCCACAGGGAGGGCAACGACTACGTTCCCTGCGGAACCTGCTTCAAGTGCAACGGAATCCTTACCTTCCTGCTCGCCAACGGCATCAATCCGAGGTTGATTAAGTACAGGGACTGGCACATAGTCACGCTCCCTGAAAGGCTGAGGAAGGGCCTCGTAAGGCTCGACCGCGATGAGCTCGAACACTCGCTCTACCTAATAAAGCGCCGCTTTCCCAACTTCCCGCTCGATGGAAAGCCCCACTGGCACGTGGAGATGGTGCACTTCGACGGGAAAAGCTCAAGGATTGATGCAATTCCCCAGGAGTTCAGAGAAAAACTCTACTCGATTTTTGAAGGCTACACTAGGGGTTACGCCTACCTGAAGGGGAACAAATGGGTGAGGATAACGCGTGAGGAGGCTGTCAGGGGTGTTCTTGGGGAAGAAACCGAAGGAAAAGCTCCCGCCGATTGAAGAGACGGCGAGGGACTTCAAAGTGGTTGACGGCGAGTCCTACCTCGACGAAATCTTCGAGTACGACATGGATGTCAGCAGGGGCTTTTCAAGGGCGGAACTGAGCGATGAGGACTACGTCTCCGCCTACTCAAGGGTCATAAACCGCCTCTTGGCTCATGGTGAGCACAAGTTTTTTGTTGCGGTGGACCCCTACGGGAGGTACCTCGGCCACGTCTGGGTCTGCATCATGGAGGACACCGTTGACTTCGTGCCAACGGCATACATCCTTGACGTCGAGACGAAAATTAGTGGCCTCGGAATCGGCTCGGCGCTCCTCGAAAGGGCCGAGGACTGGGCGAGGGAGAAAGGAGCCTCAAAGGTCTCGCTCCGCGTCGAGCTCGACAACCCTGCCTTGAACTGGTACAGGCGCAGGGGCTACCGTGAGAGGGCCTTCATCCTCGAAAAGGAACTTTAACCTCCCGTTTTTAACCCTCCGTTCAAAAAAGGCCTTTAAGTTTCCCCTTCGCACTACCTTCGATGCTCGTCAGGGGAAAGGTCGTCGGAAAGAACGGCACCGCCCGTTTTGAGGTCAAGAAGGCGAAAGGGGGTCTAACGCTCAGGGCGGAGTTTCCTGACGGAGAACCGTTCGATTACTCTGTTGACTGCCCCTGCCTCGAACCACTTGAGCTGGTCGGCCTTCTCCTGCCGGCCTTCGAGGAGCGCATCGGCGAAATAGAGGGTGTTTTCGTCGAGGATGTTGAGGAAGAGAAATCTGTTCTGAGAAGGATTAGGGAGTTGCTTGGGAAACTAAAAGGAAAGAAATAGCTCATTCCTGTCCCTTGAACAACTTCTTCAGGTTCCTCTCAAACGGCGGGTAAACGACGCCCCTGTCGGTTATTATGCCGGTCAGATACCTGTGCGGTGTAACGTCGAAGGCCGGGTTGTAAACGTCCACATCTGGAGCGATTCTGCAACCGCCGCAGGTCAAAACTTCCTCCGGCTTCCGCTCCTCAATTGGTATCTCCTTCCCGCTCTTCAGGCTCATGTCTATCGTCGAGAGCGGTGCAACCGTGAAGAACGGTATTCCGTGCTCCTTCGCGAGAACCGCCAGTGTGTAGGTGCCTATCTTGTTGGCGAAGTCGCCGTTGGCCACTATCCTGTCCGCGCCGACTATTATCGCGTCAACCTTCCCCTGCTGCATAACAAAACCGGCCATGTTGTCCGCTATTAGTTTCAGCGGAATTCCATCGTAGTGGTACTCCCAGGCTGAAAGCCTGGCCCCCTGAAGGACGGGTCTCGTCTCGTCCACCCAGAGGAGCTTCAGCGTTCCGTCTTTGTTCATCACGCGCAGAACAGCCCCAACGGTCCCGAGCTGGACGGTAGCCAAGCTCCCGGCGTTGCAGTGGGTGAGAACGTTGCCCTCAGGCAGGGCCTCAGCGCCGTAGTGACCCATCCTTAGGTTCGCCTCGACGTCTTCGTCCGCTATCCTCTGCGCCTCGGCAACTATGAGCTTCTTTATTTCCTCCAGCGGACTCTCGGCGTTTTCCTCGACGAGCTTCTTAATCCTGTTGAGCGCCCAGAAGAGGTTTACGGCGGTGGGGCGCGTGTTCCTCAGCCGGTCGTAGGCCTTGTAAAAGCCGTCCATGAACTCGTCCTTGGTTCTGGCTTTACTCGTGTCCGCGTAGAGGGCAAGACCGAAAGCAGCCGCCGCTCCAATGGCCGGAGCACCGCGCACCTTCATCGTGATGATTGCCTCAGCTACTTCATCAACTGTTCTCAGCTCGATGGTCTTGAACTCCCTTGGCAGGAGCGTCTGGTCAATCATGATAACCTTTCCAGTCTCGTAGCGAACGCTCCTCGGGAGCCTCGTGAGTTCTTCAGGTTTATACCTTATCTCCACCGCGACCACCCCAAAGGGTTTAAGGGAGGAACTTAAAGCTCCTTCGGTGATGAAAAATGGTCAGGGTTTTCGTGACCGGCCCGGCAGGGGTTGGGAAGACGACGCTCGTCGAGAGGGTCGCGAGGGAAGTCGAGAGGTGGGGCTACATCGTTGGGGGCATGATAACGAAGGAAGTCAGGCGAAACGGAAGGAGAATAGGCTTCAAAATCATCGCCCTCGACACCGGTGAGGAGGGAACGCTCGCAAGCCTGCGCGGAACGTCGCACTTGCCAGGGGTTCCCTTCGGAAAGTACGTCGTCCACGTTGATGAGCTTGAACGGGTTGGTGTTTCAGCAATAAGGCGCGCGCTGGTCGAGGCGGATTTGGTTGTAATAGACGAAATAGGCCCGATGGAGTATAAGAGCGACGAGTTCGTGAAGGCAGTCGGCGAGGTGCTGAACTCGGACAAACCCCTTCTGGCGGTCGTCCACAGGAGGATGATTGACAAGTTCAGGCCCCTTGGAAGGACCCATATTCTAAGCGTTGAGAACAGGAACAGGGAGTTCGGAATAATCCTCGATGAGATAATGAGAGAGCTGAGGGGCTAAAGGTTGAGACTGTCCTTACAGCTCTCGCAAATCCACCTTTCCTGGCCCTCTATGTAGACCTTGTAGAGTGGACCGTACTGACCGCAGAGCTCGCAGATTCCGTAAACCTCGGTCTCCTCAACGGTTTCCTCTTCCTCCTCGCTGTTCATGCTGTTGAGGGCTGCCAGCAGGTCCGCCGCGGTAACGAAACCGAGGGGCTTTCCAAGGCGCGTTACGAGGAGCCTCCTTATGCCCTTCTCCATCATCTTGTCTATTGCATCGCTTATGTCATAGTCATCCTCAATCGTTATCGGGTTCCTTGTCATGACTTCGTGCACCCTGACGGTCTTAGGGTCGCGTCCCTTCGCAACGACCTTGTCGAGGATGTCGCGGTCGGTGATGACCCCAACTATCTCGTCGTCGTCCACGACAACGGCGCTCCCAACCTTGTGCCTTGAGAGTATCCTTGCAACCCTCTCGATGGTGTCGTCGGGCTTCACAATCACTGCCTTTCTCTTGACTACCTGTCCCACGGTCATCATTGGAATCTCACCCCACGAGTTGGGGTTGATTTGAGTTTCTTAAAAACGTTTCTTAAGAAACCACCCTGCGGAAATTACGATGACGAACGTCATTATCGCGAGTAGGGCGGGAACGTAATCCCCCGAGTGGCCGGCCCTGCTTGTCGTCTCGGCCGAGAACATTTTAATTGTCTCCGTCCCGCTACTCCTCTCAGATGACAACATTTTCTCCGCGGCCCAGTAGACGAGTGCGGAAAGCCCCGTTGCAACCGAGAGGGTTATGACGCGCAGTTTGTCCAACGGTGACGTTCTCCGCTCGGCTGGGCGCGGGAGCAGTAGAATCGGCCGGCTTGATGCCCTGTAGAGTTTGACCTCCTGCAACCTTTTGCCGTACTTTTTCCCGGTCACTTCAACGAGACCCACACGGAGAAGTTTGTCAAGATGGTATGAGACTGTTGATATGGGCATGTCGAGCTCCTTTGCAATCTCGCTCATCGAGAGCTCACGCTCGCGGAGAATCCTCAGAATGGCCATCGACCTCTCGCTGGCGAGAACCTGCGCGAGCTCGCGAACCCGCTCATCTGTAACGTCTATGGTCTCGTACTCCAACGGGCCCACCAGAAGGGGTACGGGGCGGTGCTATTAAACTTTGCTTCTCAGAAGAAACCCGAAGGAAAAGGAAAGGGGTCAAATTCACGGCTTCTCGAGGATAATCTCGATGGTCGAGGTGTTGGCGGTCCTGCCGTCGGCAGTCGGGAGCTCCTCGGTGCCTATCTTGATTTCCTTGACCCTGACCTCGGGGAGGAACCTGTTCCTGACAATCTCGGCGACGTCAACGGCCCTGCTGATAGCCCTACCGCGAGCCTTGATGCTGACCTCCTTAGCGCCCTCGTTGAACTGGGTTATCACGGCGAGGACGTAGTTCATAACCGGCTTCTTTCCGATGTAGACGACGTGCTCCTCAGCCATTTCTGGCACCTCCGGAAGTTTTGTCATCAGCCTATCGCGGGCATAGGGTTAAATACTTTTCGGTTCTATCTGTGGGAAGGGCTTTTTAAGTGGCGAGCGCATCTCAAAAACGCTCGTTTGCCCGGCTGATATTGACGTATAGTTGTCAAAAGAAAACGTTTTAACATCCAAAATAATCACGAGAATGGTGATTGGAATGGCGGTTCACCCGATTGACTACCGCTATGGAAGCGAGGAAATGAGGCGCATCTGGGACGAGGAGAACAAGCTTCAAAAGCTCCTCGACGTTGAGGCCGCTCTGGCAAGGGCCCACGCGAAGCTCGGCAACATTCCCGAGGAAAGCGCCCGCGTGATTTCCGAGAGAGCCAGCACTGAGTGGGTGAAGCTCGAGCGCGTCAAGGAGATAGAGGCGGAGATACACCACGATATAATGGCCGTCGTTAAGGCCTTAAGCGAGGTCTGCGGTGAGCACGGAAAGTACGTCCACCTCGGCGCGACCTCCAACGACATAATCGACACCGCCAACACGCTCCTCATAAAGGAGAGCCTTGAGCTCATCGAGCGCTACCTTAGGGAGCTCCGCGACGTGCTAATGAAGCTCGCCGAGGAGCACAAGTACACCGTCTGCATCGGCAGAACCCACGGACAGCACGCGGTTCCAACCACATACGGCATGAAGTTCGCCCTCTGGCTCGACGAGGTTCAGAGACACCTTGAGAGGCTTGAAGAGCTCAAGAAGCGTGTTCTCGTCGGCAAGATGCGCGGTGCCGTTGGAACTGCTGCCTCCTTCGGGGAGAAGGCCCTTGAGATTGAGAGGCTCGTCATGGAGGACCTTGGCCTCAGGCCCGCGCTGGTAACCAACCAGCTCGTTCCGCGGGACTTATACGCAGAGCTGATGATGTTTTTGGCCCTCGTTGCTTCTACCCTCGACAAAATAGGCCTTGAGATTAGGAACCTCCAGAGGACGGAAATCCTTGAGGTCAGCGAGCCCTTCGGAAAGAAGCAGGTTGGCTCTTCGACGATGCCCCACAAGAGGAACCCGATAAGGACGGAGAAAGTCTGCGGTCTGGCGAGGGTTCTCTACTCGAACGTTATCCCCGCGCTCCTCAACAACCCGCTGTGGCACGAGAGGGACCTCACGAACTCCTCGGTCGAGCGCGTTATCCTGCCCGAGAGCTTTGTTCTTCTCGACGAGATGCTCCGCGTCACAATCCGCGTTCTCAAGGGGCTGGAGTTCTTCCCGGAGAACATCGAGCGCAACCTCTACCTGACGAAGAACCTCATCATGGCCGAACCGCTGATGCTCAAGCTCGCCGAGAGGGGCATGGGCAGGCAGGAGGCGCACGAGCTCGTTAGGCAATTGGCCATGAAGGCCTTTGGGGAGGGAAGGGACTTCCTTGAGGTCGTGAAGGAGAGCGAGGAAGTTAGAAAGTATCTAACCGATGAGGACTTGGCCTCGCTGAAGCCAGAGAACTACATCGGCGTTGCCCCCCAGATAGTTGACAACGTGCTCCGCCACATCCGTGGGCGTTCTCTCTGATTCCTTCATTTTTATCACAAACTCTCTTGATTCTTGGGAGGGTGTTTACTGTTTATGTTCTTATTATGTTTTACAATCTTCTTAGTGATTTTATTATTCTCATCAGCATTTTTATAATAATTTAATTTTAGTTAGTTTTTTTCTAATTTTAAAAGGGGATTAAAACCTCTATATTAAGTAAATTTTCACATATAGAAAATTGTATAAAATCCAAAGAATCTACTTACTTGGTGAGTAAAATGCTGGCTGAAATATTTGGCCACCTGTCCCGCTTGCTCTTGTAGGGGAATCACACGTGGTGAAGCCCGCATCAATTCCAATTTTTCCCATTACAATTCATCGTGGTTAATGCTGCGGTTAACGTCTGGAAGGCCTAGATTTGTGCGGGGGAACATAGAAAATACGGGGAGGGTGCCTTTGTTGTTCACCGTTAGAGATGAGTGGCAATACTGAAATACTCTTCATGCGTTTCTCCTGCTAATGCACTTTTCTGCTCGTTGGTTTGAGATATAATGTACCTTATATCTAAAAACATCGAATAAAAATATGCATTGTCAATCGTGCTCAATTAAAGAGCATCAACCTATATCAAGCATTATTCCAGGTAACTTACCTCGTTACTTGCACCCCTCTGTCAAGAAGTTAAACGCCTGGGCGAGCTCACCGGTTCGGTCTATATCCTCTACAGACTCGACTACGAAGAATTCTTCGTATATGGGGGGAGTTGAGATGAGCGAGTACAAACACCTTGGCCCCCTTGGCGTGGGAGATTATCACGGCAAAGCTTGGAGAAGTTCTATTCGTAAAGAACCGCACCAAGCCTTTCTTCAAGGAGAATCCCCGCACAGGTGAGGTTGAGCTTGTCATTCCGCTTGGGTCTCTGAACCGGCTGGAGAGGGAAGTCCTGAAGGCGGTTGGGTATTCCCCCAAGCCTGTGAGAGTTGGAGATGGCGTCGTCATTGCGTTCGTTATACCTGCAAAGGAAGGGATTGCAATTGACCCCCGCCTGCCCGAGCTAATCCTTAAAACGTATCACGGTTCTTGATTTGAGAATAAGAATATCTTCTTTTTTGTTTATTGTTTCATATTTTCAACTTTTTCTTGTAGATTTTCCCTCAAATCTAATTTTCTTAAGTTGTGTTTAAATTGTATATTTTAAAAAGAATTATTAACTTAATTTTAATAATTTTTATTTACAAATTTTTATCGTACTCAAAAATTATTTTATTAAGTCACAATAATTAACATAAAACAAAACATAATATTAAAACTATCAAAAGTAAAAACCCTCTGAAAATTTTTAAGTCACTCGGTAATTAGGATGCCCTAAAAACAAAGGAGACATTAGAAAGGGCTGTTTGACAAGAAGACTGAGGAAAATGTCCAAGAAGGAGTTTAAAAAGACAGAACCTTAGATTTCCTCTTCAAATCTCCTGGGAACCTCGTTCCCCTGGGGCAGAATTATGAGCTCCCTCCCCTCAACGAGCATCTGGGCGACCTTCTTTCGGGCCGAATTGAGCGCTCTCCAGACGGTGCCGCGGGAGACACCCATTCTCTTTCCCGCCTCCTCCTGAGTCAGGCCCTCATAATCCACCAGCCGGAGGGCTTCAAACTCCTCATAGGTCATAAAAATCGGCGGTTTCGGCTGGCTGACCGGGGGCAACGCAGGATAGAAGTGTCTAACCTGGGGAATGAACCCAATCATTCTCATCTTCCGCCTTCTTCCTCTACCTCGTCCCCATCCAGGTCCTCCCATCGGCATTCTTCGGCCTCCTCCCCTCAGGTTTGTCCAGTTAGAGTTATAACCTTAACGGGGAAGCCCAATCGGTGGGAGCATGTTCAGGCTCGTGGAGAGAAAAATCGGCTGGCACAAGGACTTTGACAGCTCGCATTTCCTCGCCTTGCCCTACGACAGCAAGTGTCTTAGAATTCATGGACACACCTACAACGTGGACGTGGAGGTATGGGGTGAGCTGAACGAGAACGGCATGATTTTCGACTTCAACCACCTCAGCAACCTAATTAAGAGGCTCGACCACAGGATTCTCGTCAGCGAGGATTGGGTCCTCGAAAGGAGAGATGGCAGAGTCGTGGTCGAGAAGAACGGCAAGAGGCTCGAACTGCCCGAGGATGAGGTTGTAATCCTCGACAAGCCCAACGTTACAGCTGAATACATAGCCGAGTGGTTCGCGGAGAGAATAGCGGAGAAGGCCGGGGAGAACGTGAAGCGAATCCTCGTTAAGGTCTGGGAGGACCCGAGGAGCTACGCGCAGGTAGTCCTCGAGCGTTAGCTTTCTTCAATCTTTTTCCTCAGCTCCAGGGCCCGCTCAAGAAGCTCGTCGTAGTACTCGTCGTTGAACTTTTCGGAAGCTTCCCTTGCGAGGTCTTCGATTAGCTTCGCATACGCTAAAGCGGTCTCTCTGTCTTCATGCTCCGCTATCATGGGCACCATGCTCACAAGGTAGCCTATGAAGGAGCCAAGAACCCTGTCCCAGTCTTCCCCGAAGCCGTTCTCGTTGAGCCAGCCTTTGAGCGTCAGGAACACCTTCACCGCCGGCCTCACAACGGCGTACTCGTTGAAACGGCGGTAGCGTATGAGCAGGTACTGGAGGAGTGAGAGGAGCACCTGACCAACGACTTCCTTACCGACTGCCCTTTCCGCAAACCGCTGAAAGGCGGGAAGACCTTTTTCCCCACTTTCGAGGAAAGCTGTGAGTAAGTTTGGATACGGTGGCGCGTACTGGCTGAAGTCGACATCGTTCAGCTCCTCAAGCTCGGGCAGGATTGCGAGCAGTGCCTCCTTGGTCTTCATCGAATCACCCAAAGCGTTAAAGCGTGGCCGTCTTATTAGCTTTGAGGTGGGAGCATGGAGTTCAAGCCGGGGCGAATTTTCCTGCTTAGGGTTCCCGAGGGGGAGGACCTGCTCTATTTTGTAAACAGGTTCGCGGAGGAGAAGGGAATAAAGACGGCGATTGTTAAGGGCATAGGTTCGCTCAGGAACCCGGTCGTGGGCTACTACTCGGAGGAAACTCGCGGCTATAAGCGGATTGAGCTCGTGGGAACCTTCGAGCTGCTGACCCTGCTCGGCAACGTCAGCATCAAGGATGGGCGGCCCTTCGCGCACCTCCACGTTACTCTGGGCAACGCCAGCGGCGACGTTTTCGGGGGACATTTGATGAGAGGAGAGGTCTTCGTCGCAGAGCTGTATGTGCAGGAACTCCTGGGGGAGCCGCTGGTGAGAAAAGAGAGGGGAAACAACCTCAGCCTCTGGGACGAGGAGCCCCTCTGAACTTTTTCCACATTACTGTGTAGTGCCACACAATCACTCCAAAGACGCCGACGAACTCTGCCGGTGCTATCCCTGGGAAGCTGTTCTTCGCCCAGAGGGCCAGCGCCCAGCCGACTGTGAAGAGGGCTATGCTGAAGACCGCAAGCTCCTTTTCTCCAGAGAGGCCCAGTCCAATACCCGTGACAAGGAAACCAAGGCTCGAGAACACGAAAAAGGCCCAGCTGACGTAGTAGTGGGGGCTCGTTCCCTCCGGAAAGAGACCGATTAATGCGAGGAAGGCCAGCCCAACGATGAAAACTCCAATGCCGAGTTTTTCCATGGTGTTGCTGACTTCTCCGATGAGACCGACCGCGTAGTAAATCGCCAGAACGGCAGAAACTATGAGCGAGACGTTGAGGACCCAGTTGTGGGGCAGGCCGAGCTTTCCGAGGTCACTTATCGCGTTGTCGGTAAGCCTCCACCACGAGCGATTTATGAGAATCGCCGTCCCTATGCCTGTGAGGGCCACTATCGGCGCAAAAATCCCCGCAAGGAGCTGACTTCGGTTCATAGCCACCACGTTAACGTACTGTAGAAGAATTGAAAAGGATTTGCTTCAGAAGACCGAGTTCAGCCTCCCTCCGTCAACGGGAATCATCGCGCCGTTGATGTAGCTTCCCAGGTCGCTCGCAAGGAATGCGACGAGGTAACCTATCTCCTCGGGCTCTCCGAGCCTTCCGAGGGGTATCGGCTTCGCGTAGTCCCTTAAAGCTTCTTCGACGCTCTTTCCTTCCCTCTTTGCCCTGTCCTGGGCGAGCTGAATCATTCTGTCGGTCCTGATTATGCCGGGCATTATTCCGTTGACCGTTATGCCCTTTGGCCCGAGCTCCTTCGCGAGGGTCCTCACGAGGCCCGCCATCGAGATTCTGACGACGTTGCTAAGGGCAATGTTGGGAATCGGCTCTCTTATGGCGACGCTCGTGGAGTAAACTATCCTGCCAAAGCCCTTCCTTTCCATCGCGGGAACGAGGGCCCTGGTGAGGTAGACCGCCGGATAGAGGAGCAGGTTGACGGCGCTTTCCCAGTCTTCCATGTCCATCTCCATAAAGTAGCCCGGCTTGGGCCCGCCGGTCGAGAAGAAGAATATATCTGGCTCCCCTATGTTCTCGAGCTCTCGAACCGCTCTCTTAAGGTCCCCTCGCTTCGTGAGGTCCGCGACTATGTAGTGCACCTCGACGTCGCTTTCGCCCCGTATTTTCTCCCGCGCCTTTTTGAGGTTCTCCTCACTCCTTGAGAGAAGGATTACGTCAGCGCCGGCCTTTGCCAGGACCCTCGCGACGCCGAAGCCTATTCCCTTGCTCGAGGCGGTTGTGAAGGCCAGCCGTCCGGATAGGTCTATACCCAGCATGGTATCACCGATGAAGTTTTTATCTTTGAGCATAAAATTATTTCTCGTAGAAAACTCTGTAGTGCTGGACGTATTTCTCCTTTTCAAGGAGAAATTCATCGTCTTCGGGGTAATACTTTGCCAGCTCGGGGTTTTCGCCGGCGAAGCGCTTTATGGCCTCCATCGAGTCCCAGACCGTTATGAGGAGAAAGTGGGCAACGTCCCCTTCGTCCCTCCTCGTGAAGTAGAGCTTCAAAAGGCCCTCAACGGAGCCGTAGTCCGGAACCGCCCTCTCGATGAGGAACTTTTCATACTCATCGGCCTTCTCAACCGGAACCTTCCCGTGCCAGAGTCTAACAATCGCCATGAGCAATCACAGGATACATAAAGAGAGAAAGGGATATAAAAAGGCTCAGTACCAGCCGCCCCTTCCGCGGCCCATACCGCGACCTCTTCCCATTCCTCCGCCGCGACCCATGCCCCTGCCCATGCCACGGCCCATTCCCATGCCACCGCCGGGACCCATTCCTGCACCTCCCTGAATTCCGGGCTGGAGTTCACCGCGGAGGAGCGCCTCAACGGCTTCCCTGACGGTCATGGTCGGGGGAGCTGAGTACATTCTTATGCCTGCCGCCTGAAGGACGCCGTAGGAGTTTGGCCCGAACTGGCCCGCTATTACTGCATCAGCTCCCTGGTCAATGGCGAACTGCGCCGCGGTAACGCCCGCTCCCCTCGGCTGGGAGTAGCCCGGGTTCGGGACGACCTGGACGTTCACTATCTCCCCGTTCTCGACGTCGACAATCGTGAAGGTCGGAGTTCTTCCAAAGGCTTGGTTAACGCGGTCGTCGAGTCCGCCGTTTATAGTGGACACAATAATCCTCATTCACATCACCTCCGGTTGATTTAGGTAACCCGAACTTAAAAAATTTTGCATAGGCTCAAAAAGGCCCGCAGAACCGGAAACGGTTTCCCCTCAGGAACGAGCGGAGGAGCAACAACACGACGAGTCCGAGGGCGTACGGAAGGGCGACTATGAAGAGTTTGAACAGGAAGTAGAGTATCCCTAACAGGATTAGCAGGTCGAGGATTCCGTAGAAGCCCCCAAACGGGTAAAAGGTTCTGCCGTAGTAACCTCTCCTTCCGTAGCCCCTGCCCATTCCCCGCGGCATCTTTGAACCTCCAACCAATTAAAAGAAAGAGGAGAACTCACCACCAGCCGTAGAGCCAGCGGAGGATTCTCCTGCTTGGCTGGCCGGTCCAGGGGCAGTAGCCGAGCCTCGCGCCCCAGCCTCTTCCTCCTCTTCCCCAGCCCCGGCCGAAACCGCGTCCGAAACCTCTACCGCGTCCCCAGCCTCTTCCCCAGCCCCTTCCCGGGCCGAAGCCGTAGCCGTAGGGCGGGTAAGCCGGGTACGCTGGGGCGGTCGGGGTCGCGGGAGTTGTGGGTGCGGCGGGGTACGGTCCGTAGGCCGGTGCTGGAACGGCAGTGCTCGCGCTCGGGGCGCTTCCGCTGGTAATGGCTTTGATGGCCTCCTCGACTGGGGTTCCTGGAGTGACCTGGTAGAGCCTTATGCCCGCGGCTTGAATGGCTCCAAGGGCATTCGGGCCGACCTGCGGGGCGACTATTGCCTCAACGCCCTCGTTGATGAGGGTCTGAACTGCCAGCGGTCCGGCACCTCCGGCGGCGTTGGCAGCGGGGTTCTGAATGACCTTCTCGTTGGTGACGTTTCCGTTCTCGTCGACATCAACTATGAGGAACGCGGGCGCCCTCGCGAAGACGGGAGCAACGGTATCGTTCAGTCCTCCTCCGTTGGTAGGTATCGCAATCTTCATCTTTACCACCTCCTTCCTTCTGTTATTTTGTGCATATGCACAGACTTATAAACTTTTCGGCGACCCTAACGCGTGAAGCGCCCGTCGTCCCTCGCCTCTGAAAGTTTGTGGACGTTTTTCTCAAGCCATCCGATTCTTTCAACCCGGTGAACATCGAATTCCGGCACGTAGGGCTTTATATCAAGCAGGGGAGTCCCGTCGAGGACGTCAATGTTCTCCACAGTGAGCCGCCTTCCCCGAACTTCGAGCAAACGCACAACGGAGAGCCCTATCGGGTTCGGTCTGCCAGGTGCCCTCGTCGCGAAGACGCCGTGCCCCTCGTCGTCCATGTACGGCCTGACGATTAGCTCCCCGGGCCTCGCGAGGTGGAAGTGGTAAATCAGGATTACGTGCGAGAAGCCCTCGATGTCCTTCAGCCCGTCCGCGTACTCCGGGAACACCTCCACGGTTCCGCGAATCCCCTTCGCGGCCGAAGGTTGAATCGGAACTCCATTAGGCTCTCGGAAGGGGCTGTGAATGACCCCAATCGGCCGGTAGCAGATTTCCATGGTACCACCGCTCTCCCTTGGGGCTCCGGCTTAAGCCCGTTTGGGTAAACAATAATGCTTATCAAAAACAGAAATGTTTGCGAAAAACGTTTAAACTCAAGCTCGGTATCACTTTGGGTGATATCATGGTTGGCCCCTTCAGACCGAAGTCCGAGCTCTTCAGGGTAGTGTGGCGCGAGGGCGAGGACGGGGTTCCAGAGTTCGCCACCTACGTGGATGGGGAGTGGCTGTTCACCGGCAGAACCGCGGAAGTCAGGAGCCCGATTGACGGGAGCGTCATAGCTCGCGTGAGCCTCGCCGACGGCGACCTCGCGAGGAAAGCCGTCTCCACGGCATACGAGAGGGGCAGGTCTGCCATCAGGGAGACCCCCGGGGACAGGCGCGTCAAGGCCTTCCTGAAGGCGGCGTGCCTCATAAGGGACGCGTTTGAGGACTTCGTCACGGCGCTCATCCTTGACGCCGGGAAGCCCCTCTCCAACGCGAGGGGCGAGGTCAGGGCGACGGTTGAGAGGCTTGAGAAGACGACGATGGAGTTCAGGAAGCTCGTCGGCGACTACATACCCGGCGACTGGAGTGAGGAAACGCTGGAGAGTGAGGGCATAGTCAAGAGGGAGCCCTACGGGGTGGTTTTGGCGATAAGTCCCTACAACTACCCGCTCTTCATCTCGGCCACGAAGGTGATACCCGCGCTCCTCGCCGGAAACGCGGTCCTGCTCAAGCCTGCCTCCCTCGACCCGCTCGCGCCGCTGCTCTTCACGAGGGTTCTCCAGCTCGCCGGGATTCCTCCCAAGGCGTATCAGCTCCTCACAATCCCCGGGAGGCTCATGGACTCCGTCGTCGCGGACAGACGCATAAGGGCGGTCACGTTCACCGGCAGCACCGAGGTCGGGGAGCACATCCTCGCGGTCGGGGGGATAAAGGCCTACCACATGGAGCTCGGCGGCAAGGATCCGGCCATAGTGCTCGACGACGCACCGCTCGAGGAGACCGTCGAGAAGCTCGTAAAGGGCATGGTGAGCTACTCCGGCCAGAGGTGCGACGCGATAAGGCTGATTATAGCGGAGAGCGGCATCTACTCCGACCTCAGGGCAAAACTCGTCGAGGAGCTGTCAAAGATAGAGCCCAAGAACCCGCTCGAGGACGAGAACGCCGTGATGGGCCCGCTGATTGACGAGAAGAGCGCCGAAGCGATTGAAGAAGTCTACAGGGATGCTGTGGACAAGGGCGCCGTCCCGCTGACGAAGTTCAGGCGTGAGGGAACCTACGTCTGGCCGGTCCTCCTTGAAGTGGACAGGGAAACGCTCCAGAAGCTCAGGGCATTTCAGGAGGACGTCTTTGGCCCGCTGACGCTCCTCGTTAAGGTCAGGAGCGACGAGGAAGCGATAGGCGTTGCCAACTCCTCCCGCTTTGGGCTCGACGCGGCGGTCTTCAGCGGGAGCGACGAGCGCGCGAGAAAGGTCGCGAGGAAGCTTGAGGTTGGCGCGGTGTTCATCAACGAGTTCCCGAGGCACGGCATAGGCTACTACCCCTTCGGCGGCATGAAGGACAGCGGAATCGGCAGGGAGGGCATAGGCTACTCCCTCGAGACCCTCACGACGACGAAGACCATCGTCAAGAACTACAGGGGCAAGGGCATCTGGAGCTACATGTGAACTATGAAAACATTTCTTTTTAACGAAAACCTTTTTAGTTGCATAAATTGTTTAAGCCAAGGCTCTAAAACTTCTACATCAACGACAAGCCGACCGGCGCGATAGTAGGCAGACAGCCCTTCGGAGGCACGAGGCACAGCGGAACGAACGACAAGGCCGGCTTCTGGCTCAACCCGCGGACGATTAAAGAAACCACCGTCCCGGTCGAGGACTGGGGGAGGCCGTTCCAGCCCGTGTAAACACTTCTGTTTATTTAAACTTTTTTGTTTACGCAAATTGTTAAAAATATGCCGTGGGGACTTATGTCGGTGGTCCCAGTGGGATGGTCGAAGGTAAGTGGGGCTCTGACGTTGATGCTGATGTTTCTGGTTGTTTTGTCGGTGTTCTCAAGCGGGTGCATCTCCGGTTCAGGAACCCAGAAAACCTCCACGGACACGTCTTCTTCAGGATACCTCACCGTCACGGACATGTCTGGGAATTCCATCAAGATTAAAGAACCCGTTAATAAAATAGTCTCACTCTACGGAATAGCCACTCAGGTTATCTACCTCTTCGGCGTCACTCAGGGAAAGAAAGTGGTCGGGAGCACGCCCCTCGCGCTACACGACGGGTTCATTCATCTGGTAGACCCGGGTTCTGAGAAGAGGATGGTTTTCGTTGGCAGTCCGCGCAAGGCAAACGTTGAGACAATAGAAAAACTCAACCCGGAGGTCGTTTTCACGGCCTACTGGGGAGACCCGCGACTGAACGAGCAGATTGAGTCACTCGGCATTCCCGTCGTGGTTCTCAACCTTGAGAGCGTCAAGAACTTCACAAAGGGTGTTGAGATAATCGGTAAGATTCTCGGGGAGGAAAAGAAGGCGAGTGAGATAGTATCTTTCTACGAGGGGGCGGTGTCATTTGTGACGAACAGAACCTCGAAGTTGCCCGGTTCAAAGCGTCCAAGGGTCCTCTTACTCGAGTACAGCATGAAGGACAAGGTCTTCAAGGCACCGGGCAGGGACTTCTTCCAGAACAGGCTGATAGAAATGTCAGGGGGAATTAGCGTCTCCGCGAACCTCTCAGGTGGATGGAACGTCGTGGATGCCGAACAGGTTGCCAAGTGGGACCCCGATATCATAATAGTGGTAAGCTATTGGCCAAAGTTCCCAGCAACAAAGGCCAAGGAGGAGATACTCAGTGACCCTGCATGGAAGGCCGTGAAGGCCGTGGAGGATGGGAAGGTCTACGCGATGCCCAACGACGGGGAGAGCTGGGACTTTGGGCCGAAGTGGGTCCTTGGTCTCTACTGGATGGCGAAGCTCTTCCATCCATCCCTCTTCAGCGACTTGAACGTTACCGCAAAGGCTGACCAGCTTTACAGCAAATTCTACGGGATAAACCCGAAGGAGGTTAAAATAGTTGGGGATATGCCATGAGGAGGCGTTTTCTCTATTCGCTGATTTTTTCATTGGTTTTCCTGCTTTACCTGCTCACCGGCAGGTACCTTTTCCTACCCCTCCCCTCAAACGGGGTTGAGAGAACGATACTCGTGGACATACGCCTGCCCAGGGCAGTGGCCGTTTCCTTATCTGGAGCGGCCCTTGCCACGGCGGGATTGGCCCTTCAGAACGTTTTCAGAAACCCTCTAGCGGGCCCCAACATCGTTGGAGTTACCAGCGGTTCCGCCTTTGGGGCAGTTCTGGCGATTCTGTACCTAGGATTTAACCCGCTAACAATACAGCTCTCTGCGTTCATTGGGGGAATACTCGCCTTGGTCATAGTGTGGAGACTGCAAAGGCTAATTCGGGGTGGGACTCTGGGCCTTGTTCTCGTTGGCATGGCGGTTTCGGCGCTCTTCCAGGCCTTCGTCGGGTTCGCCAAGTACGTTGCGGACCCCTACAACAAGCTTCCCGCGATAACCTTCTGGCTCCTCGGTAGCTTTGCGGGCGTGAGGTGGGGTGATATCGTTCCCTTCACCGCACCGATGCTCGTGGGAACGGTCGGGATAATCCTACTCCGCTGGCCTCTTAACGTCATGAGCCTCGGCGATGAGGCCAGGGCTCTTGGGCTTGACATCAGCAGGTTCCGGGCCATTTTCATAGGGCTCTCGACCCTATCAATCTCCGCAACGACTGCCGTCGCCGGCATGGTCGGATGGGTTGGCCTGATAGCTCCCCACGTGGCGAGGCTGATTGTAGGCCACGACAACCGCTCCCTCGCCCCCGCTACCGCTCTGGCAGGGGCCGTTATCATGCTGATATGTGATGACATCGCTAGGAGCCTCACACCGGGGGAAATTCCTATAGGAGTAGTGACGTCTCTCGTTGGTGGTCCGCTCCTCCTCTTGGTTCTCTCAAAGAGCAACTACATTATCAGGAGGCGCTGGTGATGCTGAACGTCAGCGATGTGAGTTTTTCCTACGGCAGTGGAGAAGTGCTGAGGGACGTGACTTTCGAGCTCGATGGTGGGGTTGGCTGTCTGCTCGGTCCCAACGGGGCTGGAAAGAGCACCCTGCTAAAGTGCATTGCCGGCGTGCTGGCGCCTCAGAAGGGGAGTATAGAGCTGGACGGGGTTGAGCTGACCTCCCTTGATTACCGGGAGCGCGCGAGGCTTGTGAGCTATGCGCCCCAGGAGTTCAACGTTGCCTTCCCCTACCGCGTTATCGACGTTGTTCTGATGGGAAGAAACCCCCACGTGAACCCCCTATGCGGGCCGGGGGATGAGGATGTTCGGATTGCTCTTGATGCCCTTCGAAATCTTGGCCTTGAAAAACTCGCGGAAAGACCGTTCAGCGAGCTCAGCGGCGGTCAAAAAAGACTCGTCATAGTGGCGCGTGCTATTGCCCAGGGCGGCAGGCTCCTCCTCTTTGACGAGCCGACTTCTTTCCTCGACTTCAGGAACCAGTACCTCGTCCTTTCCTTAATACAAAAAATCTCGAAGAAGCTCGATAAACTCACCCTCCTCTCCCTCCACGACCCGAACCAGGCTCTCGAGTTCTGCGACGTTATCTTCATGATGCGGCAGGGGCGAATCGTGGGCTGGGGTCCAACCGAAGTAGTGACCCCGGGGGACATTTCGCGCTTATACGATATGGATGTTGTGGAGCTGAGGACTGATGGGAGGAGGTTAATCCTTCCAGGCAAAGGTTTTATTGAGGCAAAACGATGGATTGGAGGTGGTTGAATGCTACTCGGAAAAATCAAGCGCGAAGCTTTGAGGCTCGCCGACGGCCTTGAGCTGGTGGACTTTGGGTTTGCACTTCCCTACACGTGGGTTCTCGTTGAGGGCGAAGGGGAGATGGCACTGGGGGTTGCGATGACCCTGCCCGAGGAGGTGCAGCGCTACCGAAACTCGATAACCGAGCCCTCGCTCGAGGCCTTCATAGGGAAGGCCGACAGTATAAACGCCATCGAGAGGACGCTCGGGCTCGCGGCCATAAACGCTGTCTCGCAGTACCACATAGACCTCAGCGGCGCGGAGTGGGTTGACGTGCTCGAGCTGATTCCCGAGAACTCCGGAAAGGTCGCCTTAATCGGCAACATGCCGCCCCTCGTGAGGGAGCTGGGGGAGAAAGGCTATGAAATCTACGTCTTCGAGAGAAACGCCCGCCTCTGGGACAAGGACACGTTCAGCGATGCCCTTGAGTACCACCTTCTGCCGGAGATGGATGCGGTGATAGCGAGCGCCAGCTGCCTTGTCAATGGAACGATAGATATGCTCCTCGAGAGGGCAAAGAGGGCGAAGCTCTTCGTCCTGACCGGACCGACGGGCCAGCTTCTGCCGGAGTTCCTCAGGGGAACCGGCGTGACACATCTCGCTGCGATGAAGGTTGTCGATATCAAGAAAGCCCTCCTCGGCCTCAAGCTCGGCTCCTTTAAGGGCTTCGAGGAGGGAAACAGGAAGTATGTGGTTGTGGTCATGTAAATATAATGCCATTCAAAAAGAGCAGAACGATGGGGGACCATCCTGTATAGCAGTGAACTTTTTCATAACTGAGTTGTACAATAACAAAATTTATAACGAACGGTAGGCATTAGTCTATGAAGGGGGTGACACATCATGAAAAAGCTTGCGGGAATGCTCCTTCTCTTGATTCTCGTTGCAGTGCCAGTGACCGCCGCGGCATTCTCACCGCAGTCTGCTTCAACGGTTGCAGGGCTCACACTTAGGTACTACAGGAGCTACACCTCAATGGTCCAGACGTTTAACTCCACGTACCAGAAGGCGGTACAGGTGGGCGTTGATAACCAGACCCTTTCCAAGGCCATTGCACTCTACGAAAACGCCACCAAGGAAATCGCAGTCGCAAAGAACCTCTCAAACGGCGGTTGCATCCTTGCCAGCCTTGGGGACTACTTCGTGTTCCTTCACGTTAGACTTGCCTACGTTGATATCACCAATGCAATTAATCTCCTGCAGAATGCAATTGCCGCAAAGGAGAACGGGAGCTGATTCAGACTTTTCGTTTTTTCATTTCATAACGAACTCCCACAGCCTCTTAAAGAACTCCGTTTTTCTGCCCTTTTCCGTCACGAAGCGAAGAACCCTAAGCTCTTCAAGGGCTTCTTCTTCGATTTGAACCTTTCTGCCCACTTCCCTCACGTCCCTGCTTTCTGCAAGGGCGTTAACGACCTTCCAGCCGTCTGGAATGAGGCTGTTGAAGTACCGCTTAAGCCACCTTTCGTCAATCGAGCGGACGAAGAGCTCGCCCTTGCGGGAGAGGCGGTAGTAGGTGTGGTGCTTGTGAACCTCGAAGGCCTTCTTGAAGCGCGCCCTGCTTCTCTTTATCGCGCTCCCCGAGTCGCGCTCAATCAACCCGAGCTCGAGGAGGTCGTTTATCG
Source organism: Thermococcus henrietii (assembly GCF_900198835.1). Lineage (NCBI taxonomy): Archaea > Methanobacteriati > Methanobacteriota > Thermococci > Thermococcales > Thermococcaceae > Thermococcus > Thermococcus henrietii. The sequence continues at coordinate 1,701,838 of NZ_LT900021.1, read as the reverse complement.
CATCTTCGATGAGTTCAAGGGGTAAACCGCTCACCTTCGCCATCATCTTGGCGTAGTCAACGCCTGCTTTCTTCAGATGGGCGAGAACGTAGAGGTGAACCGGCAGGAGCTCAAAGCCTCGGTAGGAACCGGGGCGTTCTTTCTGCATATTCCCGCCACCCATCGCCGAACCGCTCCTCAAGGACCTTCTCTTCATCGCCTATAAACTTCACCACGGCGAGCCAGTAAACCAGGGGTAAGCCGAGCATGAAGCCGCATATGGTGAGGGAGAAGCCGGGGATTATCAGGAGACCCCAGATTGAGTATATCGGATGCCTGACACGGGAATAACAGCCTTCAGTCAGCAGTTTGCCTTCTCTGTAAGCTCCTGAAACCTGAAGGTAGCAGATGAGCCACAGTGCGACTCCGACGATAACGAGAACCGCCCCAACTTCCGGGAATCTCGGAGTTCGGAGTCCAAGGGCGGAGTTCAGGTAGAAGGCGAGGAGCGCGTAGGGAAAAGTGAAAAGCGCCACCTTCGGCTCTATGCCCCAGAAGCGCATGGTTCACTCCTCGATTGGAGGCTTTTCGGCCTTCTTCGCCTGCACCTGCCCCCAGAGGTCGTCGAAGTTCTCAATGAGCCTCTGAAGGGCGAGCTTCAAATCCCTCGTCCTCGTGAAGAATGCGACCTTGTTGGTCTTGTCGCGAATCCTCAGGAAGTTCGGCCCCATTCTGAAAGCGGCGAGGACGTCAACGTCGAGGAGCTGGCTCACAACAGCCTTGAACTTCCTCGGGTCGCCGTGGCCCTCGTCGTGCTCCTCTTCAAAATCTTTAGCTTTGTTCGGCCTCTTCTCGATGAGCCTCACGCTCCCGTCCTCGCAGACCTCGTAGATTGCGAAGAACTCGGAGTCGCCGTAGTGCGCGTCTATCAAGTGTTTATCGTCCTCCATTCCGAACGCAACCTTGAGGCACCTCATGAGCATCACCGGTGAAAGCTCGATGGGCCCTTTAAAAAGATTTAGGGAAGCCTAATCACAGGTCGATGTCCTCGAACCACTGCTCGATTAAATCCTCTGGAATCTCCTCCTCTTCAACGTTCTCCTGCATAAACTCCCACATCTCGAGGTGCCTCCTCAGGATTTCGGCGTGCTCCCTGCTTATCTCCGCCAGCCAGCGGAAGAGCCTCCTCGTCTTTTCTGATTTAGCCCTCATGCTGAGCTCCGAGTAAAGCTTTGCCGTCGCTTCCTCCGCGTCGATGGCGTAGCGGTAGTAGTCCTCAACGGTCGCTTCTGGGTCGGCGAGTGCCTTCTCGAGAAACTCGAGGGCAACCTCGACCTCCCGTAGGCCCTTCGTGTCGGCCGGTATCTCAACGCCCTCGAGGAGCTTCGCGTTCCTCTCCGAGTGGCTCGCAAGAAGTTTCAGGTCGTCCCTGAAGTCCCTCGGGACGAGCGGAAGTAAGGCTCTGTAGACTTCAGCCTTCTTTTTCTCTAGCCTAACGACGCTCTCCATGCCCATCACCGAGTTTTAATAACCTTGAGTGAATAAAAATCTTTCGCGACTTTCGTGATTATGCACAAAGCTTAAAAGGAATTCGGCTTCCCTAATTTCCGGAGGTGAGAGCTTGCAGATAGCCGTGAGCGGTGGAAAGGGAGGAACCGGAAAGTCAACCGTCGCGATTAACCTCGCGGTCGAGCTTGCGAGGCGCTTCAAGCTGGTCTTAGCTGACTTGGACGTCGAGGCGCCGAACGACCACCTGCTCCTCGGCGTTGAGCTGGCCGGGGAAGAACCGGTGAACCAGTTCATGCCGAAGTTCGACTACTCAAAGTGTACCAAGTGCAGGAAGTGTGCGGAAGTCTGCGAGGAGCACGCGATAATAACCCTGAAGGACGGGACGCCCTTTCTCATGCCGAACCTCTGCTCGGGCTGTCGGGCCTGTGAAATAGTCTGTCCCGTTCCCGGCGCTATTCAGGAAGCCTTCCGCGTCATCGGCCACACCTACGTGACGGAAACGCCCTACGGCTTTACCCTCGTCACCGGGAAGCTGAGGGAAGGGGAAGAGCGCTCGATGCCCCTCGTCGTTGAGGCCAAGAAGAGGGCAAGAAACCTCGACTACGAGCTCCTGATGGTTGATACGGCGGCAGGAACCGGCAACACCGTTTCGAAGGCCATAGAGGGGTCAAGGCTCCTCATAGCGGTCACTGAGCCGACCCCGCTCGGAATCCACGACACCGAGCTCATCCTTCAGCTCGGGAAGCTGATGGGCCTCAACACCTGGGTCGTGGTCAACCGCTCGGACCTCGGTGACGTCGGGAAGGTCAGGGAGATAGCCGAAAGCTACGGCGCCGAGGTCGTCGCTGAAATTCCCTACAGTGAGAACATCGTGAGGAGCTACGTAAGCGGAAGGCCGATAGTTCTGGAGGACGTTCCCGAGGCGAAAATCTTCCGCGAGCTGGCCGAGAAGGTTGCCGGCTTCCTCGGAGGTGATGAGTGATGCAGGTCGCCATTGCGAGCGGTAAGGGTGGCGTCGGGAAGAGCACGATAACGGCGTCGCTCCTCTACTTCCTAAAGGATAGGTACAGGCTCATCGCGGTCGATGCAGATGCCGAAGCGCCGAACCTCGGCCTTCTCCTCGGCGTTGAGGAGTGGGAGGAGGAGCGCGAGCACATCGGGGCTAAGGTCGCCAGGATAAACACCGAGACCTGCGTCCGCTGTGGAATCTGCTACGAGCGCTGTCCCTACGAGAGCATCTACATCGACGAGGACGGTAACTACATCGTCAACGAGCTCACCTGCGAGGGTTGCAACGTCTGCGGCCTTGTCTGCCCAGTTCCGGGCACTATAACCCTTGAGCAGGCCCGCTCCGGCGTCATCAGGAAGGCAACCACCAAGTACGGCTTCCCGATAATCTCGGCCCAGCTCGACGTCGGCAGGCCCGAGAGCGGTAAGCTTGTCACCGAGGAGAAGGAGTGGGCGAAGAAGCTGATGGACGAGCTCAACCTGGAGCACATGATTGTTGATAGCGCGGCGGGAATTGGCTGTCAGGTGATAGCGAGCATAGGTGGGGCCGATTTAACGATACTGATTGCCGAGCCGACGCCGGCCTCGCTCAGCGACGTTCAGCGTGCCTACAAGGTCGTCCAGCACTTCAGACAGCCGGCTTACCTGATAATCAACAAGGCCGACCTGAACCCGGGCTTTACCGCCCTTAGGGAGTGGGCCGAGGCCGAAGGAATTCCCGTTATCGGCGAGGTTCCCTACGACAGGGCCATTCCGAAGAGCATGGCGATGCTTAAACCCGTCGTTGAGGCCTTCCCCGACAGCCCGGCGAGTAAAGCGCTCAAAGAGATTGCCGAGAGAATCGCTGAGGAAATCCTTGGCTGATTTCCCTTTTCTTTTAACCCAAACCTTAAAAGCCTCCCTCCGTAGTTTCTCCGGTGGTAGCGATGGTTGAGAAGGAGATGGAGAAGCTCGCTTACGAGTATCAGCTCCTGCAGGCGCAGGCCCAGTTGCTGGCCCAGAACCTTGAGCTCCTCACCCTCGGAAGGGACGAGTTTAAGGCCGTTAAGGAGACGCTGGAGGAGCTCAAGAAGACCGAGGGGGAGGTTGAAATCCTCGTTCCGATTGGGGCCGGTTCCTTCCTCAAGGGCAGGATAACCGACAAGGAGAACGCGATTGTGAGCGTTGGAGCCGGCTACGCCGTCGAGAAGAACCTCGATAGCGCCATCGGGTACCTCGAGGAGCGTATAAAGGAGTACGACGAGGCAATCGCGAAGACCCAGGAAGCTCTGAAGAAGCTTGAGGCCCAACTCGGTGAGCTCGCGAGGAAGGCCCAGGAGTTGCAGGCGACCAAATCTTAACGATTGGTTACGATTCTTGGTGTTCTATTCTTTTACTTTGCCCCCAAAAGGTTAAAGATTTAAGCCCTTTCGCCGATGTTCGGTGATGCGTCGTCTGAAGTCTAAGAAGTTCACATTACTGCTCTTCCTCCCCCTCGTGCTCCTTGTGACGATAGGGTTAGCTGTTCCTAACATCACCCTTGGGGTTCAGCCTATCACAAGCGGTAGCTGTGAACTAAAGAGTCCAGTAGGGTGGGCGACGATAACCCTTCACTGGTCAAAATCAGGAGGGTTGATACAAAGGTGGACCCTCACCGGGGCCTCCGTTGTTTTCTCCAACGACGTGAGTGGGCTGGTCAATTTCACCGCCAGAATTGAGATTTTAGGATACCGTTCCCTTGGTGATGCTTATCCAACCCTCGATGTCGTCAGAGCCACGTTCTCGACGAACTCAGGTATCTCAGCCGGGGCAGTGTATCAGCTCACGTTGAACGCCAGTCCTACCTACATTGTGTCCCCTTTCTTAAATTCTCCGGAACCAGAGATTGTTAACGCAGAAGGGACAGTAACTGGAGGAACTACTCTGTGCCCGGGGAGGATTTCCATTACATCGGAAGGAATTGGCATTGGCTCTGCTTCCTACTCTCCTCTACCCGTGGGCGTTCCCCAGATAAACGTGACGATTAACAACACCGGAAACCCGGAACTGAGGGACTACGTGGTTAACTTCACGGTTTCTCCCTCGTGCATCCTCAATCTCTCAAAGGTTTACGTAACGGATTCCTCCGGAAAACAGCTGTACTTCTGGGCATTCAACGACTCGGCAAACGGTAAAATATGGTTCTGGGTGAACTACACCGTGCCGGCTAACTCCGTGCGGGAGATAATAATACACCTCAACGGAACGGGGACAAGTCAGTATTTTGACCCAAACAGGATATTTTGGAACTTTACCGGGAATTTAGGGCTGTCCGAGATGACGTTACACCAGATTGGTGTGAATCTTTCAAGGATTTCCGCACTTGGATACACAGGCTACGTCATTGATACCTATGCCAACTTAGATATTCCTAATAGCTATCATCCAGGTCCGATGTTTTTGGGATTTTATCGGTATAGGAGGGGTATCTACTATCTGTATGGAATCGGTATCAATTACTGGATATCATTTTCAACGTTATCTTATTCATATCAGCTCGGGTCAGTTACGCTTGCGGGCACCAATCCAAGTCAGCTTAGCCTATGGTCGTATAGTGTGGTGAATGACAACATTCCACTATCCTCAAGTGGATTGTATTCAGTGGCCTTCAACAATCTGACTAAAAACATAGGCATTTATCTAAACGGGACCTTCCTTGACTCTACTAAAGTTAGAGGAACCCTAATTCCACCCATCTTGGGGCAGTACAATGCCAATAGTGGCAGTCACTACTACTGGATTGGCGTCCGACCCTTTGCGAGCAGTCCCCCCAGAGTATCCCTCCCCGCAACGTGTTCTGCTCCTTCCAGTGGGGCCTACACTTTCACCCTCTACTTCCGCCCCTGATACCACTCCACCGTCTTCTTAAGTCCCTCTTCGAGGCTCCACTCGGGCTCGAAGCCGAGCTTCTTGATTTCCGTTATATCCGCGAGGCTGTGCCTTATGTCGCCTGGCCTCGGCTTGTCAAAGATTATCGAGCTCGTCGTCCCGGTTATCTCGATTATTTTCATCGCGAGTTCGAGAATGCTCGTCTGTTTTCCGGTTGCAACGTTGAAGATCCTTCCGTTGGCACGCTTGCTCTCGGCCACGAGAAGGTTGGCCCTGACGACGTCCTTCACGTAGATGAAGTCGCGCGTCTGCTTGCCGTCGCCGAAGATTACGAGGGGCTCTCCTGCCAGGGCCTTGTTGATGAAAATGCTTATCACTCCCGCGTACTGGTTGAAGCCCTGCCTTGGCCCGAAGACGTTGAAGTAGCGGAGCGCAACGACCGGTAAACCGTAGAGCTCGTGGTAAACGCGAAGGTATTCTTCAACGGTAGCCTTCGTCACGCCGTAGGGCGAGAGCGGTCTCGGCCGTTCTGTTTCTTTTAGCGGGAGGTTGGGGTTGTCACCGTAGACAGAGGCGGAGGAGGCGAAGATTAGCTTTCCGTGTCCATCAAGAAGAGCCCTGAGGATGTTGAGGGTTCCGAGAACGTTGACCTCCTCGGTGAAGACAGGGTCACGTATGCTCTCGACGACGCTCACTTGGGCCGCCTCGTGGAAGACGTAGTCGGCGTTGCTCACCAGTTCGGCTATCGCCTCGTAGTCCCTTATGTCAGCCTTAACCAGCTTCGCCCCGGGCGGAACGTTCTCGGCTTTACCTGTGTAGAGGTTGTCAATAACGATAACTTCGTTGTCCTTGACCAGCTCCCAGGCTATGTGCGAGCCTATGAAGCCGGCTCCCCCGGTGACTACGATTAGCTTGTTCCTCATGTTCAACCCCAGGGGAGTAGAACCGGGCCCCTTAAGTCTCTTTCTCCGAGTAGCTCATCCTGAGCTTCACGGCCTTCATCAGGTCCTCCTTCGTGGGGGGCCTCTCGGGAACGTTTGAGTAAGCGTTAACGAGGTCGTTTATGATAATGACGAGTTTTTCAAGGATGTCCTTACTCTTGTTCCAGGGCGTTGCGTAGCGGAACTCGATAATCTCCGCAAGGTCGTCCAGGGTGAACTCGCAGATTACCTTCTCGCTGGGACACTCAACGAGAAGCAACTTGCCGTTTTCCAGGACAACCTTAACGTCAACCTTGGGGGCCTTCACCATTGGGCATCACATTACTACATTGGGCACCAACGTACTTTAAGGTTGTGCTCCGTAGCGTTGAAACTTCGGGGCCAGGGGGACACTAAATTGACATTGTAATGTTAACTTCGAAACCATTATAAGGCCCTTATTGACTTAAACTTTGGTAAGGAGCCATGCCGAGCTACATCGTTGTTGGCGGTCAATGGGGAGATGAGGGTAAGGGTTCTATCATAGCGTACCTTGCCCTGAAGGACGAGCCCGAAGTCATAGCGCGCGGTGGCGTTGGGACGAACGCCGGACACAGCGTTTTTATCAACGGAAAGAAGTACGCGGTGAGACAGCTCCCAACGGGTTTCATGCAGACCAAAGCGAGGCTCCTCGTTGGGGCCGGTGTCCTCGTTGACCCGGAGGTCTTCTTCCACGAACTCGAGCATCTCAGGGACTTCAACGTCGCCGAGAGGGTTGGAATAGACCACCGTTGCGCGATAATCGAGGAGAAGCACAAGCAACTCGACCGCTCCAACAGCCACCTACATGAGAAGATAGGAACGACGGGAAGCGGTTGCGGACCTGCCAATGCAGATAGGGTCATGAGGAGGGCAAAGCTCGCGAGAGATATTCCAGAGCTCGAGCCCTACCTAACGGACGTGGCGGAAGAGGTAAACGATACGCTCGACGAGGGGAAGCTCGTCCTCATCGAGGGAACCCAGGGCTTTGGGCTGAGCCTTTATTATGGAACTTACCCCTACGTGACCTCCAAGGACACCACGGCCTCAGCGATAGCGAGCGACGTCGGAATAGGCCCGACGAGGGTTGACGACGTCATAGTCGTCTTCAAGAGCTTTCCGACGAGGGTCGGTGCCGGGCCTTTCCCGACGGAGATGAACCAGGAGGAAGCGGAAAAGCTTGGTCTCGTCGAGTATGGAACCGTAACCGGCAGGAGGAGGCGCGTCGGCTGGTTCGACTTCGAGTTCGCCCGCTACTCCGCGAGAATCAACGGGGCAACTATGATAGCGCTCACGATGCTCGACAAGTACGATAAGAACGCCTTCGGAGTAACCGATTACGATAAACTGCCGAAGAAGGCGAAGGAGTTCGTGGAAGAAATAGAGGAGAGGGTTGGAGTTCCTGTAGGGCTCATAAAGACCGGGCCCGAGCTGGAGCACATCATCGACAGGAGAGACGTCATTTGACGGCGTACTTGCCCTCGACCTGGGCCAGTTTAATCTTTGAGGTGATGCCGCTTCCTGGAATGAAGTCGTGCTCGATTAGCTCCCCGGTTAGGGTGTTGTACTTGCCGAAGTAAATTCCCCTCCTTCCAATCCCTTTTATTCCCGCGTAGCCCTCCTCGATGTTGTGAGCCACCCACTCAACTTCAATGGAATCTCCGTAGGTGGTCCTAATGAACTCCTCAAACGACTTCGCTATTGTGCTTTCGATGTACTGGTAGTCAAAATCGAGAACCTCCCCGCTCGTCCTGTGAACCGTCAGCCTTCCAAAGGCCTTTACACCGGTGAACTCTACCTCCCAGTGGTTGGACAGCTTGAGGCCCTCAATCGAGGGGCTCGGCTCAACTTCGCGGATTTTGGAGAGTGCAATTTCCTCAACGACCTCCTTCTTGAGGAAGCGGTCGAGCTCCACAACTTCGCCAGAGCGGGAGACGAAAACCTTAACGACGTTCCTGTCCCCCTCAAGCGTAACTGTGAACCCCTCTTCGGATTCCTCGATGAATATCGGCGCGAATCCCCGGTACTTCCTCAGTGCCACTTCCACTGCGATGTTCTTCTCAATCTCCAGATCCTCTTCGAGTACTCTCCCAGTTTCCCCCTCGTATGTTATGGACGCCCTGAACCCCTCTCCCTCGAACTCGGCCTTAACTATCCCGTGGTCTATTACGTGACAGGCCTTCAGTTCGAGGTTTTTTGCGACCTCAACGATATCGCCTGCGACTCTGCGCAGAACCTCAATGGGAGCACCAAGGTTGCTGGTCTCGAGGATGTTCCCGGTTCTCTGGTCGAGCTTTACAGTAAGCACGCCTTTCTCCGTGAGAAGGTCTATGAACACTGCGTTTGAACGCCTCTCAACACCTATTACCCTGGCTCCGTCGTACTTTGATAGGACGACCCCGAACATGGCCTCTTCGGTGAGTGCCGGATGGAATCTCCTGAGGCTTCCGCTGTAGGAGTTGAGCTCGACCTCGAAGAGGTAGCGTTCAGTTTTTCCCCTCATGACCGTAAAGCGGCCCCTTCTAACAACCTCGATTGAGAGGGGCTCCTCTCCTATCTCCGCTCTAACCACATCTCTCGCGAGCTCTGTGAGCCTCTCCTCGCTTAATGGTTCCGCCTCTGCACTCACGCGTCCCTTTTTAAAGTCAAACACAACCGTGGCCTCGTTCGGTCCCATTGAGAAAACCGCAACCGCAGACTCGGGAACGTAAGCCTTCCTCGAATGGACAACGCGAAGGTCGAGCCATTCCCTCTTTGCCGCCTCCTCGACTACGAACTTCCTGGGGTCTTCCCCTTCTTTGAGCCTGACCTCAGTTGCCAATACCGTTGCAACGTCTTCCAGCAGGACCTTCATTGCCAGACCTTTCAGCTCGCCCTCTGTTTTGAGCACCACTCGCTTCCCATCAACGAAGGCCTTGCCGCTGTCGCTTTCCCTCACCCAGGATACAATGTATACGGGCCTGAACTCGAGCCGTAGCTCTTTTAGTCTGGTTTCTTCCCTGGAGATGCCGTATTTGTAGGAGATGACGTTTTTGGCCTCATCAACGAGCTTTTTGCTGGACAGCGGCTCTACAAGAGGACCGTCGAGAACGAACTCCTTGAGAACGCCCTCTTCCTCGTATTCGCGGGGAAGGAACTTTTCAAGAAGTGTCCTCGGGGGCTCTATCGCATAGCGGTTAAAGGTCTCCGCGAGCCAGTCTGGACTGAGAACATTAACTCCCTCGAGACTGTACTCGAGCCCGTCAAGGGCTACGAGAAACGTTTTGTCCTCACCGCGTAGGGCCTTACGGAGCCAACTCTCTGGAGGCTTTCCCCGCAGTAACGCAACTGCCAGAGTTTCCTTTCCTTGGAACGGGTCCTCCCTTTCACCGGTGACTATCACGAGATGAGCTTTGCCCCTCCTCTTATACTCTCTTCTGGTTTCCCTGAAACCTGCCTTACTCAGAAGCTCGGCGAGTCCCTCAACTATGAAATCCTCTGGTGCGAGGGATATCATCGAAGGTTCCCATGACATGGCAACCCCCATTAGAGAATAGGCAGGGGAGAATAAATAGTTTATGGCTCGTAAAAAAGAGTTAATTATCACCCCGAGTAAGCCCTATCCACGAGCCACCGAACAATTGTTCCATAGAACTCGTCCGCCCACTCGGGGTCCTCGAATATCTCATGGTAAGCGCCTTCGAACTCCCTGAGCGTTTTGTCGCTTACCTTCAGCCTTTTAAAGAGCCTTCTCGAGCCTTCAGGGGGCGTTATCACGTCTCCTGTGCCAACTAGTAGGAGAACCGGGACTGTTATTCTCTCCACTTCGAGGTGCGCCAGCTCCATGTTAACGAAGATGCTCCTTCCGAGCTTCGCCGAAATCCTGTCGTGGACGAGCGGGTCCTCAACGTACCTCCTCACGGCATCTTTGTTCCTTGAGAGAAGTTCCGGTTTTATACCGTTGGAGAGGACCACCCCTGGGGCAACCTTTCCGAGGAACTTCGCGAGGACCACCATAAAGCCAGGCGTCTCGGGGCTCTTGGCGAGTGCAGGAGACGAAGCTATTACGCCCCGGATTTTATCGGGCCTCGTTTCGGCGTATCGGATGACGGTCAAACCGCCGAGGCTGTGACCGAAGAGGAAAGGCTTCTCACCTAATTCCTCAATTATGTAATCAATTATTTCCATAGCCTCTTCAATGCTTGTGTGGCCCCTCTTCCCAGGGCTCTTGCCATGTCCGGGCCAGTCGAAGGCGTAAACCGCGAAGCCGGCCTCGTTGAGCTCCCTAATCAGCCGTCCGTACCTGCCACTGTGCTCTCCAAGGCCGTGAACGAGAATGACCCAACCAAGCTTTGGTTCGCCGAACTTGGCCTTGTAAACCTCCATCTCAACCACCCAGCCAGACCCGCTTGAGCGGGAGAACGTCAAAATCTTCATCCTCACTAACTATCGCCTGAAGGCCGTTGTTCTCTATAACCGCAACGTGGAGGGCATCGGAGGGGCGGAGGTTGTAATTCATGATTATTTGTCTGGCGGTTAGATAATCGAAGACCGTTAGTGGGAGAACTTCAACGTAGGGAAGAACCTTCTCGTCTATGAACTCAATCGAGAGCTCGTATGGGACGCTGTACTTCTTCTTTGCGACGTGAATTGTCTCGTCAAGAACCAACGGGCTCGTGTAGAGGTCGTGATTCTCAATCAGTTTGGCATAGAACTCGATTATCTTTCTTTCGTCTTCAGGTGTCTTGGTCAGGAGGTAAACGAAAAGGTTGGTATCAATGAAGAGCTTCATTCCTCAATCCCCCAGACCTCGTCGAACTCATCTTCGAGACTTATCCCCTTGAGTTCTCCAAGCTTGGCAGGCTTGCCCCTGGCCCTCTTGTGCTTCCATTCGAGGAGCTCTTTAATCAGCTCCTCTTTGCTTTTCTTGGGCATGATTATCAGTCCTTTATCTGTAGGCTCAACTATGACCTCTCCCCCTTCCTTTATGCCGTAGGCCTCGCGAAAAACCTTGGGGATGACAATCTGTCCCTTGGGGCCGACCTTGAGACGTATGCTAACCAAAGGTATCACCCTGTATAACTCGCGGTTCAACAAAATAAAGCTTTCGAGAAAATAACTTAGGAGGAAAACGCGCTCTCCCTGAGTTTCTCGTTGATGAAGCGGACGAGTTTCTTAACGTCCCGTTCAATGGTATCGGGCTCGGGCTTCATGAGGACGTAGAAAACGTTGGTTTTGGGCGTAAGCGAAACGTGCTTGACGTTGTGGGGCTTTGAAAGGCTCTCGACGAGCTCCCTGAGCTTTATCACGTCCCTCTTCTTCTCGTAGAGTGCCTCGTACTCCTTGCCGGCTATCTCAATCGTCTCCCTCTGGAGGAGGTCCTCGTTCTCGATGTTCGGCTTCAGCCTGTAGTAGCCCTTCTGGATTAGGTGAGCCTCGCGCTTAATCTCGGCGAAGGGTCTGATTACGAAGTAAATCTTGTCGTGTCTGCTCGTAAGGAGCGCTATCGGGAAGTAGAGGAGGCTGTGCCTTGGCAGGAGCGTTAGCGTGTACTCGAACTTCCTGAGGTTGTCGCGGTTCACCTTATAGCTCGCCCTGAAGCCAATGTAGCCGCCGAGCCACACGTAGTCCTTGTCCTCGGGCTTTACAACTTCCTCGATTGAGCGAAGGTAGTGTTCCATCAGCTGAATGTTGAGCTTTCGACCCTTGTAGAATTGAATCGATGTCAGCGCGGCAACGACCATGAGCGCGAACAGCAAGGTTGAGCTAACTTCCATCACACACCACCTGGATGATATCTCTGAAGGGTAGTGTCATCGAGTATTTCAAACTTTTCTATTCCGGCCCCCTCAAGGGCCTTTATGATGTCCTTGATTATCCTCGCCTGAACCGGCCAGGCGAGGGCACTTGAAACCGGACCCGGGGGAGTGTTCCGGGCAAAGGCGAGGTATATCCGTATCCCCTCCTCCTCTTCAATAATCGTCGAAACGAGCCCCTCGCTCACGATGTCAACCCCGGTGAAGGGGTTCTTAACTGATTTCAGCAACTCAAGAACCTCCTCCCTCAAGAATCATTCCCCCGAGCCTTCTGAGCCATTCGAGGCCCCTCGGCTCCTCCGCGAACATCGGGAGCTTTATGACGTCTATGCCCCTGAACTTCCGCTCGACCTCTTCAAGGACCTTTTTCTGCGCCTCCATCTTGACCTTCAGCTCCGGAACCTCTTCCTTGAGCTGGATTACCTTGTTTACCACTATGAGCCTCAGCGGGACGTTGAACTTCTTCAGGCTCTCGTAGGCCCTCTCAGTCTCGTAGAGCGGGAGCATTTCGGGGTTCATCACGGCAACGACGCTCGTTTTCTCGGGGTCGGTTATCACTCTCTCGACGAACTCGACCTCCTTCCTGTACTGGAGGAGCTCCTTCATAACCGGGTCCTCCGCCTCGTCCTTGGGAAGCTTGAACTTCTCCCCGTCTATCTCGTACTCTTCCTCCCCCTTGATTTTGGCTATCGCCTTCCGCCTCTGGAGTATCTTGCGCCTTATGTCAATCAGCTTGTCGGCCCATATCAGGGAAATCCTCGGTAGGGCGAGAACGCGGAGCGTTAGGCCCGTGGGGGGAGTATCGAAGACGATAACATCCCACTTGTCACCTTCGCTCAGGATTTCCCTTATGGCCTCAAGCGTCGCGTACTCCTCGATTCCTGGGGAGTAGCTGAGGACCTCGAAGTACTTCTCGAGGTTTATGACGGTCAGGTATCGGTACATGTTCTTGAGGTTCTTCTCAAGGTGCTTGAGGTAGGCCTTAATCAGCTTCTCCATGTCGAGTTCGCTCGCGTAGAGGTTGTCGAGGATTTTCTTTGGCTTGTCGCTCAGCTTCTCCATGAGGACGTCGCCGAGGTTGTGGGCTGGGTCGAGGGAGACTATCAGCGTTTTATATCCCCTCTCGGCCAGTCCAACAGCTATTGAAGCGCTCGTCGTCGTCTTTCCGACTCCACCCTTTCCTATGACAAAAAGGACTCTGAAGCCCTCCTTGGGGACGAGGTACTCCCTCATGCTACCACCTCAGTCTATATCGAACATTCCGGCAACTTCCGCGAAGACGTCGTCGAGGTTCACAGCGCGACTCTCCATGACGCGGATTTCCTTGACCATGTGTGGCATGAGCCTCATGACGAGCGTGGTCGGCGGACTCGGGATTCCTACGAACGAACCCATCAGGATGAGCGCGAAGACGTTCTCAAGCTCCCTCAGCTCGAACTCTATGTACTCCGTCGACTGATGCTTGAAGGCCTCACTGAATCCCTTCAAGAAGTCGCGAATCTTCTGCAAGCTCTCACCTCCAGAAGGAAAAATTAAAGAACGAAAGCCTCAGCTGGCCATTGCGGCGTACTCCTCGACCGGTCTCCTCCATGCCGCGTACCAGTCGATGACGAGCATTATGTTCAGGAGCAGGCCGATGATGGTTATGACGCTGACCCAGATTCCTGGCTTGACGACAACGAGGAACCACACGAGGGCCGCCGTGACGGTAATCCACAGGAAGAGCGCCGGAATTATCACTGCCCACTTCCAGGCACCTTTCGGGTTCTGAACCTTTGCAACCCAGAGCGATGCTGTCATAAGGGCAATGCTGGCGAGCATCTGGTTCATGCCGCTGAAGGCCGGCCAGATAATGAGCCAGTTGCCTCCCCATGCCATGTAGATTCCAAAGACCACAAGGATTATCGAGGCAACCCATTTGTTCTTCAGGAACTCCGGTCCATGGGCCATCTCCATGATTTCCTGCCATGCAAAGCGGCCGAGCCTTGTGGCGGTATCGAGGGTCGTCAGCGCAAAAGCCGCTACCCAGAGGCTTGCGAAGAGTGCTCCCGCGTGAACGGGAATACCGAACGCGTTGTTGAGGCCGTAGGCGTAGCTCTTGGCGAAGATGCCAACCTTTCCGAGCTTGACGGCTTCAAAGCCCGCTGGAACTTGGAGTCCGAGCTTCTGAAGGAGCCCCGCTGTAACAAGGTTACCCTTTGCGCCGACTATTGGAGCGTAGACCTTGTACCAGTTGTCGGCCGTTATGGGTATCTTCAGGTCCTTGAAGACCTGGAAGCCGTACACCGCTATCGAGGATATAACGAGGGTCGAGAGGAAGCCCTCGGTGAACATTCCACCGTAGCCGACCATGAGGCCGTGGAGCTCGTTGTCAAGCTGTTTGCTCGTGGTTCCCGAACCGACTATGGAGTGGAACCCGCTCAGCGCTCCACAGGCTATTATGAGCGGAATCGTTGGCCAGAATGGTGAGGGCTTTCCGCCGACAACGTGGGCACTCCATGTGGTGAAAGCAGGTGCCGTGAAGGTTCCAGTGCCCTTAATGCCGACCACTATGAATGCAAGGCCGCCGAGAATCAGTCCGAACCACAGGATGTAGGCGTTAAGGTAGTCCCTCGGCTGAAGGAGAATCCAGACGGGCAGTGAGGAGGCTATGATAACGTACAGTCCGAGGGCGATGAGCCATGTGTGGGTGCTGGCGTGTATAGGGTACTTGAAGCCGATGTATATTGCACCTATGAGCATCAGGATTCCTATTACAGTACCAAGCTTGAAGTCAATCTGCCACTTGTAGAGGAGCAGTCCGAGGATTACCGCAACCAGCATGAAGAGCCACGATGCGGTTGCGGCTCCCGGAGTACTGACGAAGATGCCACTGATGACTGCTCCGAAGGCCGCGACGACGAGGACCAGTGAGAACCAGACGTAGAGCTCAAAGGCCATGCTCGTCCTCTTGCTCATCAGCTTCCCCGCAATCCACTGAACTGACTTTCCATCGTAACGCACCGATGACATCAATGCCAGATAGTCGTGGACGGCACCGATGAAGACGTTTCCAAACCAGACCCACAGGAGTCCCGGAAGCCAGCCCCACGCCATCGCTATGGCGGGACCGACGATAGGTCCAGCCCCCGCTATCGACGCAAAGTGGTGTCCGTAGAGAACCACGGGGTTTGCCGGAACGTAGTCAACGCCATCGTAGAGCCTGTGAGCGGGTGTTGGCCTGTTGGGGTCGGCCTTGACGACCTTGTTCTGCAGGGCCTTACCGTAGCTAAAATACAAACCGACGTAAATGGCCGCCGCTATCAATATTATTACAGCTGAGTTCATGGTTGCACCTCCATAGAGTATCTGCACCTTAATGTACATATTGCATACTTAAATGTCTTTCGGCAAAAGACCGAAAATACTTCGACTTTTCACAGAAAAAAGGAGGAAAAAAGAGATTTTCAATGAAGCGGGCTTAACACGACCATTCGTTACCCGAGTTCTACGAGTGGGTCGCCGGTGTTGACGGTGTCGCCTTCCTTCACGTAGAGTTTCTTCACAATACCGTCTTTCGGAGCGGGAATCTCATTCTCCATCTTCATAGCCTCAAGAACAACCAAACCCTGGCCGGTTTTGACTTGCTGACCCTCGCTCACGAGGACCCTCAGGATTTTCCCGGGCATTGGAGCAGTGACAGTGTTGGGCGAAGCACTCACAGGAGCCGACGAAGGAGCGGGAGCAGGGGCAGGAACTGAATGGGAAGCAGGGGCGTTGACCTGTGCCGGGACGGCTCCCTGAACCCCCGACAGGTATCTGAGCGCACTAAAATCAACACCCTCAATGCCGACCTCAAACTCGACGCCGTTGACGTAGACCTTAACCTTTGAGGCTTTCTTTGGAAGTTCAACCTTCATTCTTCCCTCCGCCCTCACCTTGAAGAACTCGAGGGCGACCTCGGGGAAGAGGCAGTAGGTTAGAACGTCCTCCTCCTTGTGGAGGTAGCCGAGCTCCTCGAGCTTCCTCCTGCACTCCTCAAGTTGGGGCTTGAGCAGGCTTCCCGGCCTCTCCCTTATCGGCTCCTCGTCGCCAAGGACCAGCCGTTTGAGCTCCGGGTTTATCTCGGCAGGGGGCCTTCCGTAGAGGCCCCTGATGTAGTCCTTAACCCCCTGGGTTATCTGCTTGTACCGGCCAAAGAGGACGTTGAGAACGGCCTGCGTCCCAACTATCTGGCTCGTCGGTGTCACGAGCGGGGGCCAGCCGAGGTCCTCCCTAACGCGCGGAATCTCTTCAAGAACCTCGTCGAGCCTGTCGAGGGCGTTCATCTCCTTGAGCTGGGCGATGAGGTTGGAGAACATTCCACCGGGAACCTGGTACTTGAGGACGTAGGGGTTCACCATGAGCGTCTCCTTGTGAAGTAACCCCCAGTACTTCTCCTCGAGCAGTTTCTTGAGGTAGCGGGAAACCTTGTGTATTCTCTCCCTGTCGAGGTGGCTTCCAACGGCCTCGGGAAGGGCGTGCCATATCGTCTGTATTCCCGGCTGGGCCGTTCCGAAGGCGAGCGGGCTTATGGAAGTGTCGATGTAATCGGCTCCAGCTTCCACCGCCTTCAGATACGTTGCGACAGCCATTCCCGTCGTCGAGTGGGTGTGGACGTTAACTGGGACGCCGTAGGTTTCCTTTATCTCGCTGACCAGCTCGTAGGCCTTCCAGGGAGTTAAAAGGCCCGCCATGTCCTTAATCGTTATGACGTCAACGTCAAGCCTTAGGAGCTCCTCGACCTTCTTCATGTAGTACTCCAGCGTGAAGACTTTGCCCGTGGTGTATGCTATCGCCCCCTGCACCTCGGCTCCGACTTCCTTGGCCTTTTTTATCGCGACCTCCATGTTCCTGACGTCGTTGAGGGCGTCGAAAATGCGGAAGATGTCTATTCCGTTCTTGTGGGCCAGCTCGACGAACTTCTCTACAACATCGTCGGGATAATGCCTGTAACCGACGACGTTCTGACCGCGAAGGAGCATCTGGAGCTTCGTCTTCCTTATGTGCTCCCTGAGGAGGTGGAGCCTCTCCCAGGGGTCCTCCTTGAGGTAGCGTATGCAGACGTCGAAGGTCGCCCCTCCCCATACCTCCATCGAGTAGAAGCCGATTTTGTCCATCATTTCGGCGATTTTCAGCATGTCCTCGGTCGTCATCCTCGTTGCTATCAGCGACTGGTGAGCGTCACGAAAGGTTGTGTCTATAATCTCAACTTTCGCCAACTCCATCACCTCCGGTGCACAGAAAAGTACAGGAATTTAAAAGTCTTACGACGAGAAAAGAAGAGAGATTAGACAGTCGTCGAAATCAGAGCAGACCTTCAGCCTTCGCCGCCTCCTCCGGGTCCTCGTTCCTGTGGATTACCCTGAGAAGGGCTTTTATGAAGGGCTCCGGGTTCTCGCGCTGGAAGATGTTCCTCCCGACGACGGCTCCTGAACCCCCGGCCTCTATGACCTCCCACACGAGCTTGAGGAAATCAACGGGATTTTCCGTCTTCGCCCCACCGCTCAGCAGGACGGGAACGCCAGCTGCTGCATCGACGACCTTGGCGAAGGTTTCCCTCGAGCCCGTCCAGTAGGTCTTTATCATGTCCGCACCGCTCTCTGCCGCAGCTCTGGCCCCGTACATGACGACGCGGTAGTCCTCTTTCTTCCCGTACTTCTCGTTTATGTACGGCCCGCGCGGGTAGGCGAACTGCACAACCGGGAAGCCAAGGTCGTGGGCGTAGCTCGCTATCTCCGCGAACTGGCGCATCATAACGTCTTCCTGAGGTGAACCCCAGTAGACGGTCGCCGCTATCGCGTCGGCGCCGAGCTTCACGGCATCTTCAACGAAGCCCAGCTGGCTCTGGAGGAGCTGGTCGTCCTTCGGGCGGAGGTTGGTCTTGCTGGTGAGCTTTATCATCAAACCGACGTTGGGCTTGACCTCGTCGCCGGCAATCCTCGCGATTCCGGGGAGCACCATCACGCCGTCTATTCCGGCCCTGACGACCTTGCGGAGGATTATCCTCGGGTTAACGTGCTCCCAGTGCTCCTCAAAATCGGTCGGCCCATGCTCGAAGCCGTGGTCCATCGCGAAGATTAACGCCCTCCCGTCCCTCCTGAAAAACCGCCTGAGCCTTCTCCTAATACCAACGCTCTGGTACGCATCCATTTACATCACCGTGAGTGATATATTCAAGGAGGAATTTAAGGTTTTCCCTCGGAGTTGTTACTACCAGCAATGGTTTTCCGCAATCGTTTAAATTCCTTTCGACGAACGATGAATCGGTGTTCAATCGTGGAGTGGAAGGTAATCCGTCTCACCGAGGTCGGTTCGACCAACGACTACGCTAGGGAGATAGCCGAGGATGTGCCCGATGGGACGGTCGTCGTTGCCAGAAGGCAGACCTCCGGGAGGGGCAGGAAGGACCGGAGCTGGGTTTCTCCTGAGGGCGGACTGTGGATGACGGCGATTCTGAAGCCGAAGTCCAGCCCCGAGCACGTTCCGAAGCTGGTCTTTGTTGGGGCTCTGGCGGTCACTGATACCCTCGCTCAGTACGGTATAGAGGGAAAGATAAAATGGCCGAACGATGTCCTCGTGGGGGGGCGGAAAATAGCCGGAATCCTGAGTGAGTGCAAGCTAAACTCCTTTGCCCTCCTTGGAATAGGTCTGAACGTTAATAACGAGGTCCCCGAGGAGCTCAGGGACGGTGCCGTTTCGATGACTGAACTCCTCGGGCGGAAACTTGACCCCAACGAGGTTCTTGAGAGGCTCTTGAGGTCCCTCTCGTACTGGTACAGCCTCTTTAGGAGCGGTCGCCACGGGGAGATACTGCGGTCTGTGCGAAATAGGAGCGCTGTCATAGGAAAGGAGGTTGTTATACTCGAGGACGGCGAGGTCATCCTGAGGGGTAGGGCCGTTGGAATAGACGAGTCCGGGGCCCTGTTAGTCGACACCGGGGAGAGGGTCGAGAGGGTCCTCTACGGGGACGTTTCCCTGAGGCTTCCATGAAGTTCTGCTCACTCTTTGCCATTTTGCCAAAAATTTTGCGAAAAAGTTAAAATCTCTTCTGTATTAATATTAATCCCGCGTGTTTACACTTGTTAAACTGCTGGAATAGCGGGGGTGAAAGTATGGGCCTGCTGAGGAAGTATCTGGACTACCCTGTTCTGTGGAAGATACTCTACGGTTTAATTTTAGGTGCGATTTTTGGCCTCATCGCGGGCCACTTCGGCTGGACGAACTTCGTGGCAACGTACATCAAGCCCTTCGGCGACCTCTTCATTCGGCTGCTGAAGATGCTCGTGATGCCGATTATCCTCGCGTCCTTGGTCGTCGGTGCTGCGAGTATAAGCCCCGCTCGTCTCGGTCGCGTCGGTGCCAAGATAATAGTCTACTACCTGGCAACCTCCGCAATGGCCGTGTTCTTTGGCCTCATAGTTGGTAGGGTCTTCAACGTTGGCTCGGGCATACACCTTGGCTCGGGAACCGGAAAGGCAATCGAAGCGAAGAGCCCTTCGCTCGTTCACACGCTTCTAAACATAGTTCCCACGAACCCGTTTGCATCCCTATCTAACGGGGTAGTTCTCCAGACGATATTCTTTGCGATAATCCTGGGAATAGCGATAACCTACCTCATGAACAGGCAGGAGGAGCGCATTAGAAAGTCCGCAGAAACACTTCTCAGGGTCTTTGACGGCCTGGCGGAGGCTATGTACCTCATAGTTGGGGGTGTTATGCAGTACGCACCGATAGGTGTCTTCGCCCTCATAGCTTACGTCATGGCTAAGGAAGGTTTGAAGGTCGTCGGTCCCCTGGCGAAAGTCGTTGGTGCGGTCTACCTCGGCCTCTTCCTGCAGATTGTCGTGACCTACTTCATCCTGCTCAAAATCTTCGGCATCGACCCAATCAAGTTCATTAAGAAGGCAAAGGACGCCATGCTGACGGCATTTGTGACAAGGAGCTCAAGCGGAACGCTTCCAGTTACGATGCGCGTCGCCGACGAGAACATGGGGGTGGACAGGGGAATCTACTCATTTACCCTTCCGCTCGGTGCAACGATAAACATGGATGGGACGGCCCTCTACCAGGGTGTCACTGTTCTCTTCGTTGCCAACGCCATCGGCCACCCGCTCACGCTGAGCCAGCAACTCGTTGTCGTCCTTACGGCCGTGCTCGCTTCCATCGGAACCGCTGGCGTTCCTGGTGCCGGAGCGATAATGCTTGCGATGGTTCTCCAGAGTGTTGGCCTCAACCTGACGTCTGGAAGTCCAGTTGCGCTTGCCTACGCGATGATTCTTGGAATCGATGCCATCCTCGACATGGGCAGGACCATGGTAAACGTTACCGGGGACCTCACGGGAACCACAATCGTTGCCAAGACGGAGGGGGAGCTCGACGAGAGCAAGTGGCGTGACTGATTTTCTTCACCTTTCTTTTGGGCAAACTTAATATACCCCCGTTCGTTTTTAAGCCCAGGACTGTTGGAGGTAACGTTATGAAGAAGTTTGGATTTTGGCTGGTCGCTCTTCTGCTCGTTGGACTTCTCGCAGGGAGTGTCTCGGCCGCTGGAGAATACAAGGAAGTCCAGAAGAACGAGTATTGGGTTTCGTGGGATGGAAGCGCCAACGCGACCCTCGTGTCCATCGTTTACGGCCCGAGTGAGATGCTCAACCAGACAAAGGCGAGCATACTGAAGATGGGCATTCAGAACGCCACCAAGGTGTTCGTGAGCCAAGAGGCCCAGAAGCTCTCCCAGATGGGGTTAACGCTCAAAAACGCAACGGGAGAAATTATCGGGTACAACACCACCGGGCCGTTGGAGACCGTGATAAAGGGTAGGATACTCAACTTCGCGCGCTACTACTCCTACGACAACGTCTGGGAGATAGCGCTCGACGCGCTCCGCGTGGCAGACCTCTCGCAGATTAACCCAACCGCCATAAACGGCTCAATGTACTTGGAGAACTACTTCACTGTCCATCTCCCCGCTGGAGCCAGACTGAAGAACGTCACGAAGGGATTTAAGGTTGAATCAAACGGAAGCTACATACTCCTGGACGTCAAGGTCGAGGGGAACACAATATTCACGCACTCCATCGTGTACCTCAAGAAGGGTGTTACCAAGGAGGACCTCATGGTTCTTTATTCAAAGCTGGAGCCCGTTATGATTCAATACACCGGGAAGAAGGGTGTTGAGAACTACACGACTTGGGAGATGAAAATATACAACAACATAACCGTTCAGGGCAATCAGACGGTTCTCGACACTACGGAGGAGTACATAAAGCCCGAGGCATACATAAACTACGTCAAGGTTCAGTTCGCCTACGAGGGTCTTCAGAAGGCTGAGCAGAGCCTTTATGAGAAGTACGCCCAGCAGTTCCAGAACGAGGGAGTTCAGGTCCTTGGGGGAAGGGTTTCGATTCTGAACGCCAACACCAGCGGTCCCCTCATAGTCAAGTACCACTGGGTTCTCAAGGGCTTCGTCAGCAAGGTCAACGGAACATACGTTTATGCCTACGACCCGAAACTTGAGCTGGGTAGCATGAACTTCCCATACCGGCTCAACGCGGCGATAAACGAAACCAAGGTCACGAGGATAAGCCTTCCCACAGGCTACAAGTTCACGTCCATTCCCTCCGACATAGATGTTAAGACAAGGGCGGGAAGCGTCACGATGAAAGTGCAGAGGCTCAGCGACAGGGAGATTCTAATTACGAGCAACGTTTACATAGCCTATGGGGTTCCCGCCGACGCTTACAAAGCGTTCATGGCCAAGGTTCCCAACAAGGTTGAGTTCAAGTACGAGGTCACCGCCGAGGAGGGGAGTGGAGGCAAGGGCATCTGCGGTCCTGCCGCGATAGTTGGACTGGCCGTTCTTCCGCTCCTCCTGTACAGGAGGAGGCGCTGACCCCCTTTTCTTTCCCTCACGAAAAAGCTTAAAAACGCATCTCCAAAGCATCAACAGGCATAGCGAGGGAGGTGTGACCATGTCAAGGTACAAGCCACTCGCCAAGAAGCTCAGGCTCGCCAAGGCTGCAAAGCAGAACAGGCGCGTTCCCGTTTGGGTCATCATCAAGACAAACAGGAAGGTTCTCACCCATCCGAAGAGGAGGCACTGGAGGAGAACCAAGCTCAAGGAGTGAGGTGGTCTAAATGATTAAGCCCGGTGAGGAGGTCATATTCGTCGTTCCCATCAGGAAGATAAAGAAGCGCGTTCCGCGCTGGAAGAGGGCCCCGAGAGCGGCTCGCTTCGTCCGCGAGTGGATAGCAAGGCACGCTAAGGCCGAGGAGGTCAAGCTCGACCCGGCCGTCAACGAGAAGCTCTGGGAGCGCGGGGCGGAGAAGCCACCCAACAAGCTCCGCGTTAAGGTCGTCGTTGAAGAAGTTGACGGCAAGAGGGTTGCGAAGGTCTCCCTGGCCTGATTTTAACCACTTTTTAGAGGTGAAGAGATGCACATCGAGAGGCTCGATTTTGAAAACTCCCCGTACCTTGGCGTTTACGGCTTCGCCACCGACAGGGTAGCCATCATTAGGGAGGGCCTCGGCGAGAAGAAGTTAGAGACCCTCAGAGAAGTTCTGAAGGTTCCGCTCATCGAGACGAGTGTTATGAAGTCGCGCATAGTCGGCATATTCGTCGCCGGCAACTCCAACGCGCTGATAGTCCCTTGGTACATCTGGGACGCCGAGCTCGACTTCATAAACGCCCAGCTCAGGGAGTACGGGATTGAGGTGGAGGTCGTTCCCTTCCAGAGCAGGCTCACCGCCTTCGGAAACCTGATTCTGGCCAACGACAAGGGCGCTTTAGTTAGCAAGGACTTCACGAGGGAGGAAGCGAGGAAGATTGAGGACATACTCGGCGTTCCGGTTGAGAGGGGAGTCATAGCAGACTACACAGCGGTTGGAAGCGTCGGCGTCGTCACTAACAAAGGCGGTCTCGTGCACCCCGAGGCGACCGACGAGGAGCTTGAGTGGTTGAGCGACCTCTTCAAGGTCGATATATACGTCGGAACCGCCAACATGGGCGTTCCCTTCGTTGGCTCGTGCATGATAGCCAACTCACACGGCGTCGTCGTCGGACACCTGACGACGGGTCCGGAGATAGTGAAGATTGAAGAAGCTTTAGGCTTCCTCGGATAAAGCTTAAAAGTTCACCGTCAAAGGCCCGCTGAAGGAGGGATGGAAATGGAGGTCAAGGTCTACCGCGTTAAGGGAATCTTCCAGAGGGGTAAGCTCAAGCAGCCCTTCACCAAGGAGTACCGCGCTCTCAAGCCGGAGCACGTCGTCGAGCTCGTCTACTCCGAGATAGGGAGCAAGCACCGCGTCCCGAGGACCAAGATATGGATTGAGAGCATCGAGGAGATAAAACCGGAAGAGGCGGAGAACCCGATAGTCAGAAGGCTCAGCCTCGAGCTCTGATTTCTCTTTTCCACCCCAGAACCCTCGACTGGTAGTGTCTCTTCGGAAAGATTTCGAGCGGGTCGATGCCCTTCTCCCTGAGGAGATACCTCAGCTCAACCTCGTAGTCCGCCTTCTCAAGTTCCTCGCTCTCCCGGATTTCAACGACGAAGAGCTTCTCGGTCAGCTCGCGTATCGTCTTGTAACCGAGACCGAGGAGTGGCCTTATGTAGGCAACCCCAAACCTGTCCTCCAGCGACCTCGCCTTAGGCAAATCGAGGAGCGGAACCCTGTCATCCCTCCGCGTTCCGTCGCTCACCCTTTCCACTTCGGGAAGGGACGCCAGAGCCTCCAGAGCCCTTTCGTGGATGAACTGTATCGCGTTGTTCGGGTGGCCGTCGCTTATGGCAATCTCCCCGGCTTTTTCGAGGATTTCAACCGGAAGCTCCAGAACCCGATGGGCAAAGCCGAGCCTCTCAGCTGTTTCCCTCGCGTACCTCCAGTTGTCGAGCAGGCCGAAGGTGACCGTCACGAGCTCGACCTCGTAGCCGAGCTGGCTCAGAATCCACGCCGACAGACTTGAATCCTTTCCGCCGGAGTAGAGGTGGTGAACCCTCATGGCAATCCCCTAAACCCCTACGCCCCCGGTTTAAATCAGTTTCATGGACAAATACCCGTCAAAATCCCCGCCAAAAACCTTAAATAAAAGGTTGTTTTTGCTCCGTTAAGGGAAATCCAATGAAGAAGTTTCCGGCGTATCTCGCTTCTTGGGAAGACATTGAAAGGTGGGCCAAGGAAGGGGCCTGGAAGGTTTTGGAGGACGGCTGGAGGCCTGACGTTATAGTCGGCCTCGCCCGCGGTGGCTGGGTTCCGGCGAGGCTCTACTGCGACTACCTCGGTGTCAAGGACCTGGTAAGCCTGAAGGTCGAGCACTGGGGAGTAACGGCAACCCCGGACGGCAAGGCCAGGCTCAAGTACGGCAGCAACTACAGCCTCGAGGGCAAGAGGGTCCTCATCGTCGACGACATCAGCGACACCGGCGAGAGCCTGACCCTTGCGAAGAACTACGTCGAGGGTCAGAAGCCGGCCGAGATAAGGACCGCCACGCTCCTGACAATCAAGGGCTCGCGCTTCAAGCCCGACTACTTCGGCGAGGAAATCGACTGGGCCTGGATAGTCTTCCCCTGGAACTTCGTGGAGGACATGATTAACCTCGTCGGCAACATCCTTGAGGAGAAGGAAGCTGTCAGCACCGACGAGATAGTCGAGCTCTTCAAGGAGCTCCACGGCATGGAAGTTCCGAAGGGCAGGCTCGAGGAAGCCCTCAGGATGGCCGAGCGCAGGAAGGTTTTTAAGTTCCGCGACGGGAAGTGGCGCAAAGCCTGAGGGTGTGGTACCTTGGACAGGGAGAAGAAGGTCGAGGAAATCAAGAACCACAGCGTATACGCGCGGGAAATCTACGATATGCACAGCGAAAGCATCGACCGCGTTATCGATGACTACGAGAGTCTGAAGGAGGACTACCTGAGCGACCACTCGCGGGCGAGAATCGTCCGCATCGTCTTCAACGAGGACAACGGCCTTCCTCTGGCCATTGAGTTCAACAGGAAGGACGACAGCTTCAAGGGCTTCACCATAGCCATCGGCAAGCCCCACATAAAGAGCAACGGACTCAGGGAAAAGGAAAGTCAGGAAGAGGCCGACTGAACGTAGAACCCCATCTCCACTTCTTTTCCCGTGTAGATTTCGTAACTGCTTAGGTAGTAGGTCGGGTTCGTGAAGAGCGCCGTCAGGTTCCTGTTCTCACCGGCAACCCAGACGAGGTAGTTGCTCTCGTTGTAGGGGTTCCGAATCGCCATGAGGACACTCGCATTGGCGACGTTTCCAAGGTTTCCAACGGCGACGCTCACGTTTCCGTAAACCTTTTTCCAGGGACTCTTCTCGTCGAGGAGAACGAAGCTCGTGACGTTCTCGGTGTGGGTCAACACCCACGTTCCGTTGACCTTCTCGAAGCGGAGCGGGAACTTACTATCGAGCTCCCTCACGAGCCGGTTCGAGACCGGACCGCCGACGAGGACGACGACCCCTTCAAGGTCAGCGTCCGTGACGTTAACGTCCGCTTTCACCACGACGTCCACAGGCTCAACCCACTGGGAGTAGAATCGCCTCAAGTTCCCCGCTATCTCCTCGGCTGTCTCTTTATCCTTCTCCGTCCCGGTCGGGTCCAGGTTGGCCGTTCCGTAGACGATGACGACCCTTCCCAGCTCCGCGCCCCTGTCAAATGCCCTCAGCGGTGTGACCGGAACCTCGCGAGAGTAAACCTCGCTGACGTTTTCCGGCGATGCAAAGCCCCTCATCTCGCCGAGGATACTCCAAACGTAGTCCGAGAAGGGCTTCCCGGTTTTCCGGCTCAGCTCTGAATAGTAGGCAGTTCTGTTGAGGAGCCACCCAATCCAGAACTCGCCCCAGGCCTTCTGCATGTTGATTGCCAGGAGCGTGTAGTTCTCGTTTATCCGGCTTATCGCGTAGTCCTCCCACGCGTCGGCGAAGCCCTCGTAGAGCATCCCCGTTTTGCTCCAGAAGTGGATATCGTAGCGTGCCAGGTAGGGCATGTCGCTCCTTATGGCGTCAACGAAGTAGGTGAGGTTCGACAGGTTTCCGTAGGCGTCGAGGGCTGGAATCGTGATGTCGTGACCGAGCTCGTGGTAAATGAAGCCGAGGTAGAGTAACTCGTCGAGCCCCATGCTCATCACGTAGTCCCTGTTCAGAGGAAGCCCGAACATCGTGTCCCTCGCGGTTTTGTAGCTCCAGAGCGTTCTCTGGGGTGTTCTCCTGACGAGGGGGAGCATTCCGCCGGCGCCCCAAACCGAGGTGCCGTTCAGGACGGGCCTGAAGCTGTGGCCGTGTATCGCGACGAGGTAGGGGTGGAGGAACTCGTAGGTAACGTTGTGAACTCCCGCGTTCTCGGTCATGAACTCATCGGGAGGTAGCATTTTAAGGGCGTTCTCGTAGATTCTGAGGTCATCGTCGTAGTAGTCCATGTGACTCTCGTAGAAGTCCATGAAGTCGCTCTCATTCGCGAACTCCCTTAGTGACGGCAGGAACTCGTTCTCAAACCACGGGAAGTCAATGTCAACCATGGGCATGAGGCCGGGCGGTTCGGAGCACAGGAGGAGGTAGTACTCGAGTTCCATCAGGTAGTAATCCCTCTCAGGCACGGTTCTCGCCCGGGAGAGGTAGGACTTCAGGAGGAGCACCGCCGTTGAGTTTCTGAACCTTCCGAAGTGGGCCTCAACCTCACTCAGGTAACTCCCTCTGTCGATGACGAAGGGGTCCTTCCCGAAGGCGAGGTAGTAAACGATTCCAAGGAGCTCGGCGTTGGGGCTTATCTCGACCGTTACGTGGGAGTCAATTTCAACCGCCGACGCCCCGGGAACCGATGAGGCCAGCAGGAGGACCGCAAGTGTTACCCACGCAAGGAGGCGCTTCATAACATCACCCGGTAGTAGTTAGGGGAATGGGTTATAAGGGTTGTGGGAGAGCTTTAAAAGGCGAAGGCCAAGGGAGAATTAGGGTGGCCTAAGATGAAGAGGCTCGCGCTCATAATCCTGCTGACG
The DNA here is from genome assembly GCF_900198835.1 of Thermococcus henrietii. NCBI lineage: Archaea > Methanobacteriati > Methanobacteriota > Thermococci > Thermococcales > Thermococcaceae > Thermococcus > Thermococcus henrietii. The sequence continues at coordinate 1,674,724 of NZ_LT900021.1, read as the reverse complement.
CTCGCGCTGGTTCCCCTCAACGGCGTCTCGGCTCAGGAGAACGTCACGGTGGTAGCGACGATAGCGCCGATAGCGTCAATAGTTCAGGAGGCGTTCCCGGGCGTTAAGGTCGAGGTGATAGTTCCGCCCGGGGTTGACCCGCACGACTACCAGCTGACGGCCCAGCAGGTTGAACTGCTCTCAAAGGCCCGGGTCATAGTGACCACCGGAGGTCACCTGCCCGTTGAAAAGAGGATTGCAGAACTTGAACAGGAGGGCACCGTAACGGGAAAGGCCCTTTTCGTCGACGACTATATGAAATACGGCTTCCACTACGCCAAGGAATACTGGTACAACGGGAAGGACAATCCTCACGGCGTCTGGCTCGACCCCTACAACGCCATAGCCATAGCAGAAGCTACCGAGAAGGCCCTAATCGAGGAGGACCCGGCGAACGCGGTGACTTACGAGAGGGACTTCGAGAAGTTCCGCGAGAGGGTCCTTGCGATAGTCGAGGCCTACAAAGCTTTAGCCCCCAAGAACGCGACCGCAGTAATCCAGATGCCCCCAGACGAGTACGCCATTGACTGGCTCGGGATTAAGGCGGTTGCCTCGATAAAGCCCGAGGAAGAGGTTCCGGCGATAGGGGTTGACCAGCTCGTTCCGACCGCGAAGAAGAGCTCGCTCATAGTTTACGGCTCCGACAGCTCGGAACAGCTTAAGAATGCCGCAATCGAACTCGCCCAGAAGAGCGGAAAGCCCCTTGCGGAGATAACCGTCTTCTGGGCCTCGGGGAACTACACCGACTGGCTCATCAAGAACACGGCATCGATAATGAAGGCACTCTCGACCCCCGAGAAACCTGCGAAGCCGAACAATGCAGAGAACACCGCTGTTACGTACGCTTTCCTGGCGCTCGTTACGGGAATCGTCCTGGGAACCGCGCTGGGGGTAATATTGAAAAAATGAAAGGGTCACTCGCGCTTGTAGGGCCTGCCGTCCCACTTGGGTGGCCTTGCCCTTCCTATTATTCCCGCGACCACTATGAGGGTCACGACGTACGGCAGGGTCGCTATGAACTGCCAGGGTATCGTTCCCGCGAGCCAGGGGTTGTTCTGTATGTAGATGGCGAAGTTGTCGAAGAATCCGAAGAGGAACGCTCCACCGAGGGCCACTATCGGGTTCCAGCCGCTGAAGACCATGTTCGCCAGGGCTATGAAACCCCTTCCGGCCGCTATCGTTTTCGTTACGGTTCCGAGCCAGTCAACGCTGAGGTAGGCACCGGCAACGCCGGCCAAGGCACTCGCTATGAGGACCGCCGTGAAGCGGTAGAGCTCGACGTTTATTCCAATAGCGTCCGCTGCTTCTGGGTTCTCTCCGACGGCGCGAATTCTCAGCCCGAACGGCGTCTTGAAGAGCATCCACCAGACTATTACCGCGACCGCTATCGTTATCGGTACCATAGGGCTGAGGGAGTTTCCGAAGGCGTCCATCCAGAGGGGCTTAATCTGGGCGTTCTGAGGGACTTGATGCTGTCCTGCGGTGCCCCAGTACGCTAGGATTCCAAATGCAACGCCACCGTAGCCTATGAGGTTTATACCGATGCCCGGAATGACGTGGTCGCCCTTGAGGTAGACGGTGATTACGCCGTGGATTATCCCTATGATAAGGCCGGTTAGTGCGCCTCCGAGGAGACCAACCCATCCGTTGTGAGCTAGCTCAGCGAATATCGCCCCGAAAAACGCCGAGAGCATCAGTATTCCCTCGTAGCCGATGTTGACGACACCGGCCCTTTCGCTTATCACGGCACCTATGCTCGTAAGTGCTATTGGAACCATCGCCGCTAGGGAACCGAGCAGGAGGCTGATTACCATAGTCTCGTTCATGCACTTCCCCTCCTGAACGCTCTGGTGAACAGGTCAAGGAGTCCGGGCACGGCGACGGCCACGATGATGATGCCCTCGATGACCTTAACCATCTCAAGGGGAACGCCCGTTTGCTGCATCTGTGTTGCCCCCGCGTTGAGGGCTCCAAAGAGTATCCCCGCGAAGATTATGCCGAGGGGGTGGTTCCTGCCGACAAGGGAGACACCTATTCCGTCGAAACCGTAGCCGTAGACGTTCGCGAGTCCCTGGCTGATGGAGTAGCTCGGCGGGATTCCCATGACCTGGAGCGCACCCGCGAGTCCGGCAGTCATTCCGCCGATGACGAAGGACCAGAGCATGGCCACCTTAGGGTTCGTGCCACCGTATTCAGCCGCCCTCGGGTTCTGTCCACTGGTTCTGAGTTCGTAGCCGAGCTTGGTGTGCCACATTACCACGTAAACAATGATTGCTGAGATTATCGCTATCACGAAGGCCAGCGAGAGAGTAGAGTTCTTCACGAGCAGGGGTAGCCTTGCCCCCGGTGGAATCGGCAGCGTGCTGTTGGGGTTCATCGGGTTCTCAAAGACTTGGAGGGCGAGCCAGCTCGCCAAGAAGAAGGCAATCCAGTTGAACATTATCGTGGAGATAACTTCATGAACGCCCCTGTACACCTTGAGGACCGCCGCGGGGAGCATCCACAGCGCACCGACTAGGATTCCAGCTAGTATTCCGGCCAAAGGATTCCGTACGCTCTGGGTTACCGCGACGGCCGCTATGGCACCGAAGTAGACGGTTCCCTCGGCGCCGATGTTGAAGAGCCCGGTTCTCGCGCCTATAGCGAAGGTTATCGCCGTCAGAATGAGCGGTGTTGATTTGCTGAGGGTCTCCGCAAAGTTGCTGAGGGAACCGAAGGAACCCGATAGAAGGGCTCGGTACGCGGCAATCGCGTCGTAACCACTGAACCAGAGGACGAGGGCACCTATGAACGCTCCAATGAGTATCGCCAAAACGCTCTCGGCCACGGGTTTGGCGTATCCTCTGAGCTCATTTTTGAGGTTCACCCTTAACACCTCCCATCATGAGTCCAATCTGCTCCTCGGTAACCTCGTCGGGCTTGACTATTCCCATGAACTGGCCCTCGTACATTATCGCCATCCTGTCGCTGAGCTGGAGAACCTCATCCAGGTCGGCAGAGACGAGCAGAACGGCCTTGTCCTCGTTCCTCAGTTTGACGAGGTAGTTTCTGATGTACTCGGTCGAGGCAACGTCAACACCACGCGTTGGCTGTGCCGCTATGATGAACTCGGGCTTTTTGCTTACCTCCCTCGCAACTATCAGCTTCTGCTGGTTTCCACCGCTCAGGCTCTTTACCGGGGCTTTCGTTCCAGGTGCGCTGACCTCGAACTCCTCTATCAGTCTCTTTGCGTGCTCCTCGACCTTGCCCCAATCGATAAGGGGTCCCCTGGAAAACTCCTCCCTCCAGTGCATTCCCAGAATTGAGTTCTCCATCACCGTCATCTCGAGGATTAAACCCATGTGCGTCCTGTCCTCTGGTATGTGCGCCACCCCCATGTCGTAGAGCTCCCTCGGTTTCTTGCCTGTGATGTCGATTCCTTTGAGGTAAACCTTGCCCCTTTCGATTTTTCTCAGACCAGCTATGGCTTCTATCAACTCGCTCTGGCCGTTGCCTTCAACACCGGCTATGCCGAATATCTCGCCAGCGCGGACCTCGAAGGTCAGCCCGCGAACAGCTTCTTCGCCCCTGTCTCCCTTCACCCATAGGTCCTCGACGCGGAAGACGACGTCACCAGGCTCCTTCGGGGGCTTCTCAATCCTGAGAACGACGTCCCTGCCAACCATCATCCTCGCGAGGAGCTGGGGCGTTGCCTCGCTCGTCTTGACGGTTCCGACGACCTCACCTTTCCTTATGACCGTAACGCGGTCGGTTATCTCCATGACCTCGTTGAGCTTGTGGCTGATGAAGATTATCGTCTTTCCCTGCTCCTTGAGCTTCCTAAGAACTGCGAAAAGCTCCTTAACCTCAATCGGAGTGAGAACCGCGGTCGGCTCGTCGAGAATGAGTATGTCAACGTCGCGGTAGAGCATCTTGAGAATTTCAATCCTCTGCTGGACGCCGACGGGGAGGTTTTCGACGGGGACGTCGAGGGGAACCTGGAAGTTGAGCTCATCCATCAGCTTCTGGAGCTTCCTCCTCGCGTTCTCGACGTCAATCTTGGACAGCAGTCCGTGCCCCTCCATTCCGAGGATGATGTTCTCGAGGGCGTTGAAGACCTCAACGAGCGTGAAGTGCTGGTGAACCATTCCGATTCCGTTCGCTATTGCATCGGCGGGGCTCTTGAAGCGGACTTCTTTACCCCTGAGAAAAATCTTGCCCTTCGTCGGCTTGAGCATTCCGAAGAGAACCTTCATCAGCGTCGTTTTTCCGGCACCGTTCTCGCCGAGGAGACCGAGGATTTCACCCTCGTAGACCTTAATCGTGACGCCCTTCAGAGCCTTTGTGCCGTCCGGGTAAACCTTCACGATGTCACGCATCTCGAGCACTGGAGTCCTCTCTTCCATCGCTTTCACCTCCTAAAGGGAAGAAGAACAAAGGGAAGGAAATCACTGCTTGTGGTTCTTGTAGTAGTCGAGGGCCCAGTAGGCACCGAAGCGGTAGCCGCCCTCGAACTTGTAGAGAACCGGAATTTCCATACCGAGGACGATACCTATGGTGTCCTTACCGTCGTTGAGGGCTATGAGGGCGGCGAGCGCTCCAGCCAAGGCTGAACCCTCGTTCTCCTTGAAGAGGACCATCTGGACGTTGTGCGGCATGTTGGGGTCGTAGCCGTCGATTAGGACAAACCTCTGCTTCGGGTACTCCTGGGCGACCTTCTTGACGGCGTCGGTCATCATAAATCCGACGGCGATTATGATGTCATACTGGCCGGTCTTGGCGAGGCTCTGGAGGTTGGTGTAGTAGTCGTTCGGGCTGTTGCTCTGAAGCTGGGTGAGCTGGAGTCCGAAATCCTTAACGGCCCTCTCGGCACCCATGTAGGCCATGTCGTTGAAGCTCAGGTCACCCCTGCCACCGACGTCGAAGACGATGGCTATCTTCTTGGTGTTCTGCCTCTCGTTGAGGGTCTTGTTGAAGTAAGTCTCAGGCTTGGGTGACTCCTTTGCCCATTCCTCCCCAAGCTTCTCCATCTGTTGCCAGCTGGTGGCCTTCCTGAGCTGTTCAATCTGGCTCTTCTGGGTTGCCTTGGGAACCAGTATCTTGCCGCTTATTATCTCCTGCTGAAGCTGGTCAACGGCCTGCCATATCCAGCTCGGAACCTGCTGGCGGGTCTTGTTAAGGTACTCCAAAAGCTGCTGCTCGTTCTGGAAGCCAAGGTCCTTCAGCTTTTTGGCCCTGACATCGGCTGGGAGGGAGTCGAACATAGCCTTGACGTCTGCTATCGTGGAGAGCTTAACACCCCCGTCCTTGAGACCGAGCTCGACGACGCCGCCGCGGAACTGGTTCTCCTCTGCCTCCTTGACGGCGTTGTAAACACCAACGTCAACGCGCTTCATCATGCTAGCGATTATAACTCCCGGCTTAATCCAGTCCTGAGCTGAGTCAACACCGATGGCAAAGGGGGGTCCCATTTTCTTGCCGTTGGCCTTAAGGTAGTCGCCAACTGCCTCAAAGACACCCAAGCCAGTACCGCCCGCGACCTGATAGATGACCCACGCTCCCTGCTGGAGCTGGGCCTGTGCCGCCTGTTTACCTTTGGCGGGGTCGCTGAACGAGCCCGTGTACGTGTAGAGTATGTTTATCTTATTCGGGACTTTCGTTGCTGTTGGACTCTGGGTTGAAGTTCCTCCTCCGCTTATACAGCCGCTGGCCACGACGCTAAGGGCCATCAGGCCCACCAACAACAAACCGAACAGTTTTCGCATGCTCTAACACACCCCGTCATTGTTTGTAAAAACTTATTCAGTGGGCCCCGATAAATACTTTGCGGTGAACCTTGGTGTGAAAAATCCCGAAAAAGATTTAACTGCCCGGTAAAAGTTAAAGGGAGGCGTATGCTGAGGGAAATACTTACGCTCGAATCCGGAACTCTGATGATTTCGGGGGGAGGTAAGAGGCTCGCGCGGCTCTACTTCCAATCGTGGGCCGAAAGGAAGGGAAGGGCATTAGCGGAAGAACTTCCGTTCCCCGTCGAGGGAGAAATCTACGTGGGCAATCCCTTCAGGGCTGACTTCCCCGTTTACCTTATCATCAACCCGCTCTCCCGAAAGGGAGCAGAGCGCGAGAAACTGCTCCGCTGGCTTGAGATGAAGCGGGAGGAAGGAAAGCTCGTCCTCCTCTACGAGGAGCGCTACGTGGCCGACTCAATAACCCGATACAAAATCAGGAACCACCTCGACTATCTCATAGCATACAGGCGAGAGACAATGGGGGCCGAGCTCTTGAAGGTTTATAAGCTCGAAAACGGTCGCGTCGTTGAGAGGAAGACCTACGTAAGGCGCCCGATGACGAGTGGCTTCGGGTCTGAGCGGTGATGAAACCAGCTATCGCCGAGGGCTTTTTATAGGCCTTCCCCCTCTTTTCTCCGGGTGAGAGCATGTTCGGAAAGCTCAGGGAAAAGCTCAAGAAGTTCACCAAGCAGGTCGAGGAGAAGATTGAGGAGGAAGAGAAGAGGGTCGAAAAGACCGAGCCGGAAAAGAAGCCCGGCCTCATGGAGAGGCTCCTTCAGGTCGAGATTAAAGAGAAGGACGTTGAGGAAGCTTTGGACGAGCTGGAGCTTGAGCTTCTCGAGGCGGACGTTGCCCTCGAAACCGTCGAGGCCCTGCGGGAGAAGATTAAGGAGAAGCTGGTCGGAAAGAAGGTCCGCATCGGAACCAACAAGGGCAAGCTGATAGAGGAAGCGCTCCGCGAGGCAATTCTCGAAATCCTCACTCCGGAGAAAAAGATTGACCTCCTCGAGATGATTCGCTCCAAAGAAGAGAAGCCCTTCGTGATAGTCTTCGTCGGCTTCAACGGCTCGGGGAAGACCACAACCATTGCCAAGCTCGCCAACTGGCTCAAGAAGAACGGGCTGAGCGTCGTCATAGCGGCGAGCGACACGTTTAGGGCCGGAGCGATAGAGCAGATAGAGGAGCACGCGAAGCGCGTTGGAGTTAAGGTGATAAAGCACGACTACGGTGCCGACCCGGCGGCGGTCGCCTACGACGCAATCCAGCACGCCAAGGCGAGGGGGGTTGATGTGGTTCTCGTTGACACCGCCGGAAGGAACGAGCTCAACAGAAACCTCATGGACGAGATGAAGAAGATAGTGCGCGTCACCAAACCTGACTTGGTAATCTTCGTCGGCGACAGCCTGAGCGGAAACGCCGTTGTTGAGCAAGCCAAGCAGTTCAACGAGGCCGTCAGAATAGACGGCGTAATCCTCACCAAGCTCGACGCGGACGCGAGGGGTGGAGCGGCTTTGAGCATAAGCCACGCAATTGGCGCGCCGATACTCTTCGTCGGCGTCGGTCAGGGCTACGACGACTTAAAGCCTTTCGACGAGAAGTGGTTTGTGGACAGGATTTTTGGGGAGGATTGACTTTCCCTTTTCTCACACGCTGACCGCGAGCCCCATGCGGACCACAATCCAGACGGCGAGGAAGCTCAGAACGGCCGAGATGGTCCATATAATTTCCTCGTTTTTATCAGGTTGTATCTCCAAAACCTTCTCTCCAGCCCACTGGAGAAGGGGTGCGAGGAGCAGAACGGTGAGCAGGGCGATTCCCTCGTCAAAGGTCAGGAGCGCCGTTCCCGCGAGCACCACAATCCCGGCAGAACCCGAGAGCAGGGCGATTTCTCTCCGCTTCCTCCAGAGGAAGTAAACTGTAAGAATGAGGAATGGAAGCGCAACGGCAAGGAAAAAGATTGGTGATGGAGAAAACTCAAAGGAGCAGGCCGGTGGATTTCTCGACCAGCAGACGGCCTTCACGTAGTTCTCCCGCGGAACTGCAAAGGCAAGCGCGAACTCGACGAAGGGAATGGAAAGAGGGAGCAGTCGTTTCATAGCACTCTCAACCTTTCAACGTGCTTTCCAACAACATCTCCAGTTCCCCAAAATCCACCCTCGCCGTCATGTCGATGTTTATCGGCGTGACGCTGACCTTCCTCTCGACCTTCAGGGCGTAAGCATCGGTTCCCGGCTCGAAGTCCTGAACGAGCCTGCCGACGATCCAGTAGTAGGGGTTGCCCTTCGGGTCAATGCGCTCTTCGACCGTCGGGCAGTAGCGCTTCCGGGCGAGGCGGGTGATCGCTATCTCGGTTTTCTCCGTCGCGTTGCTCGGGACGTTGACGTTGAGCATGTCAACGCCCTCCGGAAGGCCCCGCTCAAGGACCGCACCGGCTATTCTCCTGAGGAAGTGCGCCGAGACGGAGAAGTCAACCCCTTCACCCTCGCCGAGGGTCTTCTTCCACTCCACCTCAAGGCTAATCGCTATGCTCGGAATCCCGTGGGTGGAAGCCTCTATAGCGGCCGAGGCCGTTCCGGAGACGGTTATCTCGGTGCTCAGGTTCTCGCCGAGGTTGATCCCGCTGACCGCCAGGTCGAAGCCACCGAAGCGGGCCAAAGCGAAAATCACGCAGTCAGTGGGAGTCCCGTCTATTCCGTAGGCTATTCTCGCCCCGGGGACGTCAACGCGCTTGGCCCTTATCGGCCTGTGGAGCGTCATGGCCCTGCCGCTCGCGCTCCTCTGGAAGAGCGGGGCGACGACGTAAACTTCGCCGAGCTCACTAAGGGCTTTTACAGCGGCGCGCAGTCCGTTGGAGTAGATTCCGTCGTCGTTGGTAAGGAGGATTCTCATTCGTTCACCACCATGACATCGAGCTTTTCAAAGTCCCTATCGAACGTGTAAATCTCTCCTATGCCGAGTTCTTTCATCTTAACGTAGGCCAAAGCGTCGTTCACGCCGAGGTTTTTCTCCTCGGCTATGAGAGTTGCCTTCAAGTAATCACTGGGAGAGACCGGAAGAACTTCAATGTTCTCACTCGTCAAAACCGCCAGAACGACCTCAACTGCTTTCTCTTTCCTGCCCCTGCTCTCGACGACGTTGGCCACTTCGCTCAGATGGACGACCGTAGTTACAACACGCTCGCCATCACTCACCCTCGTGAGTATCGCCTTGGCCCGCTCCTTGATTTCCTTAACGTTCTCCGGTGGCTCCTTCTTCGGCCTTAGAAACGCGTAGATGAAGACGTTGGCGTCGATGAACCTCATTCCATCCACAGCTCCTTTTTGAGCTCCTCCCATTCCTTCAGCTCATCAATCTCAACACTGTCGAAGAACTTCCGCAGGTTGGCTCTCCTCCTCGGAAGGAGCTCCACCCTATCGCCAAGGTCAACTATTATGACTTCGTCACCAAGCTTCTCCCTAATCTCACGGGGAATGAGAAGCCTGCCCTGGGAGTCGAGACGTTTCACCACTATCTCCATATAACCACCAGTTTATTGATAATTCTGGCAGATATAAATAGTTATTGAAAAAGATGCCGCTTATCCTTCCTTCGAGAGAAGCCTGAGGACGAGGGGAGTCAGGTTTTGAGATTCCCCTTCAAGCTGAGCATAGCCAGAGTTCTCAGCTCACCTTATAACCCTCACCCCAATCTGAACTGCATAATTATCCCTGCGGGAATAATTCTCCCGAAGAATCATTCTAAAAAGAATCAAAGGCACAGCATCAGGAAGGCTCAGCGCAATGAGGGGTTATATTCGGGGGGAAGCCCAAAACCTTTATAACTATTCCCGCGGGAATTATTCTCATGAGAATAATTCCTCGAAGAATTGAACGTGCCCTCCTGAGATACCCGGGCTGGAAGATGCTCTACGGGAGGAGAAAGACCGGCAAGACCTTCCTCGTCGAGCACTTTCTCGACTACGACGAGTTCTTCTTCGTGAACAAGGACGGCACCGTCCACGACAGGCTGAGCAGCGACAAGATGACCTATCAGGAGTTCATGAGACTCTTTCCAAGGCTGGTTAAAGGGAAGAGAAGAATCGTCATCGACGAGTTCCACCGCCTCCCCGATGGTTTCCTCGACCTCCTGCATGCGTACTCAACTGAGCAGGATAGCGGGATAATCCTCGTAACCTCAACGATGTGGCTCGCCCAAAGGTTGCTCTCGATGAGGGAAAGCCCGCTCCTCGGGATAGCCTTCCTCGTGAAAATCGGACTCATAGACGAGCGCGAAATCTTAGTCGAGCTGTCGAAGGAAGTGAAGGGAAAGGAGCTGATAGAGGCATCCACCTACCTGAGGGAGCCCATGCTCGTGCCGGCTTACAAACCTCCGCTGAGGGACTTTTTAACCGGCTTCTTTTCGTCCTCAGGTTCATTCGTGAGCGAGCTCGTTGGCGAGACATTCAGCGAAGAGGGCCACGAGCTGACGAGGGTTTACCTCGGGATAATGATGGAAGTCGCCAACGGAAAGGGGACGAGCACCGAGCTTTCCTCTGCACTCTTCTCCCGCGGCCTGCTGAAGAAGGACAACCCCGGGACACTCCAGAAGTACCTCACAATCCTCACGAAGATGGGAATCCTGCGCAAGTTCCTGGTTCAGGGCAAGAGGCGCAAAAAGTTCGTTTACAGGCACGTCTCACCTCTCCTCGACCTGCACTTCTACCTTGAGGCCAAGTACGCCTACACCGAGCTTGAAACGTCCGTTGAGTTCATAAGAAGGGCCGTTGACTACAAACTTCCAAGGCACGTCGAGGACTTCATAGCGGATTTGCTCGCCAAGGCTTACGGCCTGAGAAGGGTGAGTGTTGAGCTTCCCCAGCTTGAGCTCGACATTGCTCTGCGGGGATTTAACAGGCTCGAACTCGTCGGAGAGGTCAAGTGGAAGGAGCGGGTGAAGAGAGAGGAAGTGCGGAAGATTGAGGAGAAGCTTTCGCGCTTCGACTGCCGCAGAGTGCTCGTTGTTCCGAGCGAAGACGTCCTCGAACGTAAACCAGAAGGAATGGAAGTGCTGACCCCTGAAGACCTGCTAGAAATCGCGAAGGAGAGCCTCGAGAAAACATTGAATATGGAGCACCTTTAAAAACCCTATCTCAGACCCCGGGCTAGGTGAGAGGATGACCTACTGGACGAGCGAGGACAACGTTGCCGGAAAGCCGGGAACGGCGCTCTTCATAATCCTGCCCACTATAGGTTGCTATCGCTTCAGAATAGGAAAGGCCTGCTACATGTGCGCCTACCCCACCTCGGCCCCCAAAGTCAAGTGGAGCCAGGAAGCAATAGTGGACTACGTGAGGGAAGCGCTGGAGAAAATAAAAGGCAAAAAAGGCCCTTTCGCGGTGAGAATGTTCACCTCAGGTTCATTCCTCGACAACGGCGAGCTCAAACCGGAAACGAGGAGAAAAATCTTTGAGCTTCTGGCGGAGATGGACAACGTTGAGGAAATCGTCATCGAGAGCAGGAGCGAGCTGGTTCGCTACGACGCGGTTAAAGAGCTGGCCGAGATAGTCCCGGACAAGCACTTCGAGGTCGCTATCGGCTTGGAGACGGCCAACGACGACGTCGCCGACGTCTCGATAAACAAGGGCAACACCTTCGGGGACTTCGTGAGGGCTTCTGAGATAACGAGAAAAGCTGGAGCGAAGGTCAAAACTTACCTCCTGCTGAAGCCGATTTTCCTGAGCGAAAGAACCGCCATCGAGGACGTCAAGGGGAGCATAATCAAGGCCGAGCCCTACACGGACACCTTCTCGATAAACATCACCGACATTCAGAAGGGGACGCTCTACGAGAGGCTGTGGGAGAGGAACGAGTACCGCCCGCCGTGGCTCTGGAGCGCGGTCGAGGTTCTAATCTGGGCGAAGAAAAAGTTCCCGGACAAGAGAATCCTGAGCGACCCCGTTGGGGCTGGCTCAAAGCGCGGACCCCACAACTGTCTGACCGACTACGACCGCGTTATCGGCAGGGCGATAAAGAAGTTCTCGGCGACGCAGGATTTGAAATACATCGAAAACCTCAAGCCGGAGTGCAGGGAGCGGTGGAGCTATATCGTCGAGAACGGCCTCCTCGACTGGCAACTGGTCATGTGGTGATTCTTCGAAAGCCCCCTGCCTTCTCCAAAACTTTTATCCCGATGCACGTTTGCCCTCGAATGAACCTTTTCTGGACATCAATGTCCCCCGCGAAAGCTTTAAATGTTGACAAACGTAAAAGGCCACGTCGAGAGGTGGTCCCGATGGCCGAAAACGCGAACACCGTTGTTGAAAAAAACGGCTATCTTGTCGTCGGAAAGGCGGAAGGAATAGTCGAGATTGACGTTGATACATTTCTCTGCAAGGGCTGTGGAATTTGTGTCGAGATGTGCCCGAGGAAGGTCTTCGAGTGGAGCAAGGAGCTGAGCGAGAAGGGTGTGCACTATCCAGTCCCGGTTCACGCAGAGAAGTGCGTCAAGTGCAAGCTCTGTGAACTGCTCTGCCCGGACTTCGCCATCGCGGTAAGGTGGTGACCATGATAATCCGCGGTGACGAGCCGGAGCAGATTAGGCTCCTCAGGAAGCTCTACAAGCCCGGCAACTACTTCATGCAGGGCAACGAGGCCGTAGCTTACGGCGCTCTGTTTGCGGGCTGTCGATTCTACGCTGGCTACCCGATAACCCCGTCGAGCGAGATAGCGGAGACGATGGCGCGCGAACTTCCGAAGCTCGGTGGCTACTACCTCCAGATGGAGGACGAGATTGGAAGCATCGCGGCGATGGTTGGTGCCTCCTGGACGGGCTTCAAGGTCATGACCGCAACGGCCGGCCCGGGCTTCTCGCTGATGCAGGAAAACCTTGGCTATGCGGTGATGACTGAAACGCCCCTCGTCCTTGTTGATGTGCAAAGGAGTGGACCAAGCACGGGACAGGCTACAAAGGGAGCCCAGGGAGACTTCTTCCAGGCTAGATGGGGAACGCACGGCGACCACCCGATTGTTGCCGTCTCTCCAACGAGCGGGCAGGACGCTTTCTGGGAAATCATCAGGGCATTCAACATCGCCGAGAGGCTCAGAACGCCGGTGGTGTTCCTCTTCGATGGCGTTCTCGCCCACACTCGCGAGCTGGTGAAGATTCCGAGTGTGGACGAGGTGGAGATAACCTACCGCAAGCTTCCCCAGAACGAGGAGGAAGCGAAGCTCCCCTTCGGCGACCCGCACGGAGACGGCGTTCCACCGATGCCCCTCTTCGGCCACGGCTACTTCACCCATGTAACAGGCTCAACCCACAAGGAGAACGGTTTGAGGGACGTTTACACGCCGGAAGTCCACGACAGGCTCGTGAGGAGAATCCACAGGAAGATAGAGAAAAACAGGCACGTCTACGAGAAGTACGAGGAGCACTTCACCGACGACGCCGAGATACTCGTCGTCAGCTGGGGAGTAACGGCAAGACCCGCCCTCGGAGCTGTCCTGAAGGCGAGGGAAGAGGGAATAAAGGTCGGCCTCTTCGTGCCGAAAACGGTCCACCCGTTCCCTGGAGAGAGAATGAGAGAGCTCGGAAAGCGCGTTAGGGCAATACTCGTCCCCGAGATGAACCTCGGCCAGATGATTCTCGAGGTCCAGCGTTACGTCAACGACGACGTCCTGCTCAAGGGCGTGAACAAGATTGGTGGCGTTCCCTTAACCGTTGAGGAAATCCTGCGCGAGATAAGGGGTGTTGCCTGATGCCCGAGATTTATTCCAAGTACCCGATGGTTAAGTACCTCCGCAAGGAGGCCCTGCCAACCGCTCTATGTCCCGGCTGTGGCGGTGGAACTGTGCTGAACGCCTTCGCCAACGCCGTTGATCAGCTCAAACTCGACCCGAAGGATTTGGTGGTCGTGAGCGGAATAGGCTGTTCCGCCTGGATAGCCTCGCCCTACTTTCTGGCAGATACCCTCCACACGACGCACGGAAGGGCGATAGCCTTCGCTACGGGAGTTAAGGTCGGTTTGCCGGACAAGAAGGTCGTTGTCATAAGCGGTGACGGCGATTTGGCGAGCATAGGCGGAAACCACCTGCTTCACGCCGCGAGGAGGAACATCGACATAACGGTGATTCTCGTCAACAACTTCATCTATGGAATGACCGGCGGACAGGTCGCTCCGACGACGCCCTTCGGGGCAAAAACGACGACAACACCCTACCGCAACATCGAGCACCCGCTTCAGATTTCCGAGACGATAGCGGCGGCAGGGGCGAGCTATGTAGCCAGATGGACCACAGCTCACGTTTACCAGCTCATCGAGAGCATCAAGAAGGCCCTAACCGTTAAGGGCTTCTCCCTCGTCGAGGTCATCTCGCAGTGTCCCGTCCAGTTCGGAAGGAGGAACAGAATGAAAGAGCCCGCTGAAATGCTCCGCTGGTTCCTGAAGAACAGCGTCCCGATAAGCAAGGCCAAGAAGATGTCACCTGAGGAGCTCGAGGGTAAGTTCGTCATCGGCGAGTTCGTCAACAGGCAGAGACCGGAATTCACGGAGGAGCTCAACAAGCTGATTGACGAGGTTCAGGAGCACTTTGGCCTTAAGGGTGGCGATGATGTTTGAGACCGTTGGGAAGAAAGTGAAGGAAGCCTTTGGGGACAGAGTGGAGGAGGTCATAGTCTTCGGCTCCCGGGCGAGGGGTGAGGCTAAACCCGAGAGCGACCTCGACGTCCTCGTGGTGCTCGATAAGATAGAACCTGAGGACTGGGACAGGGCAGGAGAGCTCAGCGCCGAGCTAACGCTTGAATTGGGGATTTCGGTCATGATTGTCCTTCACACGAGGAGAGACAGCCTCTACGAGACCGCCGCAAGGGAGGGCATAGCGGTATGAACGAGGAAATCGGGGCACTCATCAGGAGAGCCGAGGAGAGGCTCAAAGCTTCCTGGGAGCTTTACTCCAAAGGTTACTACGGTTTCGCAATCTCAAGCGCGTACTACTCGATGTTCTACTGCGCCAGGGCGCTTCTGCTCTCAAAGGGAGTTAACCCCAAGAGCCACGCGGGGATTCATGCCCAGCTCGGAAAGGAGTTCGTGAAGACTGGGGTGCTTCCGGCTAAGCTCTACACAGCGTATTCAAAGGCCCTGAACATGAGGCATACAGCCGATTATGACGTTTTCGTTGAATACACCGAGGGAGACGCCCGGGTCGTTTTGAAAGGTGCGGAGGAGTTTTTGAAGTTCACGAAGGAGTATCTGGGGGTGTAAACATGCAGATTAGGCTCGCCGGAATCGGCGGTCAGGGAGTCGTTTTGGCTGGAGTAATCCTCGGCGAGGCCGCCGCGATTGAGGGCTTGAACGTCCTTCAGACCCAGGACTACAGCTCCGCGAGCAGGGGAGGTCACTCCATAGCGGACGTCATAATCTCAAAGGAACCGATTTATGACGTAATGGTCACTAGAGCGGACGTTCTGGTAGCCCTCGCCCAGCTCGGCTACGACACCGTCAAGGACTCGCTGAAGGAGGATGGGCTTTTAATAATCGAGACCGACCTTGTAAAGCCCGATAGGGACTACGTCGGCGCACCCTTTACCAGAATCGCCGAAGAAACCACAGGACTCGCCCTGACGGTCAACATGGTCGCGCTCGGCTACCTTGTTGCGAAAACCAATGTTGTGAAGAAGGAGAGCGTTGAGGAGGCGATTAGAAGGCGCGTTCCGAAGGGAACCGAGGAGATAAACATCAAGGCCTTCAGGGCCGGTTATGAGGAGGGATTGAAATGAGGTACCCGTTTCCGGTCGGCAGGTCGGACTTCATCCAGGGCGATGAGGCCATAGCGAGGGCGGCTATACTGGCCGGTTGCAGGTTCTACGCCGGCTACCCGATAACCCCCGCGAGCGAGATATTCGAGGCGATGGCCCTCTACATGCCCCTCGTCGATGGAGTTAGCATTCAGATGGAGGACGAGATAGCGAGCATAGCGGCGATAATAGGTGCTTCTTGGGCTGGAGCGAAGGCGATGACCGCAACGAGCGGTCCCGGTTTCTCGCTGATGCAGGAAAACCTCGGCTACGCCGTGATGACTGAAACGCCGATTGTTGTCGTTGACGTCCAGCGCGGAGGTCCCTCGACGGGCCAGCCAACTTTACCGGCTCAGGGCGACATAATGCAGTCCATCTGGGGAACGCACGGCGACCACATGCTGATAGTTCTCTCCCCGTCAACCGTTCAGGAAGCCTTTGACTTCACGATTAGGGCCTTCAACTTGGCTGAAAAGTACAGGACGCCGGTCGTTCTGCTCACTGATGCCGAGATAGCCCACATGCGCGAGCGCGTTTACATTCCAAAACCGGAGGAAATTGAGACCGTTTACCGTAAGCTTCCCCAGAACGAGGAGGAAGCGAAACTCCCCTTCGGCGACCCGCACGGAGATGGCGTTCCACCGATGCCGATTTTCGGGAAGGGTTACAGAACCTACGTTACGGGTCTGACCCACGACGAGTACGGTCATCCGAAGACCGTCGATGCCGAAATCCACGAGAGGCTCATAAAGAGGATTTTCAGGAAGATACTCGACCACAAGGACGAGATAATCAGCATGGAGGAGTTCATGCTCGACGATGCCGAGGTTGCGATAGTCACGACCGGAATAGTTTCGCGCTCCGCAGTGAGGGCCGTCAAGATACTCCGCGAGAAGGGCGTCAAGGCCGGCCTGCTGAAGCTCAACACGATATGGCCCTTCGACTTCGACTACATCAAGGAGCTGGCAGAGCGGGTGAGAAGGATATACGTGCCCGAGATGAACCTTGGACAGCTCTACCACCTCGTCAAAGAAGGCGCCAACGGAAAGGCGGAGGTCGAGCTGATAGCCAAGATAGGCGGTGAGGTGCACACGCCGATGGAGATAGTCGAAAGGGTGGTGGGATGATGTACCTGAAGTCCGCTTACGAAATCCGCGACAAATACCTGAGAAAGGACATGTTGCCCACTATCTTCTGTCCGGGCTGTGGAATCGGTAGCGTTCTCCAGTTCACCCTCCGCGCGATAGACGACCTCGGCCTCAACCAGGACGAGATTGTCTGGGTCAGCGGAATAGGCTGTTCCTCCCGCGTTCCGGGCTTCGTCAACTTCGACGGCCTTCACACGACCCACGGAAGGGCTCTGGCCTTCGCCACCGGCATAAAGCTCGCCAACCCCGATTTGAAGATAATCGCCTTCATGGGCGATGGAGATGCCGCGGCAATAGGCGGAAACCACTTCATCCACGCCATCAGGAGGAACCTCGACGTGACGGTAATCCTCATCAACAACTTCACCTACGGAATGACCGGCGGACAGGTCGCCCCGACCGCTCTAAAGGGCCTGCGCGGGACTACCGCTCCCTACGGCCAGTTCGAGAACCCCTTCGACATAGCCAACCTGGCGGTTTCTGCCGGGGCGAACTACGTTGCCCGCTGGACGGTCTTCAACTACCTCCAGGGAATCAACAGCATAAAGAAGGCCCTGCAGAAGGAAGGCTTCACCCTGGTCGAGTTCTTAAGCCCGTGTCCGATAAGCTTCGGAAGGAGGAACAGGATGAAGACGGCACCAGAGCTAATCCGCTGGTATCAGAAGATAACCGTTCCGCTCGCCAAAGCTAAGAAGATGAGCGAGGAGGAGCTTGAGGGCAAGATAGTAATCGGCGAGTTCGCGGACAGGGACAGGCCCGGCCTCGTGAGGGAGTATCAGGAGTACATAAAGAGGGCCAAGAAGATGATGGGGTGGGAGCAATGAGGAAGGAAGTCCTCTTCAGCGGGTTCGGCGGCCAGGGTGTCATTCTGGCGAGCGTTATCCTTGGAAGGGCCGCCGCTGTCTACGAGAACCTCTACGCGGTCCAGACCCAGAGCTACGGGCCGGAGTCGAGGGGCGGTGCGAGCAGGGCCGAAGTGGTTATAAGCGACGAGCCGATTGACTACCCCAAGACGCTCCACCCCGACTACGCCGTCTTCTTCTCGCAGGAGGCCTACAGCAAGTACCTCCACACCGTGAAGGAAGGCGCCACAGTAATAGTCGAGAAGGACCTCGTTCCCCACCGCGACGAGGAGTTCGAGAAGAAGCTCAACGTCATCGCTTTGCCCCTGACCGAGATAGCCGAAGAGACAACCGGATTAAGCCTGACGATGAACATTCTAACCCTCGGCATACTCGTCGGCGTGACAGGGATAGTGAGCAGGGAAGCGATAGAGAAGGCTGTCCGCGACGCAGTTCCAAGGGGAACCGAGGAAATAAACGTCAAGGCCCTCAAGAAGGGCTTTGAGATAGCGGAGGAACTCAGGAGCTGAGCTTGGAGAGCTTCTCCATTATCTCCTTTTCCTTCTCCTTGAGTCTTTCGAGTTCCCTCTTGTAGGCCAGGCGCATTCTCTCGATGTGCTCGATTGCCTCATCCTTCGTCACCTCAACGAGCAGGTCCGCGAAGGCCCTGTAGAGCTTCCTCTCGGCCTTGGTGGCCGTGATGATTCCCTCGGCGTATTCAAGTTCCTTCATCTTAAGCTCTATCGCCTTCCTGAGCTCCCTAACCTGTCTGAGCTCAAGTTCGAGCTCGTAAGCCTTCACTGCCTCCACGGTCTCACCCCCTAAAAAAGAATGGCCGAGAGGGGTCACTCCTTCTTGGGGCTCATCTCTTGGAGCTCCTTGAGGAGCTCGTTGACCTTCCTGGTGTCCTCCTCAATCTTCCTCAGCAGGGCCAGACGGAGGTTCATGAGGGCGTTAATCCTCTTCTCGATGTTCTCCCTGGCCTCGTCGATAGTGGCCCCGACGAGGATTCCGGCTCCAACGTCCATGATAACGTCGTCGGGGTTCTCAATCTTGCCCTTTATCGCTATGCCACTTCCGAGCGGGATATAGATTGCCTTGCCCTCACCCTTGTCCTTAATGTAGGCAAGAGTGGCGTCAACGGTCCTGAGGTCAGCGATGGTGGCATCTATCGCCCCGACCTGGCTCCTGAGGTACTCGATTTCACCGAGGTAGCTCCTAATCTCATCCTGAATCTGCTCAAGGGTCCTGACCTTCTTCTCCTCGGCCATTCCCACCACCCCCTTCCCTTTTCCATATTTTAGTTACCTTTTGTGTTTAAAAGTTTTTCGCCGGCAGGCTTATTAAGATGAGCCCCAAGCATCGAACATGATAATCAACGAGACGAAGGGCAGGGTCTGGCACGGGCGCGTTGAACTCGCGGACACCTTCTTCAAGCGCTTTAGGGGACTAATGCTCGTGGGCAACGTAAGTTATGCCCTCGTTTTCGTACTCCCCGTTGAAAGCCGGCTCAACGCTTCAATCCACATGCTCTTCATGCTGAGCGACATCGACGTAATCTGGCTCGACTCGACGAAGAGTGTGGTTGACTTCAAGAGGGCAAAGAAGTGGCGCGTTTACGCTCCGAAGAAACCGGCCAAGTACATCATAGAGGGGCCCGTTGGCCTCATCAGGTCCCTTGAGGTGGAAGAGGGGGATTTAATAAGCTGGCAGGTCAGCGAGGAGAAGGGGAAGAGCGTTCCGGTCAGAGTCTCTCTCCCCGGTAAGGTCCCCTTTGACAAGGCCAACGGCTTCGCTATGGCGGAGAGCGTTAAGGAATTGAAAGCCGAGAAGAACTAACCCTGCGTAGTGAGTTTTTGCCAGAAATCTTCTGGAACAAGAGTAAGAATATCTCTCACAGGGTCGAAATCTTTATCGAGGGTTGCGAGCTTATCACACCCATGTTCCACGGCAGTAGCGAGGATTCTGGCATCATGGGGCATTAGACCAAATTCCCTAACATGATAGGCAATCTTTGCCCAATTCGAGGAATCAGCTACAACTATAACGTTCTGAGCGCTAAGAAAGCCAAGTATTCCACTTAGGTACTTAACTGCCGTGTTTCTAAATTCCTCATTGTCCCTGAGCTCCTTCTTAATCTTCCAAGGAGAACCCACGTCCCTTTTAAGGAGTGCAAACCATACCTCATCAATAACGATTTCGGAGGTTATCTTAGGTTCGTTCAGCTCGAATATCTTAGCTGAATACTCCGTGAGTTCTGTTACAACAAGTGCATTGTAGAGAACGCTTGAGTCAATGAAAATCACTGTTCATACACCTCAATCTTTGCCTCAAAAAAGTCCTCGGCCCTACCTTTTCCGAACATTCCGATACGGGCAGTTTTTTTGGCCTCTTTCACCATTAGTCTAAACTCCTCCTCAGCCAGAAGTTCACGGAAAAGTTTCTCCCTGAGGGTTGAATTTGGATTATCTGCAACTTTTTCCATTTAACTCACCACAAGGGGGTTATGGGAGCAACCTCTAAAAACATTTTCTCAAAACTCCAGCTCGACCCCGTTCTCGTCGCCCTCCCATAGGGTCAGCCTCTTCAGAGAAACGCCCTCGGGGAGCTTCGCATTAACCTGCCCCGCAATCCAGAGCGCGACGTTCTCCGTCGTTGGGTTCTCGAAGAGGGAGTTGAGGTTCCTGTGGTCGAGCCTTCCGATGATTTCCTCCACGATGCGCCTCAGCTCGAGGAAGTCAATCACATAGCCGTTTCTGAGGGGTCCCTCAACTGCAATCTCAAGCCTGAACGTGTGCCCGTGAATTTCCTCCGGCTTTCCGTCGATGACAACCGCGTGAGCGGATTCAAACCTGAAGCGTTCAACTACCCTTGCTTTCATGGGGGTCACCAACACTTGAGGGGCCAACCTTTTTAAGGCCCTTTCGGGCCAGAGGTTAAGAGGTGAGAGAGATGGAGAAACGCTTACCCGGTAAGGTGAGGAGGGCTCTGCGCGCGAGATACTACGACATCGAACCGCGAGCGTGGATTGGTAAGAAGGGTCTCGCCGAGAGCGTGATTGAGGAGATAAACACTCAGCTTGAGAAGGACGGTGTCCTTAAGGTTGAGATAAGGAAGGGAGCGCTCATCTCGACCGGAATGGACAGGAAGGCCATAGCGGAGAAGGTAGCTGAGCTCACCGACAGCGAGCTGATAGACGTCAGGGGCAAAAGGTTTATATTGTTCAAACCGAGGGAAGGCTGGGAAAGGTATTTAAGGCGCCTTGAAAGAAAGGCGTCGGCTGAGAGGCGGGAGAAGCCCGTCCGTAAAGTCAGGCTCGACATCGCTAACTTCAGGAAGAAGTTTAGGAAGGGGAGGGATTGAAAGATGGCGACTGTCTATGACGTTCCCGGTGACCTGCTCGTCGAGAGGGTCGCGCAGGCACTCAAAGAGGTTGAGGAGATAAAGCCCCCCGAGTGGGCGCCCTTCGTTAAGACCGGAAGGCACAAGGAGAGACTTCCAGAGCAGGACGACTGGTGGTACTACAGGGTTGCCAGCATACTCAGAAAGGTCTACATCGACGGCCCCGTCGGAATCGAGAGGCTCAGGACCTGGTACGGAGGCAGGAAGAACCGCGGACACGCCCCGGAGCACTTCTACAAGGCCGGGGGAAGCATAATCAGGAAGGCTCTCCAGCAGCTTGAGGCGGCCGGCTTCGTTCAGAAGGTTCCGGGAGAGGGAAGGGTCATAACCCCGAAGGGCCAGAGCTTCCTTGACAAGATTGCCACCGAGCTCAAGAAGGAGCTCGAGGAGCAGATTCCGGAGCTCAAGAAGTACTGAGCTCCCCTTTTCTCACATCCCACCCAATACCTTTTTAACTCCCACTTCTGAGCCTGAACCGGAGGTGAGGGGCATGGCCGAGGACATTGAGGAGATTAGGAAGCGCAAGCTCATGGAGCTTCAGAAGAAGTACCTTGAACAGCAGAAGGCCCAGGAGGAGGCAATAAAGCAGGAGATGGAGCTCCAGGCCCAGCTCGATGCTATAATGAGGAAAATCCTGACGCCTGACGCGAGGGAGAGGCTCGGTCGCGTTAAGCTCGTCAAGCCGGAACTCGCGAGACAGGTTGAGCTCGTCCTCGTTCAGCTCTACCAGGCCGGCCAGATAAGGGAACCGATAGACGACGCCAAGCTGAAGAAGATACTGGCCCAGATTGACGCGAGGACGAGAAGGGAGTTCAGGATTAAGTGGTAGCGGACGGTGCATTAATGGACGCGCGGGAGATAGTGAAGATTCTCGACGAAAAGGGAGAGGTCAGTCTCGACACTTGGAAGGTCGTCTCCGTGCGGAAAAACGAGGACGGCACGGCGGACGTCCTCTACAAGAACCGGCACGTGGGTAGCGAGGAGAACCCCGTTTTCCTCTGGATTTACGCCAACATAGTCGAGGACGACTGGGACGTCCGGGTTTTGGAGAGGATAACCTTCCAGAAGGAGGACCTGCTCTGGCTGTTGAAGTTCGTCTTTCCGAAAGTTAAGGTTTATAAGGGGCTTGCAAAATAGCCCGCCGGCCGGGGGTGTTTGAGTGAGCGGGAAGAGAGTGTGTCCCGTCTGTGGCTCTACCGAGTTCATCTACGACCCCAGCAGGGGTGAAATAGTCTGTAAGGTTTGCGGTTACGTCATCGAGGAAAACGTTGTCGATGAGGGCCCCGAGTGGAGAGCCTTTGACCCCAGCCAGAGGGAGAAGAGGGCACGCGTTGGAGCGCCGGAGAGCATACTCCTCCACGATAAGGGTCTCTCGACCGACATAGGAATAGACCGCTCCCTCACCGGCTTGATGAGGGAGAAAATGTACCGCCTCAGGAAGTGGCAGAGCCGCTTAAGGGTCAGCGATGCCGCTGAGAGGAATTTGGCGTTCGCACTGAGCGAGCTCGACAGGATAGCGAGCCAGCTCAAGCTCCCGAGGCACGTTGAAGAGGAGGCGGCAAGGCTCTACAGGGAGGCAGTCAGAAAGGGCCTCATAAGGGGTCGCTCGATAGAGGCCGTCATAGCGGCCTGCGTGTATGCAGCCTGCCGACTTTTGAAGGTCCCCAGAACGCTCGACGAGATAGCCGACATCTCGCGCGTTGACAAGAAGGAAATCGGAAGGAGCTTCCGCTTCATAGCGAGGCACCTCAACTTGACTCCAAAGAAGCTCTTCGTCAAACCGACTGATTACGTGAACAAGTTCGCCGACGAGCTCGGCCTGAGCGAGAAGGTGCGGAGGAGGGCAATCCAGATACTCGAGGAGGCCTACGAGAAGGGCCTCACGAGCGGAAAGAGCCCGGCCGGTCTGGTTGCGGCGGCGCTCTACATAGCGGGACTGCTTGAAGGGGAGAAAAGGACGCAGAGGGAAGTTGCCGAGGTCGCGCGCGTCACCGAGGTCACCGTTCGGAACCGCTACAAGGAGCTCGTTGACAAGCTGAACCTCAAGATACCGCTTTAGCGGAACCAGCTCTCGAGCGTTCTCTGTTTTCCTGCCTTTACTGCTTTCTTCAGCCTTTCGAGGCCGTTCTTAACGCGCTCCTCGCTGAAGTCGTGCTCATCGCAGAGGAACCTGAGGATTCCCTCCTCGTCGGGCTCGCGCCACTTGAGCTCATACTCGTCCGTAACGGGGGGATTCAGGAAGAACTCCTTTATCGCGTACAAATCAACGTCGCTCTCCTTCTGGTACTTCTTCAGGGGGTCCTTCGAGCGCTTGACTATCGTCAGGGCCTTCTTGGGCCCGATTCCCTTGATTCCGCCCGGGTTGTAGTCCGTTCCAACGAGAATTGCCAGCTCGATGAGCTTCTCCCTGTCTATGCCAAGCTCGTTGAGAACCTCTTCGAGAATTATCAGCTCCGGCTTAACCTCAACGTAGACGTTCTTGCTGGGTAGCTTCCTCCTTCCCGTTATCGTGAGGTTCCTGACGAGCCTCGGCGCCCCGAAGAGAAGGCTGTCGTAGTCCTGGCTCGCGGAGGCGTAGACGGCCTTCTTGGAGGCCATGTAGGCGGCTTGAGCCTCTCCCTCGCTCGGGGCCTGAACCACCGGAACACCCATTAGCTCAAGGAGCTTCTTGGCGTCCTCTATGAGGGTCTGGTTGAGCCTCGTCGCCCTCATCGCGTACTTCTTGGCCTCCTCTATGTCGCCCCTCTCAAGGGCATCGTGCCACTTCTCCTCGGCCTCCTCCCTGGCCTCACGCCTCTTCTCAAGCTCCCTTTTCTTGAAGGCTGGTGGCTCGCCGTCGAAGACATAAGCTGGCTTTATGCCCGCCTCCATCAGATTAATCGTCCTGTAGAAGAACCCGCTCAGGTGAGAGGTTATCCTGCCCTTCGAATCCATTAGGGGCGTCCCGTCGCGCTGTCTTATGGTCGAGAGGAACTGATACATGGCGTTGAAGGCATCAATCGCCACTTTCTTTCCATAAAGCCTCTCCAGCTCGATTTCCTTTCTCGGAACCAGCTCGCCGATTTGGACTCCCATCTTCACCACCCAAGAAAAGTGGGGAAAAGAGTATTTAGGGTTTGCCTCGGCCTACCGGGTTGCTCATCACCCATCAGGGAGGGGAAGGGTCGTCATCGGCGGTAGAGGCCCTTCTCGATGAGGAACTCCTCGTGCCTCGTTCTCCTCTGCCTCTCCTGCACGTAAATCCAGCCCATCACGAAAATCAGCGCCGCCATGCCGAGGAGCGTCTGCCAGCCGAGCTGATTGTAGTCAAGGGTGATTATAATCTTTCTCACCATCGCCAGAACGCCGAGCTCGACGACGTTCCTCATGCTGACGTGGTGCTCCTTGACGTACATGGTGAGCAGTTCAAAGATTTCGAGGAAGATTATAACGAGGACTATCTGGTGCAGGACCTCCTCGATGTTGAAGGCGTGCAGGGTCTCGGTGATGAGGCTGAACATCAAGTAAACGACGTAGCCCATGGTTATCGTGGCGAGGCCTATAACGACTATGTCAAAGAGAACGCTCAACCACTTAACAAGCCAGTTTTCAATGAGGCCGGCATCATGATGCTTCCTTCCCATCCGCACACCCAAGAGGTTCTCCCCAAAATTGCTAAAAACTTTTCGGCAAACCTAAGGGTTCTTCGAAAGCCTAAGAAATCCTCGCTGAGAATTTTGAAACATCAGTTGGGAACTTCAGGTGTTTTAACGTCCGTCGAGTCCGATATCGGCAAAAAGAGAAGGGAAAGGTTTTAACTGCCTTTTACAGACGTAAAAGTGTAAATGTCATCCGAGGTGATAAAAATGGTTGACCCGAACATCGAAGCCCTTTTCAGGCCGAAGAGCATCGCCGTGATAGGCGCCTCCGAGAAGCCGGGCAAGATAGGGTACGCGATTATGAAGAACCTCGTGGAGTACGGCTACGAGGGCAAAATCTACCCCGTCAACATCAAGGGCGTTGAGATTAAGATTGGCAACCGCGTTTTCAAGTCCTACAAGAGCATTCTTGAGGTTCCCGACGAGGTCGACATGGCCGTTATAGTCGTTCCCGCCAAGTTCGTCCCGCAGGTCGTCGAGGACTGCGGAAAGAAGGGCGTCAAGGTTCTCCCGATTATAAGTTCCGGCTTCGGTGAGCTCGGCCCTGAGGGCAAGAAGGTCGAGGAACAGCTCGTTGAGACCGCCAGAAAGTACGGCATGAGAATCCTCGGCCCGAACATCTTCGGTGTCGTTTACACTCCGGACAAGCTCAACGCCACCTTCGGTCCGACCGACGTCCTTCCGGGCCCGCTCGCGCTCATCAGCCAGAGCGGAGCGCTTGGAATAGCCCTCATGGGCTGGACTATCCTCGAGAAGGTCGGCCTCTCGGCGGTCGTCAGCGTTGGAAACAAGAGCGACATAGACGACGCTGATTTACTCGAGTTCTTCAAGGAGGACGAGAACACCAAGGCCATACTCATCTACATGGAGGGCGTCAAGGACGGAAGGCGCTTCATGGAGACCGCAAAGGACGTCAGCAAGGTCAAGCCGATAGTCGTCATAAAGGCCGGAAGGAGCGAGCGCGGTGCCAAGGCCGCCGCGAGCCACACAGGCTCCCTCGCGGGAAGCGACAAGATTTACGATGCGGCGTTCAAGCAGGCGGGAATAATAAGGGCCTATACCATCGGTGAGGCCTTCGACTACGCGAGGACCCTTAGCAACCTTCCCGAGCCCCCGGGAGAGAACCTCGTCATAATCACCAACGGCGGTGGAATAGGTGTTATGGCCACAGATGCGGCCGAGGAAGCCGGCCTGCACCTCTACGATGACCTCGAACAGCTCAAGGTCTTCGCCAACTATATGCCACCCTTTGGAAGCTACAAGAACCCCGTTGACCTGACCGGTATGGCCGGCGCCGAGGGCTACGAGGGAGCTATCAAGGCCGCCCTCGAGCACCCGGAGATGCACAGCATAGCCGTCCTGTACTGCCAGACCGCCGTTCTCGACCCGAGGGATTTGGCCGACATAGTCATCCGCGAGTACAACGCCAGCGGAAGGAAGAAGCCCCTCGTCGTTGCCATCGTCGGCGGAATCGAGGCCAAGGAAGCCATCGAC
This sequence comes from Thermococcus henrietii, assembly GCF_900198835.1. Classification (NCBI taxonomy): domain Archaea; kingdom Methanobacteriati; phylum Methanobacteriota; class Thermococci; order Thermococcales; family Thermococcaceae; genus Thermococcus; species Thermococcus henrietii. The sequence continues at coordinate 1,648,625 of NZ_LT900021.1, read as the reverse complement.
AGGCTCAACGAAGAGGGAATTCCCGCCTATCCGGAGCCGGACAGGGCGATAAAGGCCCTCGCGGCCCTCTACCGCTGGAGCAGGTGGAAGGCTAAGCAGGAGTGAATTTCGCTTCTTCTCCAAAATCTTTTTATACTTTTGATGCGTAATTCAGTGAGGGTCGTGATGAGACGCTGGCTGAAGCTTTTCGGAATCGTTCTCTTCACAATCGGCTTCATTCTCACCGCGACGTACAATAGGCCGAACTGCTCGGGAATCGCCTGTCCTATTGCAATTCCAGTTTTTGAACTTGGAAACCACACGGTGAAGAACGGAGAATACATAAACGCCTATGTACTAGCCTTTAAAGGCAATTGCACCGGGAACAGCATAGTTGTGGCATCCTCTTCAGGAGCGGTCAGATTCAGGCTAAAAGAAGGGGTTTACATAGCTGATAAAGCTGGTCACTTTGAAAAGTTCAAGGTCCCCCAGTGCATCGGTAATCTCACAGTCTATGAGTTCAACCCGTACCTTTCAAATGTCCTTCCTGTGGTAATATCCTACAACGGCAGGTATTTCGTGTTCCATGAAAGTTACACTATTGGATTGAAACGCTTCTACATGAAAGCCATCGGTCCGATTGGTTTCAATATCACTGATATGGCCACCATATTTCCAGCGAGAGAGTCCAGAAGGCTGGAGGTAAGCTATTCAAACGGCACAGTCCGTGTGAGGGATTTGATTTATCATCGAGAACTCGGTGGAATAGAGATAATGCCCGGGACACAGGTAAGCAGTATGACGATTTATAACGACCCAGAGGGCTACTTCGAGTCCAGGAACTGCACCGAGCACTACCGAGAGATTGTTGAGGCCTGCCGCGCCAGTGGCTCTCCGGAGTACCAGTTCTCCCTCGGCGTCGGTCTCATGGTTCTTGGCTTTGGTCTGTTCTGGCTGGGAAAGAAGCTTTAAGTTCCCACCCCAATTTTTCCACGGTGGCGGGCATGCTCATAGCACTCATAAGCGATATTCATTCGAACCTTGAGGCCCTCGAAGCCGTGTGGGACGAGATTAAGGATGCTGATGTTTTCCTCTGCATGGGCGACCTCGTTGGCTACGGGGCAAGCCCAAACGAGGTCGTTGAGTTCGTGCGGAAGCAAATGGAGAAGAGAACCTTTCTCTGCGTCAGAGGAAACCACGACAACGCCATAGCCTTCGGCGCGGACTGGAGCTTCAACCCCTACGCGAGACAGGCCGTGAGGTGGCACCAGCGTGTCATGACCTTTGAGAACCTTGAGTTCCTCCGGCGACTTCCAGTAAGGCAACTCTTCACGGACGACACCGATAGAAGCTACCTCCTCATCCACGGCTCCCCAAGGGCTCCTCTCGACGAGTACCTCTTCCCCTGGCTTCCCGAAAGTGAGTTCAGGGCCGTACTGAGCTATGTCCGCCAGGATGACCTCCTTCTCGGCCACACCCACGTACCGATGCTGAAGGAAATCGGGGGGAGAAGGATAATAAACCCGGGCTCCGTCGGCCAGCCGAGGGACGGGGACTGGAGGGCGAGCTACGCGCTGATTGATACGGAAACGAAGGAGGTAACCTTCTATCGCATTGAATACGACGTCGAAGAAAGCGCGAGGAAGATAATAGAGGCGGGACTGCCGAGGTTTTTAGCGGACAGACTCTTCGAGGGCCTTTAATCCTTTTTCTTCAGACCCCCTTCGAGGGGTTTGGTCCTTTGAACGGTTGTTTTTGGAAGGTGTTTGAGTTTCGAGCGTACGGCAAGTTTGTTGGAGTCTATTATTATGACCTCGCCGATGCTTTTAACTGCGCTGATGGGGATTAGGAGAAGCCCCTCATGGTCAGTTACGAACTCACTCGTGTCGAGGTCCTCATCGGGCTCGGCGACGATTACAAGGATTTCACCGGTCTCCTCGTCGAAGCTGAGGTCGTAGACCCATCCGAGTCTTATTCCAGTGTCCGTTATTAGCTCCACATCCCTAAGCTTGGATGCCATTATCTTGACCATTCTTCGCCACCCCTGGGCTTAATCGTGTAATCCCTTGGGGATTAACGTATAAAACCTTTTCCAAAAAATTCAGAAGGTGTAGTAATCCACGCCCCCGCGCTCCCTCTCGGGCTTTCTCTTCCTGCCCTCCTCGAAGTTCTTATAGTACTCAATCATGTAGGGAGTTATGCTAGGCTTGACTTTCTTCATGGCCTCCTCGAAGTCCCTCCTCGAAACCTTCAGTCTCTCGAGGAACTCTTCGCTCTCGCTCTCAACGAGCTCGCTCGGAAGTTCGCGCATGACCCTGCGCATCGCTATGAGCGCCGCCTCCCTGACCAGGGCCTCGATGTCAGCGCCGGAGTAACCCTCTGTCTTCTTGGCGAGCTCGGCAAGGTTGACGTCCTTCGCGAGGGGAACGCGCCTCGTGTGGACCTTCAGTATCTCCAACCTGGCCTTCTCGTCGGGCGCTGGAACGAGCACGAGCCTGTCAAAGCGCCCTGGCCTTAGCAGGGCCGGGTCGAGGATGTCGGGCCTGTTGGTGGCCGCTATAACCACGACGCCGCTGTTCCGCTCTATGCCGTCCATCTCAGTCAACAGCTGGTTGATGAGTCTGTCCGTAACGCGGTCGCCTTCAGCACCTCTCGCGGGCGCTATCGCGTCAATCTCGTCGATGAATATCACCGTCGGGGCCGCCTGCCTTGCCTTCCTGAATATCTCCCTTACCCTCTTCTCACTCTCGCCAACCCACTTGCTCAGAACTTCCGGCCCGCGGATTCCGATGAAGTTGGCCTCGCTCTCGTTCGCTACTGCCTTCGCGAGGAGTGTCTTACCGGTTCCCGGCGGACCGTAGAGGAGTATGCCCCTTGGGGGCGTTATGCCGAGCCTCTCGAACGCCTTCGGGTACTTGAGTGGCCATTCTACCGCCTCTCTGAGCTCCTGTTTGACGTCTTCGAGACCTCCGATGTCCTCCCAGCGGACATTGGGAACCTCTATGAGGACCTCCCTCAGAGCGGAGGGTTCGACCATCTTGAGCGCCTCGTAGAAGTCTTCCTTCCTGACGCGGAGCTCCTGGAGAACCTCCGGCGGTATCTTCTCCTGCTCGGGACTTATCTTGCCTTCGTTTATCAGCCTCCTCAGAACGACCATCGCGGCTTCTCTGGCCAATGCCGCGAGGTCCGCTCCAACGAAGCCGTGCGTCTTATCGGCAATCTCCTCGAGCATCTTGTCGATGAGCCTGCTCCGCACTTCAGCGTAGATTTCACCCTCGCTCTTGAGGGCCTCCTTGACCTCCCCTTCGTCCCTTGCCTCCTCAACCCTGCGAATCAGCGATTCAAGCTTTTTCTCATCGAAGGAGCCCTTGGACTTCATTTCCTTCAGAATCCTGAGGACGGTGGCCTTGTCGTAGTCCGGCTCAAGGGGCATTCCTCTGGTGTGTATCTGGAGTATCTCTTTTCTACCCTGCTTATCCGGAACGCCGACCTCAATCTCCCTGTCGAAGCGTCCCGGCCTTCTCAGCGCGGGGTCAATCGCGTCGGGCCTGTTGGTTGCGGCAATAACGATTACCTTGCCCCTGCTCTTGAGACCGTCCATGAGGGTAAGCAACTGTGAAACAACCCTCTTCTCGACTTCTCCAACGACTTCCTCCCTCTTCGGCGCTATCGCGTCAATCTCATCGATGAAGATGATGCTCGGGGCGTTCTCCTCGGCCTCCTTGAAAATCTCCCTTAGGCGCTCCTCACTTTCGCCATAGAACTTGCTCATTATTTCGGGGCCGTTGATGGCTATGAAGTGGGCGTTTGCCTCGTTGGCGACGGCCTTCGCGAGGAGGGTCTTACCCGTTCCCGGAGGACCGTAGAGCAGGACACCCTTCGGAGGCTCGATACCAAGCCTTTCGAAGAGCTCCGGATGCTTTAGGGGAAGCTCGACCATCTCGCGAATCTTCTGAATCGCGTCGCTTAGGCCACCGATGTCCTCGTAGGTGACCTCTGGAATGCTCTCTTCACGAACCTCAACGGCCTGCGGGAGAACCTCCACTTCAGTGTTGTAGGTTATCTGGACTATTCCCTTGGGAACCGTGTTTACAACCACGAACTTGAGCTCGCCGAAGCCTAGCGGCATCGCCTCGAAGAGACCCCTTAGGAGGTCGTCGAAGGGGGAGCCGCCGTAGTATGTCTCGCTCCTGTTGCTTGCAACTAGGAGGTCGCCCTTGACGACGGGCCTGCCGAGGAGGTTCTGTTTGACCAAATCACCCGGAATTTGGATGAATACTCCCTTCTGGGCTGGTGCAAGCACTACTTTCTTCGCCTCCTGAACCTCGGCGCGCTTAACCGTCACGTAGTCGCCTATGCTCACCCCTGCGTTCCTCCTGATGTAACCGTCCATCCTGATTATGTCGAGTCCCCTATCGTCCGGGTGCGGGTTCGCCACTATGGCGGCGGTTGTTCTCTCCCCAACGAGCTCAACGATGTCGCCCGGTTCAACACCGAGTTGCTTCTGATACTTCCTGTCAAAGCGAACTATGCCCCTGCCGACGTCCCTCTTCAAGGCCTCCGCAACCCGGAGCTTAACCTCATCCACCTTTTCGGGTTCCTTTCCGAATATCATCTTGAACGCCTCCTGTGAAGTTCAATCGCCTCCTCAAGGGTCAGGTTCCCGAGGGCAACCTCCCTCGCGAGGCTTGAGGGGATTGTTATATTCCCACTCAGCTCCCTACTCCTCCTCTTAATATCCTCGATTTCCCTTTTCGTGGGTTCTTTTACCTCGAGGAGCTCCCCTATCGTCGTCTCCCTTCCGCCCCTCAGGCCGATGTTGATTGAAGCGACTATGTCAACGACGGAGGAGCTCTCGATTCCTCCAACCTTTGGCGTCGTTCTGAACTCGTTGACGACGATTATCGGGTAATCGTAGCCGAGCATCTCGCCGAGGGCCTTGAGGGTCATCGTCCTGTGCCTTTTAGCGCCGTGGCCGATTTTTATCCTCGCACCGGGATACTTCTCAAGCAGGTCCACAACGATTTCAACGTCCCTTGGACTTCCAAGGCGGTGAACCTCTATAACCCTCCCATCCGCCACAACACTCAAACCCGGTCTCGCTCCGGGGTCTATTGCAATGAAGATGTTCTTAAACCTCTCCCTTCCTTCGAGCTTCGCGAGGAGTTCGTCTATGAAGTTCTCATCGTGAACGATGACCTTAACCGGGAAGTCCACCTTATCCCTCTCACCCGTCAGGACGACCTCAACGTCGTAGGGAATCCTCTCGCCAACGCGCAGGCTCAGGAAGGGGATTCGGTACTCCTTCAGGACCTTCGTGGCGGTGTAGTAGACCCGCGCGTCGTTTGTGACAATCGCAACCCTCATGGTTTCCACTTCTCACGGGGGATATAAACCTTTTTCGAAATCCCATCGGGAGCGTCCGGACCTTTTAAATTTTTGGAATAAAGTTTATAGGTCATTGAACCAAATTCCAGGCGAGGGGAGAGTATGGACCCACCCAAGAAGAAGAAAGTGATGGATGAGGAAGAGGAGTTCCTCGACGAGGAGTTCGAGCTGGAGGAGTGGGAGGACGAGGATTGGGAGGAAGAGTGGGAGGACGAAGACTGGGAAGATGAGGACGAGTGGTGAGCTTTCCGGTTAAACGTTCTCGTTTACGCAACCCATTTATACGCCAAGGCTTTTCTTTTCTCCCGGTGATAGAATGGCGTTCCTCAAAGTCGTGCCCCTTGAAAAGGCCCTCGAGGTCATAGACTCCTTCCCGCTCGAACCAAAGGTCGAGAGGGTTCCGCTGGGCGAAGCCCTCGGCAGGGTTCTTGCAGAAGATATCGTTTCGCCGATAAACGTGCCACCTTTTGACAGAGCCACCGTTGACGGCTACGCGGTTAGAGCGGAAGACACCTTCATGGCGAGCGAGAGCGAGCCCGTCAGGCTCAAGGTAACCGGCGAGGTTAACGCCGGTGATTTTCCGGACTTCGAGCTGAAGCCCGGCGAGAGCGTCTACATCTCCACCGGCGCTCCTTTGCCCAAAGGCGCCGACGCGGTGGTACAGTTCGAGGACGTTGACCGGGACGGCGACGAGGTAATCATCTACAAGCCCGCCTACCCAGGACTAGGCGTCATGAAGGCCGGGGCCGACATACCTGCCGGCAAGCCCCTCCTGAAGCGCGGGACGAGGCTCGGCTTCAAGGAGACTGCACTTCTCTCGGCGGTTGGTTTGGCCGAGGTTCCCGTCTTCAGGAAGCCGAAGGTGGCCGTCATAAGCACCGGAAACGAGCTCGTTCTCCCGGGCGAGGAGCTCAAACCGGGCCAGATTTACGACATCAACGGAAGGGCAATAGCCGACGCCGTCAGGGAGCTTGGAGGTGAAGCGGTTTTCCTCGGCATAGCGAAGGACGACCGAGAGAGCCTGAATGCCCTGATAGAGAAGGGCGTTGAGTGCTGTGACATCGTGCTCCTCAGCGGTGGCGCGAGCGGTGGGATACGGGATTTGACCAGCTCGATAATCGAGGAGCTCGGCGAGGTTAAGATACACGGCATAGCGATTCAGCCAGGAAAGCCGACGATAATCGGCCTGATAAATGGAAAGCCCGTCTTCGGCCTCCCCGGTTATCCGACGAGCTGTCTGACGAACTTCACCCTGCTCGTCGCCCCGCTCCTGAGAAGGCTCATCGGAAGGGAGAGCGAGGTCAGGAAGGTCAAGAAGAAGCTCGCCCACAAGGTCTTCTCGGTGAAGGGCAGAAGGCAGTTCCTCCCGGTGAGGATTGAGGGCGAGAAGGCCGTTCCGATACTCAAGGGGAGCGGTGCCGTCACGAGCTTCATCGATGCGGACGGCTTCATCGAGGTTCCCGAGAACGTGGAGATACTTGAGGCCGGGGAAGAGGTTGAGGTTACATTCTTTGGCTAAACGCCGTACTCCCTCGCCCACCTTTCGTACCTCTTCAACATTTCCTTCTTTACCGGGCTCTTAACCCGTTTGAAAGCGTATTTGAAGTCTTTAGCCTCAAGGGGCCTTATCGTGAGCTCCTTCCCCGCTATCGAGCCCACCTTGAGTGGGTCGCTCAGCTCGGGGTTCATCTCCTCCAGCATGTGGAGAACCGCAAAGGTGCAGGAGTTCGCTATCTCCCTTCCCGAGTAGAGCCTTTTTACGGCTGTTTTCGCCAGCGAATCCAACTTGACCTTCAATGAAAACCCCCGTAGATGTATCTGGAAGATTTCCTTCGCTCCCTCTTCATCCGGCAGCGGCACGTAAATCCTCAGTGGGAAGCGGGAGAGCATAGCCTCGTCGAGGTCCCATGGGGCGTTGGTAGAGGCGAGGGTTACGACCTTCTCGTTGCCCGTGAATCCGTCTATCTCGGCTAGTATCGTTCCTAAAAGTCTCCTCGCGGCATCATCAATCGAGGAACGCTTCATGGCCAAGGCGTCGAACTCGTCTATGAAAACGACACTTGGAGCTCTCTCCCGGGCCTTTGAGTAAATAGACGATGCTATCTTGCTCGACTCGCCGAAGTACTTGCTGAGAACGTCGCTCACCTTGACGTTTATGAACGTTGCCCTCATGCTGCCGGCGAGGGCTTTGGCGAGGAGCGTCTTTCCCGTCCCGGGTGGGCCGAAGAGCAAAGTTCCCTTCCAGGGCTTGAAGTTTCCGGGGACCTTTGCCAGCATTATTCCAACTGACTGCGCAAGGAGTTTCTTGGCCTCCCTAAGTCCCCCTACATCCTCCCAGGTTACGCTCGACCTCGTGATTAATCTCTCAATTTTATCCCCCTGCATTTTTACATTGTGTTCTACGTTCTCCGCCTTTCTCTCCCATTCCAATGCCATTTCAAGGTAGTAGTGCGAGAACTGCAACTCCTCGGATGCGAGCTTTCTCAAGAGGCCGGCGCACTGGAGGGCGAAGAAACGCGCCTTTCCCGCGTTGCCCTCCTCAAGGGCCCTCTCGTAGAGGCGCTCGTACCTGTGGAGAAGCGACGAGTAGGCTTTCATCGCGCCGGCCCCTCTGAGGACTTCGGCGCGCGCTTTTATAGCGCTTTTGTGTAGGTGGTTGTGTAGCTTAGGAAACCTTTTTTAAAGGCCTCCCCGTTCTTTGGTTAGGTGTTGGCTATGCTCGACATAAAGCTCATCCGCGAAAAGCCCGAGGTCGTCAAAAAGGACCTCATCAAGAGAGGCGAAACCGAGAAGGTCAAATGGGTTGATGAAATCCTCGAACTCGACAGGAAGTGGCGCGAGAACCTGAAGAAAATCAACCAGCTCAGGAAGGAGCGCAACCAGCTTGCCATACAGATAGGCAAGCGCAAGAAGGCTGGAGAGCCGATAGAAGAGCTCCTCGCGAGGAGCAACGAGATAGTGAAGCAGATTGAGGAGCTTGAGAAAGAGGTTGAGGCCCTAAAGAAGAAAATAGACTACTACCTATGGCGCCTGCCCAACATCACCCACGAGAGCGTTCCGGTTGGTGAGAGCGACGAGGACAACGTGCCGATTAGGTTCTGGGGCAAGGCCAAGGTCTGGGAGGGCTTCCTTGAGACCTTCAAGGAGCAGAGCCTCGGAAAGATGGAGTACGAGGTTTTGAGCTGGAGGCCGAGGCTCCACGTTGACATGCTTGAGCTCCTCCGCGGTGCGGACCTTGAAAGGGCCGCGAAGGTGAGCGGTGCGAGATTCTACTACCTCCTCAACGAGCTGGTCATACTGGATTTGGCCTTAATCCGCTTCGCCCTCGACAAGCTCATCGAGAAGGGCTTCACGCCGGTTGTCCCGCCCTACATGGTGCGTCGCTTCGTTGAGGAGGGGGCGACGACCTTCGAGGACTTCGAGGACGTCATATACAAGGTTGAGGGTGAGGACCTCTACCTGATTCCGACGGCGGAGCACCCGTTAGCGGGCATGCACGCCAACGAAATCCTCGACGGTAAGGACTTACCGCTCCTCTACGTCGGCGTTAGCCCCTGCTTCAGAAAGGAGGCCGGAACCGCCGGAAAGGACACGAAGGGAATCTTCAGGGTGCACCAGTTCCACAAGGTCGAGCAGTTCGTCTATTCGAGGCCTGAGGAGAGCTGGGAGTGGCACGAGAAGCTCATAGCCAACGCCGAGGAGATATTCCAGGAGCTTGAGATTCCCTACAGGGTCGTGAACATCTGCACCGGCGATTTGGGTTACGTAGCGGCTAAAAAGTACGACATCGAGGCCTGGATGGCGGGTCAGGGCAAGTTCAGGGAGGTCGTCTCTGCCAGTAACTGTACCGACTGGCAGGCGAGGCGCTTGAACATCCGCTTCCGCGACAAGACCCACGAGAAGCCGAAGTTCGTCCACACGCTGAACTCGACGGCGATAGCGACATCGAGGGCCATCGTGGCGATACTCGAGAACCACCAGACGGAGGAGGGCGTTGTAAAGCTCCCGAAGGCCCTCTGGAAGTACACGGGCTTCAAGGAGATTCTGCCCGCGAGCATGAAGGAGAAGTGCTGTCAGTAGTAGAATTTCTCCTTCTTTTTGGTCTCAATTTTAATATTCTCCCTGAGTTTTTGCACTTGTTCAATTAACACTGAAATCTCGTTTTTATTCATGGCTCCTTTAATGTATGGACACTCATCTGAAAGCATAATAAAGGTTCTAAATGCATTCAGTGTTCCCTTTATATTGTTCAGATGCTCGTTAAAGCTGGATTCATCGCTGTTTGCTGTTGCAAGCACTAGCCCTTTGAAATGTGCTATAATCTTCTCAGGAAGATGATATTTCACTAGGTCATACAAAAGGTGTACATCCAAATTTGGATTAACAGAGGTCGCAAATGCTATGAGTTGAAGTCTCCAAGCGTCTTCATTGTTCTCCAAGTTGCCATTAAGCAGGGAGCTGGCATCAACAGTTGTGACTTCTATCCCAGATTCTTTAGGCGTTTCTACTCTCAATTTATTGTTCTCCATTTTTAGTCTGGAGAATATTTCATTGAGAGGCTCTATAGCTTTATACTGGAGCTGTGCTGTATGCTCCTTTTTCAAGGAGAGTATCATATTCTGTCTCATTATTCCTGCCTGCTCTCTCATAATCTCTGCAGTTTGCTTATTGCACCATGCTTGGAACGCAAGTATGATAACTGTTCCTAGTGTAGCAAGTGGGCCAACGTACTGAATTCCCCACATTATCCCAGCGATAACCGCCAGTATCATTACAATGGCTACAGCAAACCAAAAGAGGAAGTCACCATTTTCAAGCTTACTCCACATACTTCCTCATGTACTCTATACAGTACAACCCTTTATAAACTCATGTACTGCATACAGTCCGACCCTAAACCCCTCCCCGCTCCCTCACCTTCCTCCTGACGTTCGGGTCGCGGTCGGCGATTATTTTCAAGGCCTCCTCAAAGGTCATCCAGTCCGGAACCTCCTCGTTGAGGTAGACCCCGGTTCTTCCAATCGCGTCCCTCCTCGTGAGGACGTGAACGCGCTCCGTAACTATGTCAACGCTAACGCCGAGGGTTTTGGCGACCTCGCTCTCCCTTCCAACCACCTCGCGCTCGACGTGGCCCCTCTCGGTGGGAATTATCAAAATCAGCTTCTTATTGACGCCCGGAACGCGCTCCTTCGTTTTGACGCCCCACAAATCAACGGCCCCTCCCCAGCGGTAGAAGTCCAGCTCCCTGTCCGTCGGCTCGATGAGGGGAAACGTCACGGTCGTTTCTTCGTCAATCTCAATCACTCCCTTTATCAGGTGCCAGGGGGTTGCCATGACTATCTTCCTTCTCCTCACGAGGCCTTCCAGGGCCAGCTCTATGAGATAGCTCGGGACCCTAATCGGGATGAAGATGTCCACGTCGCTGTCCCTCCTCACGTCGCCCCTCGCGACGCTCCCGTAGAGCAGGGGGTCGAACTGTGCCAGACGCTCCATTATGGCTAAGGCCTTCTCGCGCTTCTCCCAGAGGTAGCGCCACCGCTTTGGGGTGTAGATGATTTCCCTCTCGTCCCAGACGCGGACAACCTTTTCCCTCGGCATCGGCGGAACTTCGGCGGGAACTTTTAAAGGCCTACCGATAGCGTTTTATACGGCCCGACTAAATCCAAGGTGGTGAAAGAAGATGCCGGTGCTGGGATACAATATTACAAAAGTTGAGATGGAAAAAAACGCCCAGAACGTTCCCCCAGGGGAGATTGAAGTCAAGATATCTCCCAGGGTCAGGGAGCTTCGCCTCGGTGAAATTAGAACCCCAACCGGGAAGGTAAACGGAATCGAAGTTCTCTTCACGTACGAGGTCTCATACAACCCCCAAATAGCTAAGGCGGTTGTTGAGGGTGCCCTTATGTACCTGCCGCCTCAGAAGGAGAAGATTGATGAGATACTGAACACATGGGAGGACGAAAAGAAGGTCGATTCCCTCCTCTTCGTTGAAGTCGTCAACTTCCTCTCCATCGAGCTGACGCCAATGCTGGCGGTCATAGCCAAGGAGATGCGTCTTCCGTACCACGTTCCGATTCCAAGGGCAGAGCTCAGAACTCAGTGAGTCCCTCCGCCTCCAGTATCTTCCTTCTTACCTCGGTTAGCTCGTCTCTCTTTTCGAGTATCTTGTCCGCGACCTCGAATGCCTTTGGAAGGTTGTTCTTCTTCAGGTGAAACTCAACTACGTCAATTTCGTCGAGGACCTCAACCGAGCCTTTCTGGGACGCGTATACCTTCGCAACGGCGAGCCTTACACGGGTTCTGTGCTGGAGTCCGCCGACGAGCTCAAGGGCGCTCTTGTAGGCATTCATTGCCTCCTCAACCTTTCCGACGCCTATCAGAGCCTCTGTGGCCTCCATAAGCTTCTGTGATGCCATCTTATCGTTTCCAGACGCGCGGTGGGAGCTGACGACCTGGTTGAGCATCCTGATGGTGTTAATCCCTATAAGCTTCGCCCTTCCGCTGTTGCCCGCGAGCAGATAAGCGTACTGAGCCTTAACGAGGTAGCTAGTGGTCCCGTTCAGGTCCCCCTCGGAGTAGGCCAGCTTGCTGGCCCTCTCGTAGTTCTTCGCGGCGGTGTCCATCATCTCCTTGAAGTGGGCGTCGTAGCCGAATATGACCTTCGTGTAGCGAGCCAGCTCGTAAAAGGCGTCTGCCGCCGCCTCAGCGTCGCCTTCACCGAGTTTTGTCTCAGCAATCTGGCCGTAGAGGCTTATAAGTTTCTCCGCAATCTTTCTCGCCTCTTCCTCAGAGCCTGCCAGTCTGTAGTAGCGGAACGCCGACTCGTAGGCCCTTATTGCGAGGGCTACATCGCTCACCTCCTCGTAGGAGTTTCCGAGGTCCTCGTATATGTTGGCGAACTCAAGGGAGTACTTGCCAAGCAAGCGGGTGTCGTTGAGGGTTGCAAACGCTTCAAGGACGCTGAAGCAATAGTCGTCGAGACGGTCAATATCAACCTCTGGCTTTGAAATCTCCTCCTCGATAAGGTCTATGTAGAGGTAAGCGCTCTTAAGGAGGGAGGGCCTAGCCTTCTCGATTCCGGCCCTCTTGGCGAGGAAGTAGCCCAGATAACGGTACAGTCTCGCGGCGTTTTCCTTATCCCCTCTCGCCTCGTACCCCTTGGCTGCTCGAAGGATTAGTTTGAGCCCATCCTTGGCTTTACCATTGTCTATGTATTTGAACCCGAGCTCCTCAAGTTCCTCAGGCGAAGAGTCAATACCCGGCGAAATCAAAGTCCTCACCCCACCCACTCGAATCGGGTTGATTTACTTGAAAGCAATATTTAAGCGTTGCCTAAGCGCGGATTATTCGGTAACCCGAAGCCTTCCTCAGCCTGTTCATGACTGCTAGACCTAGGCCCCGCTCCTCGACTCCCTCCGCGATTATTACATCAACACCGCGTCTGTCGAGCTCCCTAAGAGCCCTAAACAGGTTTCTGGCAACGTCCTCGACAGTTTTTCCAAGGTGGAAGAACTCGTCGGCCTCGAACTCCTCGGTGGCCATTACTCCCACGCGGTAGCCCTTAGAGCGGTACTCCGCAACGAGTTCCTCAATCTTTTCTCTAACCTTCTCCCTCGGCCCCTCGACCACCACAACCGGGGCGTTCGGCGAGTAGTGCCTGTACTTCATTCCCGGCGCCCTCGCGAGGTCAACGGCCTTCCCCTTAACCGCCGGGTGAATCTCGACCGGGCCGATGACCTTCTCAATCTCCTCAAGGGGCAACCCACCGGGCCGAAGGAGCGTCGGCCTCTCGGAGCTGATGTCTATCACCGTCGACTCGACACCTACCCATGTTGGTCCGCCGTCGATTATCGCCTCTATCCTGCCGTAGAAGTCATCGACCACGTGCTCTGCCAGGGTTGGACTCGGCTTCCCGCTTATGTTGGCGGAAGGCGCCGCGATAGGCGTGCTGGCCCTTATCAGTGCGAGCGCTATCGGGTGGGCCGGCATTCTTACGGCAACGGTGTCGAGTCCTCCAGTTGTAACGAGCGGAACCTCTTCCCTCTTCGGCAGGACGAGGGTTAGGGGCCCCGGCCAAAACTTCTCCGCCAGGAGCTTGGCCTCCTCTGGAATCTCCCTCGCGAGCTTCTTAAGGTCGTTGAAATCTGCGATGTGGACTATGAGCGGGTTGTCGGCCGGTCTTCCCTTGGCCTCGAAAATCCTTCTCACGGCGTTTTCGTTCAGCGCGTCGGCTCCAAGGCCGTAAACTGTCTCAGTCGGAAAGGCAACGAGCTTTCCCTCTATGATGAGCCTCCCGGCGACTTTAATCTTCCTCTCGTCGAGGCCGTCTCGCGTGTTTATCACAATCGTCATGCTCTCACCCGTGGAAATCCCTAAAAAAGCCGTTAAAAACCTATCCCGTGAGGGACTCGTAAAGGGCTTCAACCTCCCTCGCGACCTTCTCCCATGAGTAAAACCGGGCGACGCGCCTTCCGATTGTCCCGGCCTTCCGGTTCACCTTCGGCTCGAGGAGCGTTCTTACGGCCTCAACGAGCCCGTCAAAGCTTTCAAAGGTCAGCCCGTTCTTTCCCTCGCGTATCAGCTCTGGAATAGCACTGACGCGCCTTCCAACGGCCGGAACTCCAAGGGAGTTTGCCTCCAAAATCACGAGGCCGAAGCCTTCTCTCTTCGAGGGGAGGACGAGTAGCCTGCTCTCCAATAGAATTCTGTTCACGTCCCTCCTATAGCCGAGGAAACGGACGTTGCCCGGAGCTTTCTCTTTAAGCTTCTTTCTCAGCGGGCCGTCGCCAACGACGAGAAACTCTTCCCCCGGAAAGTGCCTCGCGAGCTCGATGAAGGTTTCGGGCGACTTGTACTCCCTGAGCGCCCCGATGAAGGTGATGTACCTCCTCTCCGCCGGGATTTCCTCCATCTCTTCGACACCGTTGGGGATTACCCTGACGTTTCCGGCCCCCCGCCTCTGGGCGAGCTTGGCGAGGTAGTGGCTGACTGTTATGACAGCATCAGCTCTCTCAAGGCTTCTCCTGACGTAAAACCTTCCAAGCGTCAGCTTTGCAGTGTGCTCTAAATCGCTTCCGTGGGCGGTAACGACGAGCGGAAGGTTAAGCCGTTCTTTCGCCAGAACTCCGGCGAAGCTGGTCGTTCCAACGAAGTGGGCGTGGATTATATCGAACCCGAAGCGCCGGTGGAGTTGAACTATCTTCCTCGCACCTAAAAACGCGAAGCTCGTCCCCCTCAGCCCGTAAACCGGTGGAACCCTGACCTGATGAACCAGGTCCTTCTCGAAGTCCCTCGGCTCGACCGGGCCGTAGGTGAGAACGTGGACCTCGTGCCTCTTTCTCAGCTCTCGAACGAGATTGTCAAGGTGCCTCGCGACGCCCCCGCCGTGCGGTGGATAGTGGCCGACCATGAGGACTCTCATGTGCCTGGATTGGAAAAGGGGGTTAAAAAGCGTTTGGAAATGTCTCGCGGAAGAGCCTTTCGGCAAATTCTCTCAGCGAGAGGCCTTCCCTCTTCGCGAGCTTTTCAAGGAGCTTCTGCGCCCTGCTACCGTATTGAGCGGCCTTCTTCTCCCGGTTTGCTATCCACTCCGGGACTCCGAGCCTTAAAGCGAGCCTCCTGAGGACTACCTTTCTCTCCCCTCCGGATATCTTGAGCTCGCCCGGGGTTCTCAGGGCTATGCCAACGACCGGGAGCGAGAGGAACGGGAAGCGTCCTTCGACCTCGTTGAGCATCGCTATCTTGTCGTCGCGCGCGAGGTTCCGCTCGGCTATGTTGAGCAGGTCCTCCCACATGAGCTCCGGCCTCTCGATGTACTTCGCGTAGCCCCCGAAGAGCTCGTCCGCCCCCTGTCCGCTCAGGAGAACCTTTACACCGTCCATTTTAGCGAGCCCGGTGGCGAAGTAGAGGGGAACCCCTATGGCAAGGTTCATCGGGTTCGGCTCCTCGATGGCGAAGATGACATTTTTGATGGCCTCTTCCACGTCGTCCAAGTCGAAAACCCTCTCCCTCAGCTCCCAGCCGAAGTGGTCGGAAACCTTCCTCGCCCACTCCAAGTCCGGACTGTCCTCTGTTCCGGCGGTGTAGAGGACGACGTCTGAGTGCCTCGACGCGAGATAAGCAATGAGCGTGCTGTCAAGCCCGCCGGAGAAGAGGATTCCCGTCCTTTGGGCGCTTCTAAGCTTTACCGCGTAGTCAAGGACGTTTTCGAGTCCTCTTAGAACGCTCTCCCCGGGGAGGGGCTTTCCCTTCAGGCACTCCAGTGAGAACAGCCTCGCGCGCCGGACTCCGTCTCCCAGAACGACGAGCTCGCCGGGCTCGACCGGAATTGCTTTCTCCCCAACCGCCCAGAGAACCTTCTTCTCGCTGGCGAAGAAGCCGTTGGGTGAGAAGTAAAGGGGTCGTATCCCCATTGGGTCCCTGAACAGGTAAATCCTCTCCCCATCTGAGAAGGCCACCGCGTAGTCGCCCTCAAGCCAGCGCATTGCCTCCTTAACCGCGTGGGGGAAGCTCAAACCCCTTTCCTTCAAAAACTCGATTAGGCGAAGTATTACTTCCGTGTCAACGTCGCTCTCAAAGGAAACGCCCTTCCCCTCAAGGAACGCCCGAATCTGGAAGTGATTGTAGATTTCGCCGTTGTGAACGAGAGCTAACTCGTTAACGAAGGGCTGTGTGAAGGTTTTTGAACCGGTCATGGCCAGCCTACACTGGAGGAGGCCTATTTTTCCGTCTGGAACCTCGTCCAGCCTTGAGAAGTCGCTCGACTTGAGCACTCCCCCGTCCGTCCAGACGCCGAAGCTGTCTGGCCCGCGGTGCTTTCCGGCTAAGGCCATCCTTATGAGCCTCTCCCTGACCTCACCGATTCCACCGGCGATAAGGCACATGCTCTCACCCATCTTCCTTCGAGATGGAGGAGAAAAGCCTTCGCCCTTTCCACTTGGGAGAGTTTGCAGGGAAAAGAGCGTTCCTTGAACGCCCGTTCACGTCAGGTCTCCACAGGTGCAGTAATGCTCATAAGCCACCGTCTCAAGTTCGTCAAAGCCTTCCCTCGTTTTGGCCGAGATGTAGAGAACTCTCGTTGGCGGCGCCAGCTCCGGAAGTGTTGAGCAGAGCTTGTACGCTAAAAGCCCCTGGGTTGAGGGTTCGAGCTTGAGCCTCGCCGTAAGGTATTCAATATCGTCGAGGTACTTCCTCAGCTCGTCGGCGTTGGCCGTGTCAATCTTGCTCAGCGCCGGAACGGTCGTTACGCCGAGCCTTAGGTCTATCATGAGGCCGAAGAAGAGCGCGAAGCAGAAGTCGGTCGGCTTCCTCAGTATCTCCGGCGAGAAGAGGTAGACGCCGAGGGCGTCGGGGAAGGCCTCCATGAGCTTTACCCCGAACTCGTGGAAGAGGAACGTCTCCATCTGGCCGGGGGTGTCTATTAGGACATAGTCGCTTCTCCCGTCGAGCTCCCTGATTCTTTCGGCGTAGTCATTGACCTTCGGAACGAGGAGGTCGTAGCTCCTGACTATCGCCCCGTTCGGGCCCAAACCTTCTTCCATGAGCTCCCACGCGGTCACATCGTCGCGCACATCGACGTCCGGCCGGTAGGGGAGCTTTCTAACGCCCGTGTCGAGGTTGACGTACGAGACCGAGTAGCCGTTCTCCTCAAGATACTTTCCGAACTCGGCCGTTAGGGTTGTCTTCCCGCTCCCCGCGGTGCCAATGAAGGCCAGAATCATCCCATCACCCTCGCCTTGAAGCCAGCTATCCTCACGACCGTCTCGGCCAGCTCGTAGAAGGCCTTCGCGCCGTCGGAGTCGGGGGCGTACTCGACGACGGGGACTCCCTCAAGCGTCGCCTCCCTGACCTTCGGGTCCTCCGGAACGACGACCAAAAGTGGGACCTCCATGACCTCCTCTGCAACGTCTGGAGGGATGTCGTTGTCGCTCCTGCCGTAGCGGTTCAGGACGAAGCCGAGAACGGCCAGACCAGCCTTTTTGAGGACGATTCCAACCTTCATGGTGTCGGTTATGCACGAGATTTCCGGGTTCGTGACGAGGATTACCTCCTCCCCGCTCATCATCGCGTTCATCGCGTCCATCTGGAGCCCCGCGGGGCAATCAATGATGATGAAGTCGTAGTGGGGCTTGAGGGGCTTTATCGTGCCAGGCAATCGCCTTGGGTCGGCCCTTATGACGTGTTCCCAGTCAACGGCAGCAGGAACGAGGTAAACGTTATCGTAGCTCGTCGCGTAGATTGCATCATTAATCTGGGCCGTTCCAGCCAGAACGTCATGAATCGTCGTCTCAGCGTCGTCTATTCCCATGACGAGACTCAGGTTTGCCATCGTCAGGTCGGCGTCAATCGCCAGAACCTTGTAGCCCATCTTGCCGAGTGCTATCGAAAGGTTCGCGGTGGTGGTCGTTTTCCCGGTTCCACCCTTCCCGCTCGCAATCGAGATTAATCGGCCCATCATCCCACCCCTTTAAGGTTAGCCTAAACCTTTATGAACCTTTAGCCTCAGCGAAGAGCGGTGAGAGAGATGAGAGTGTTCGTTCCAGACACGAGCGTGATAGTTGATGGAAGACTAACGCAGTTCCTCTCAACCCTCGACGAGAAGGTCAAGGTCGTTGTTCCTGAAGCGGTCATAGCCGAGATAGAACACCAGGCCAACGAGGGAAAGGCGATAGGCCATACGGGCCTTGAGGAGCTCAAAAAGCTCCGCGACATGGCCGACAGGGGAGAGATACTCCTCGAGTTCTACGGCGAGAGGCCGGAGCTCTGGCAGATTAGACGAGCCAAGGCCGGCGAGATAGACCACATGGTCCGTGAGACGGCAAAACAGCTCAACGCCACCCTGATAACCGGCGACCAGGTGCAGAGGGACATTGCGATAGCCAAGGGCATCGACGTGATTTATTTAACCGCCAAGAAGGAGGTTCGCCACCGCCTCGAGGACTTCTTCGACGAGACGACGATGAGCGTCCACCTCAAGGCAGGGGTTAAGCCCCTCGCCAAGAAGGGGAAGCCCGGCGAGTGGAGGCTCGTTCCAATCCGCGACGAACCGCTGAGCGACGAGGAGCTGGAGGAGATAGCCGACGACATAGTCGAGAGGGCGAAGAGGGAACCAGACAGCTTCATAGAGCTCGACGAGCCGGGAGCTACCGTCGTCCAGCTCAGGAACTACCGTATCGTCATAGCCAAGCCGCCCTTCGCCGACAGGATTGAGATTACCGCCGTCAGGCCGGTTAAAAAACTCAGCATAGAGGACTACGAGCTGAGCGAGAGGCTGTTGGAGAGGCTCAAGGACAAGGCCGAGGGAATACTCATCGCCGGTGCGCCCGGTGAAGGAAAGACGACCTTCGCCCAGGCTTTAGCTGAGTGGTACGCGAGCATGGGCAAGATAGTGAAGACGATGGAGAAGCCGAGGGACCTGCAGGTGAGCGAGGAGATAACGCAGTACACCGCTCTAAACGGTAAGATGGAGCTCACCGGCGACATACTGCTTCTCGTGAGGCCGGACTACACGATATTCGACGAGATGAGGAAGACGAGCGACTTCAAGATTTACTCCGACCTCCGTCTGGCTGGCGTCGGAATGGTTGGAGTGGTTCACGCGACGAAGCCGATAGACGCCATTCAGCGCTTCATTGGAAGGGTCGAGCTCGGAATGATACCGCAGATAGTCGATACGGTTCTCTTCATCAAGGCGGGCAGAGTTGCGAAGGTTCTGACGCTCGAGTACCTCGTCAAGGTCCCGAGTGGGATGAAGGAGGAGGACCTCGCGAGGCCGGTCATAGAGGTTAGGGACTTCGAGACGGGTGAACTTGAGTACGAAATCTACACCTACGGCGAGGAGATAAGCGTCGTCCCGGTTAAGAAGGAGGAGAAGGCCCCTGCACTGAGACTCGCCGAGAAGAGGCTCAAGCAGGAAATTAAGAAGTTCCTGCCCGATGTTTACACCGAGGTCGAGGTAGTCAGCCCGCACAAGGCCGTGATTTACGCCGACGAGTTCGACATTCCGGCAATCATAGGCAAGAAGGGCAAGCGCATCACAGAGCTGGAGAAGAGGATAGGCATAAGCATAGACGTCAAGAGCTTCGCCGAGCGCGAGGCTGAAAAGCCCAAGGAGAAGATACCCGTCGAGGTCGAGGAAAAGAAGAAAACGATTGTCCTTCGCGTCTCGCCCGACTACGCGAAGAAACCGCTCAAGTTCTACGGTGGTGAGCAGTACGTCTTCACCGCGACGCCGAGCAAGAAAGGCCTTGTCAAGGTCAGCAAGAGCACGCCGATTGGCAAGGAACTCAAGAGGCTCATCCAGGCTGGCATACCAATCTGGGCCAGCACCTGAAGTCCAAAGCTTTTTTAATGCCCCTTCCAATTCTTTTTGGTGGTGTCCATGAAGTACGACGTCGTTATCATTCCGGAGAGCTTCCACAAGTTCGATAAACACAACATGGAGCACATCTGCCCTCCGATGGTCATCGGGGACAGGAGCTACGACATAGCGATGGAGATAGTGAACGGCGTTGACAGGGTCATAAAGGCAAACTTCAACGCGAGCGTCGAGGAGCTTGAGGGCGAGGACTGCGACGTTCTCTACCGGAAGTACACGCTCGAGAAGGACGGCAGGAAGGGCATCGTCCACGTCAAGCTGAGGAGAATAGCCGAGAACTGCCCGCCGATAGACGGGAACCGCTGTTCGGTTCTCGAGTTCGAGAGGGACGTTGAGTGCATAGTTGAGGCAATAGAGGAGTGCCTCGATTAGGCTCGGTTGCGAGGGTACTCATCACGGTTCAGCTAGCGAAATTATCGTCATCGCCCGTTCAACTTGGGCGCTTTCCTTTTAACGTTTGGGGGTGAGTGAATGCTCGTTCTGGCGTCGGCTTCACCGAGGAGACGGGAGATACTGTCGCGCTTCATCGCTGACTTTCACGTAATCCCGAGCAACGCCGAGGAGAAGTGTTCCAGCACTGTTCCAGAGGAATGTGCCGTCGAGCTTGCGAGGCTGAAGGCGCGGGAGGTTTACTCCCGGACCGGCGGAACGGTCATCGGGGCTGACACAGTCGTTAGCATCGACGGAAAAATCCTTGGAAAGCCAGGGGACGAGAATGAAGCCTACGAGATGCTCAAGCTCCTCAGCGGAAGGGTTCATCGCGTCACGACCGGTTATTGCATAATCCACGAGGGAAGGGAGATAACCGGTTTCGTGACGACTGAAGTCAAGTTCAGAAACCTTGACGACGAGCTAATCTGGGCTTACATAAGAACGGGCGAGCCGATGGACAAGGCCGGAGCCTATGGAATTCAGGGAAAGGCGGGCCTCTTCGTCGAGTGGATTAAGGGGGACTACTATAACGTCGTGGGCTTCCCGATGGAGATAATATGGAAGCTCAGGGAGCTTGGCTTTGATGTGTTATCACGCTGAGGCAAGGCCTTCTTTGAGTTCTATGTTTGATTGGCTCTGTTTCCTTATTTGGAGCTTGGAAACAACCAGGGGGTTGGATTTTGGGTCTCCAAAAAATGTAACCATCTATAATATTTTGCTGGATTTGATGTGACGAATTTTCTTCGAAAAGAAGGGCAGGACGTTTTGAGTCCGTGAATTTTGCCAATCCCAACTGAAATCGTGCCCTGTTCAATTTAGTGCTGTTATAATCGTTTGTTTTTGTCTATCGTCCCGGTAACGTTTAGGGGAATGCCATCAAATTTATTCGGCTCAGATTTTTTGGTGAGTCTCTTGCTTCTACCTGAAAATCGGTGTTCCCTCACCGCTTGAATTCAGGGCCTCTGATGGATTTTATAGTGGCTTTTTCAGAAATGCTTAAATATTGGGGCGTTCTTATTTCTCCTCTGGACGAAAGGGCGAGTTTCACGCCCTGTTGCAATAAGACTCGAGGAGAATTGAAAGATAGATGCCAAAGACACGCCTGAAGCAATGCAGTTCAGTTGCAATAAGACTCGAGGAGAATTGAAAGTATTGTCTCGTTTTTCACGTTCACGGTGAGGGTGAGTTGCAATAAGACTCGAGGAGAATTGAAAGCGAACTACGTATAGGACCCTAAAGCCCACCGTGTCAGTTGCAATAAGACTCTAGGAGAATTGAAAGCGATGATGGCCTGTAGATTATCAAACTCAGCAAGGCCGTTGCAATAAGACTCGAGGAGAATTGAAAGCTCTAGAGAGTTGTACCAAAAGCTTAATCCTCTCATGTTGTGTATTGAATCTCATGAAGAGGCTCGGCGTCGCGCTCCTACTCCTCGTCCTCCTCGCGTTCCTTTGGAGCATACACGCCAAGGTCGTTGAAAACCGGGCTCCTAATCACACCGTTGCCCCGGCCACTAATTGGTCCACGCAATCGCTCGGAGAAGAGCCTATAACGGCTCAGCAGTACGAGAAGCTCCTGGGCGTTGGAATCGACGTTGACTGGATGAGCTTCGCGAGGGTTCACCGCTACTACTTCTACTGGCGCTCGAAGGGTGTGAACGTGCCAGAATACTTCAAGAAAGCTGGCTTCTCCAACGTCAGGATAAGGGTAGAAGCTGACGTCGTGAACAACAAAACCGCGTTGGTCCAGCTCGGCGAGATAGTCAACGACACACTCAAAGCCGGCCTTATCCCAATTATCACATATACGGCACCGGAGCTGAGGAACGACCCGACGAGCGAGAAGGCCCAGGAGCACTTCATCCTCTGGTGGAAGACCGTCGCCGAGTACTTCAAAGGAACCTCCTACCTTCTTTCCTACGACCTCCTCATCGAGTCGAGTGGGCCGATAAAAGACTATCCCAACGTCCTCAACAAGGTTTACGCTCAGACGATAGCCGAAATCAGAAAAATCGACCCCTACCGGCTCGTTTTCGTAACCCCTGTGCGGGTTTCAAGCCCCTTCTACCTCAATTACCTCAACGTTACCAACGACGGCTACACCCTCGCCGAGTGGCACGTCTACGCGGGCGGCCCGAAGCACTGCACCTACAACATGACCTTAATAGAGAGCGCGATAAACGCCGCCCTCAACTGGTCGAAAAAGACCGGAATTCCCACGTGGGTTGGTGCGTGGAGGCCGTTCTGGTTTTCAAAGAAGGATAAAAGCGTTCAGTGCCCGATTCAGGCTGACGAGGACTTCGGAAAGGTTATGGCCTCGGCCCTCTGGAACGCCGGAATCCCCTACGACATCAACGCCGACGTATGGTTCTTCAACATCGAGAACCTGACGTGGTATCAGGACAGGCTCCCGGTTCTGAGGGTAGTCCTTCACCCCTCGTCCTCAACGTAGGGGGCGGTTATGACTTTCCTTATCTCCCTCGCCTTCTTTTCGCCTATCCCCTCGACCTCCTTGAGCTCCTCTTCCGTTGCTGTGAATACCCGCTCGACGTTGCCGAAGTGCCTCAGCAGGCGCTTGGCCAGCGTCGAGGAGACGTTTGGAAGGCCCTCAACGATTAGGCGCTGTCTCTCAGCCAGGGTTAGGGCCTTCTTCTCGCTCCTCAGCCTCACTTCCTTCTTCCGCTCCTCCTGCTCGCGTTTAGCTAAGAGGTAAATGAAATGGGCCGTTTCCTCCTTCCCCGAGGAGAAGAGCACCGGAACACCCCAGTCAACGGTTACCGAGGCTATGGCTCCCCTAATCGCGTTGGGGTGGACGTTCCTGATGCCGTAGAGCTCTCCCTCGATGATTATTACGGGCTTCTCGTAGGCCCTCTTAAGCCTCTCAACCTGGTCGAAGAGCCTGCCGTCTATGATTGACTGTATGAAGTCGTTGGCACTCTTCCTCTCTATTCCCACCTCCTCGCTGACGACGTAATCGGCAACGTCGAGGGTTCTGACCTCAATCTCAGCCCCAAGCTCCTTCAGAATCTTCGGCACCCCGCTCCTTAGCTCGCGCGAGTCAACGTAGA
This sequence comes from Thermococcus henrietii, assembly GCF_900198835.1. NCBI lineage: Archaea > Methanobacteriati > Methanobacteriota > Thermococci > Thermococcales > Thermococcaceae > Thermococcus > Thermococcus henrietii. The sequence continues at coordinate 1,625,382 of NZ_LT900021.1, read as the reverse complement.
CTACTATTCCCTTCGGTTTCCTCACGAAGATGGGTTTAACCGGGATTTCCCCGCTCTTGCTCTCAGCTTTTTTCTCATCTTGAATCTGCAGGGCTTTTGATTCGGCCTTTTTCTCCGGTTCTTCTGCCTTTTCCCCGCTCCCGGCCTTCTTGACCCTGCCAACCTTTAGAAACGCGTCAAGGGAAGTTATCCTCCCCTTCCCCATCTCAACCCTCTCCCGGCCTTTTGATTCCCTCTCAAGCTTTGATTCAAGCTCCCTTGCGACTTTCCTTATCGCCTCGAACATGCCTTTCTCCTTCCTCCGGGAGCTCCAGTAGTAGGCCTCGTCGCGCGTCCCCTTGGCCATGAGGATTACCACCTTTCCGGGCCTGTGTCTTCCTGTTCTGCCGCGGCGCTGTATGCTCCTTATTGCTGAAGGCACGGGCTCGTAGAAGACGACCAAATCCACCTCGGGAACATCCAGCCCCTCCTCACCGACGCTCGTGGCAACTAAAACGTTGAACTCACCGCGCGAGAACCTGTCTAGGACTTCTTTCTGCTCCCTCTGGCTCATCCCCCTGTCCGTTCCCCTGCTCGCCTGTCCTATGAAGCGCTCCGCCGAGATGCCCATCTCCTTGAGCTCCTCAACTATCTTCCTGCCCGTGTCGCGGTAGTTCGTGAAAACGATTATTTTAGAGTCCGGCTTTTTCTCAAGTTGTTTCCGGATAAGCTCCTTCAGCTTCTCCATCTTCGGGTGGTCGAGGCCAAGTTCCTTCGCCTGAACGAGGAGGTAGGTGACCTTCCTCATGCGCGGGTCTTCCATGAGTTCTCTACCGGACTTCGAGCGGTCCTCGCGGAGCTTCTTGAGGTAGCTCCTGAGTGCAGTTAGTCCCTGGGTCTCCAAAAGTTCAATCGCGTGGTGGAGCTTCATGGCCTTGGCCTGGTGCTTCTTGAGGTAGCCGATGGAGTAGTCGCCTTTGGCCATCGCCTGGTTTATCTTCGAGCCCGCCTGAAGGACCTCCCTCTTCGAGATGTCTGGCGAAGAGGAGCTCACAAGCCCGGCATCGGCGAGGGGTTTTAGGGAATCCTTGAGCATCTCGCGCAGGATTTTTCTTACATCTTTGTAGATTCCCGGCAGTTCGACCTTAACCCAGTCGAAGGCTATCTTCTGGACGTAGGGCTTGACGTCCGGCGAGCTCTCGGTTCTGATTTCTATGCGTTCTATCCCTAGGTTCTCAACTATCTCGCGAATCTTCTCCTCGTCGCTACCGGGCGATGCAGTTAATCCGAGGACGAGGGGATGTTTGGCGGTCTTAAGGTACTCCTTCGCTATGAAGACGTAGGCGTAGTTGCCAACGGCCCTGTGAGCCTCATCGACGACGAGCAGGACGACGTCCTCAAGCGAAATCCTCCCGGTTAGGATATCATTTTCAACGGTCTGGGGCGTCGCGGTAATGACAACGCTCTTCCTCCACAGCTCGGCGCGCTTCTCGGGGGAAAGCTCGCCGGTGAGGACGTTAATCTTCTCGGGCGGAAGGTTGAAGAGTCGCCTGAAGCTCTCGGCGTGTTGCATCGCCAGTGGTTTGGTCGGAGCTAAGAAGAGAACCTTTCCCCCGTACTTCGAAAGCCTGTAATCGGCTATGAGCATCGCTATGAGCGTCTTTCCTAAGCCGGTAGGCAGGACGACGAGGCAGTTCCGCTCCTTACAGCGGGCGTAGATTACCTCCTGGTAAACGCGGGGCTCGATTAAATCCCTGCGAAGATAGGACATGTTGAGCCCTTCGGTGGGGAACCATAAAAGCTTTCCGAGTGTGGCGTTGTTGAAGAAATGCCCTGTTGGGGCTTAGAAGTGCCGACTGTCATGGAAGTGCTACCCTCAACAGTGGCCCAACAGTCGTGGCAATAACGCTCGACTTTGAGATGCCTGCGAGGAGAATGAGATTGTTAACGGCGGGAACCGCCTTCAAGAGCACCATTCCGAGTGCGATAAGTTTGAAAGCGGGGCTGAGCTTTTCCAATCTGATTGAAATCGCTATGACACTGGCCCCGAGTGCCGTGAAGAGAGCGTAGCTGCCGAAAAAGAGCGCCGGGTTCCTGAGTCTCTCAGCTATTACCCCGTTGGCTTCAGCAAAGCCCAACCTAACCCCGAACCACGTTGTAAGGGCATCGACCAGTGCAAACAGTACGAAGAGGAGCACGTAGGTTCTCGCCTTCATCACTCGGTTTTTCGTTTGAATCCTTAAATACTTTTCTCGTTAGTCAGAACCTGCATATGTAGGTATCTATGCAGATGCCCAATGGCTTTTTCAACTAGGTGTGGAGGTGTGAACATGCTCCTGACGAGGCACGCAGAGGAAAGGCTCGTGAAAAGACTGGCAAAGAGGAGGAAGCTTGAGCGGGTCTACTCGGAACTCTGGGCGTTTCTCGACCGCTCGCGGAGGATTGACATCAACGAGCGCGTTGTAATCTTCACCGACGGAAGGAAGAGCCTCGTCTGTGCCAGGCTCGACTGCGAGAGGCTTCGCCTCGATGAAATCCGTGAGCGCGTGAAGGAATTGAAAGGAACCTATCGGTGCGTCTTTCCGGATAAGAGGCTCGCGAGGGAAACGTCTTCGCTCAAGTTCCTTTCTGAGATTCCAGACGGCATTTACTGCTTCTACCTCAACAGGGAAAAGCGAAACCTCTACATCGGGAGCGAGGAGCCCTTACTCGCAATAACTCTGAGGCCGGCGAAAAGACGGGAGCGGGAAAAGGTTAATAGGGAATCGAGTGAAACTTAGTTGGGTGAAGGGGATTGAGCATCGAGAGCGATGCATCGTTTCGAAAGGTCGAGGTTCCAATTCCTCCGGAGTTCAAAACCTTGGCGCGAATCAGGGGCGTTCCTGAGGAACGCTTAGTTAGGGCTGTCCAGCGGTTTCTCGTTCTTGAGGCGATATCCATGAATTCTGAACTCGAGCTCCAAGATGCAATGGAGCTTTCTCGGAAGGTGGGGAAGGGCGCATGGAAATCGCTGTAGTTGTGGACACCAACGTTGTCTTCGCTTCACTAATCCGTTCTGGAGGGGTTAACAGGTACGTCCTAACCCTTTTGTAGTAATACTCACGTGGAACGTCTCAGACTATATTGCCGAGAGAGGAATTTGGGTTATGACCCCTGTGGAGTTTCTAAAGTGGGTAAAGGAAAGGGTCTAGCTCCCGCTCTTTGCGGTCTCAACCATTGGCACGACCAGTATCTCCCCGAAGGGCTCCTCCTGAACGAGGTCGACCTTGCCCATGTTCGCTAAGAAGAGTAGGTAGAGGAAGGTCCTCGCGATGACCTTAGGTGTGTTGTCGAAGACCAAATCCCAGAACTTTATGGGCTTTCTCGTCTCCTCGTAGAGCTTCCTGACTATCTCGTAGAGCCTGTTGACGTGCTTCTCGATGTCAACGCGGAAGTCGTCAACTACGAAAACCTCCTCATCAATCTCCTCGCGCTTTCTCTTCCTCGGCTTCCTCCTCTCGGCTTCCTCAAGCGCGTCCATCAGCGCCTCAAGGAGGTCGTCGAAGGTGTAGTAGCGCTCCACCCTCCTGAGAGGAGGCGCTAAGGGCTCAACCTCGACGCGAATCCTCTCTTCCTCTTCTTCCTTCTCGTTCTCCTCTCCCTCGTAGAGTAAAGCCTCGCTCTTCATTCTGACGAGGATTGAAGCCGCTAGGATTGCCCTCGCTGAAACGCGGAGGTCGAGCTCCTTCATCTCCCTGAGCCTTTGAATGTACTTCTCGGTCAAATCAACGATGTCGATGTTCCAGGGGTCAACGCGCCCCATCTGGACGAGCTGGAGCAGTATGTCAATCGGGGTGATTTCCTCTTCCCTTCTCGATTCCATCGTCAGCCCTCCAGACGGCCGAACATCTCCCTGTGCTCCTCGTCGCTTCTCCGCCTGATTTCCTCGAGGATTTTCCTGGCCTTCTCGAGGCTGAGCGAGACGACCTTTGAGACGCCGTTCCTCATGGCAACCCCGATTATCCTGTCGGCGTTGGCCATCATGACGTCACGGTGGGTTATTATAATGAACTGGCTCTCCTGCGATGCCTCTTTAATCAAATCCGCCACGCGCTTGACGTTTGCATCGTCGAGGTGCGCGTCTATCTCGTCGAGGAGGTAGAACGGGGCGGGCTTGTAGCGCTGTATCGCAAAGACGAAGGCCAGAGCGATTATCGCCTTCTCGCCACCGCTCATTGCCTCAATCCTCTTCACGTCCTTACCTGCCGGCTTCGCCTCAATCTCAAGGCCACCCGCGAACGGGTCCTCCGGATTCTCGAGGATTAGCTTGGCCTCTCCTCCCGGCGAGAGCTTGGCGAAGAGCTCCGAGAAGTTCTTCGCTATCGCCTCGAGCGTCTGGAGGAACACCTGCTTTTTCTGGCCCTCTATCTCCTCTATGAACTCCTCTATGCTCTCCTTCTCGGCCAGAACCTGCTCGCGCTTGCTCTTGAGCTCGAGGTAGCGACGCTCGACGACCTCGAAGTCCTCAATGGCCTTCATGTTAACCGGTTCGAGGGCGCGTATCTCCTCCTCCATGCGCTCAATCTCTTCCCTCAAGGCCTCAAGCTCCAGCGGGATTTCCTTTATCGACTTAATCAGCTTCGCGTCGAAGTGCTTGAGCTCGGCCCTCTTCTCCTTGAGCGTCGTTTCGGCCTGCGCGAGCTTTATCTTGAGGGTGTTGGCCTCTATCCTGAGCTCTTGGAGCTTCGAGCTCAGCTCGTCCTTCTCCTTCCTCAGCTCGGCTATCTCCTTCTTCAGCCTCTCGCGCCTCTCGCGGAGCTCCTTCAGTTCGTCCTTCACGTTCTCCTCGGCCTTCTTCAGCTCCTCGAGCTCGGCCTCGAACCTCTTTATCGCTTCCTCGTTCTCCTTTATGTTGGCCTGGAGGGCGTTTATCCTGTTGATTAGGCCCTCGATTTCCTCCTCGAGGTCGGCCTTCCTCGGGAGCAGTTCCTCGTTTATCCTGCTCTCAAGGCTCTCGAGCTTGCTCTCGACCCTGCTGAGCTCCTCCTTGAGTTTCGCAATCTGCCCTTCCACTTCTCTAATCCTCGCGTTCAGCTCCCTCGCCTCGGGGTTGTCGAGGGCCTTCCTGAGCTTCTCCCTCTTCTTCTCGAGCCTTTCAATCCTTCCGCGGAGCTTTGCCATCTCGCCCTTTGCCTCGTCGATTTTCGCGGTGAGGGTCTCTATGAGCTTCTCGCTCTCCTCGATTTCCTCCTTCAGGGACTTGTCCTCTGCAAGAAGTCTCTCAAGGTCGCGCTGGAGAACCTGCAAGTCCTTCGACAGCTCGCTCTTCCTCATGCGGAGCTCGAAGAGAGTATTTTCTATCCCCTTCCTCTCGGCCTTCAGCGAGTTTACCTCCGCCTCAAGTGCCTCCTTCTCGCGCTCAAGCCTCTCCACCTTCGCCTTAATCTCATCAACGTTGACCCCGAGCCTGCCCCGTGGCCTGTAATGACCGCCCGTTATTGCACCGCTCCTCTCGAGCAACTCACCGCCGAGGGTTACCATTCTGACCTTCCCTATGCCGACGCTCCTCGCTTCGTCCATGTCCTCGACGATGAGGGTGTCGCCGAGGGCGTAAGCCACCGCGTTCCTGAAGCGCGGGTCGTAGCTCACGACGTCCATGGCGGGGATCCCGAGGGACGGCCTCTCGCGCATCGAGCGGGGCTTTATCTTGTTGAGCGGGAGGAAGGTTAGCCTTCCGAGCTTCCTCTCCTTGAGGAGTTTTATGGCCCTCTCGGCCACCCTGTCGTCCTCAACGACAACGTTATCGTAGTTCCCTCCGAGGGCCACCTCAACCGCTAGGGCATATCTCCCGTCCTTAACGGTTATCAGCTCGCCGAGCGTGCCGTATAAACCGGGGATGTTGCTCTTCTTAAGGAACTCCACAGCCCTGTTTCCGCGGACTTCCCTCTGGGCTTCGGCCTTTATGAGCTCCTCCTTGGCCTTTGCAAGCTCGGGCTCGAGCTTCCTGAGCTTCTTTGTCTTCTCCTCGAGCTCCTTTTCAAGCTTCCTGAGCCTCGCTTCCACCTTCGAGAGCTTTCCTTCGACTTCAGAGAGCTCGGAGCGCTTCTCCTCAAGGGCCCTCTTGGTTTCCTCAATCCTCTCACGGAGGGCGTTTCTCTTAAGGTTGGCCTGCGTTATCCTCGTTCTGGCCCTCTCGATTTCCTCGGTGAACTTCTCAATCTCGCTCTCCTTCATGTAGAGGCCCTTTTTAGCCTCCTCAAGCTCCTCGACGACCTTGTCAAACTCCTCCCTCGCGAGGGAATAGCGCCTGTCAATCTCGCCGAGCTTCACGACGAGCTCATTCCTGCTTGCCTCGAGCGTCTTTATGTCGGCCAGGAGCTTCTCCCTCCTCTTCGACCAGCGCTTTATCGCGTTCCTGCTCTTTTCTATCTCCTCGCCGATTCTCTTGAGCTCGTCCTTTGCCTTCTTCAGCCTCCGCTGGCTCTCCTCGATTTCCCCCTTGGCGTTCTCGATGTTCCTTCTCGCCATCTCAATCTTCGACTTTACCTCGCTTATTTTTCTCGTAACCTCGAGTATACCGTCCTCGCTCTTCTCCTCAAGTTCCCTCTCGACTTCGGCGAGCTCTTTCTCCTTTGCTACTATCTCCTTGGCGATTTCCTTCAGCTTGGCGTTGAGAGCGTTTACCTCGGCCTCTATCTCCCTGTCCCTCGTGCTCTCGTCCTCAATAATCTTCTCAAGCCTCTTTATCTCGCCGAGGAGGAGAGTGACTCTGGCCCTCTCAACGCGCTCCTTCAGGTCGAGGTAGCGAAGGGCGTCGTTGCGTTCCTTCTCAAGCTTGTCGAGCTGGGCTTTAACTTCCCTTATGAGCAAATCAACGCGCGCGAGGTTTTCTTCAGCCTGCTTGAGCTCCTTCAGGGCCCTCTCCTTCTTGGCGTCGTACTCCGCTATGCCGGAGATGTCGTCTATGATGAGCCTCCTCTCAGTGGGAGACATCTTGATGAACTTCGTTATGTCCCCCTGGAGGACGATGTTGTAGCCCTCAGGCGAAATCATCGCCGCGCTCAGGAGGTCTATTATCTCGCTCCTCGTTGCCCTCTTTCCGTTGAGCCAGTAAGTGCTCCTGCCGTCCTTGTAAACGCGCCTCTTGATTACAACCTCGTCCTCGTCAACAGGAAAACCCCTGTCCTCGTTGTTGAAGTACATCGCAACTTCGGCGTACTTGGCTGGAGGTTCACTCTTCGAGCCCGCGAAGATTAGGTCGCTTATCCTGCTGGCTCGCATTGCCTTGGCGGAGAGCCCGCCGAGAACGAAGAGAACCGCGTCACCGATGTTGCTCTTTCCAGAACCGTTGGCCCCAACGATTGCAGTAAAACCCTTTGCGAGCGGAACGACGACCTTTTTGTTACCGTAGGATTTGAAGCCCTTCATTTCTATCTTCTCAATGTAAGGCATAGCTCACACCTAAGTGGAGAAGGGGAAAGGATGATATATAAACCTCACTCAACGATTCTCTTCAGCATTGCGAGGACCCGCTCATCAATGCCATCGCTGACGGTAACGTAGAAGTTTGAGTTGGAAAGAAGGGTCATGTCCCTAAGCTTTCCTACGAAGCGGAGGGTCCTCTCAAGCCCGTTTTCGAGCAGGAGGTATTCAAAGGCATCGAGGATTACGTTCCTGGCGCCTTTGGAAAGGGAGTCCCAGACCCTCTGCTCTATGACGTAGAGGTTTGTGGGTTCAACCGCTTGAGGGTGCCTAACCCGGGTGACCCAGATGTGAATAACGTTCGAATCGGAAACCTCTCCAGGCATCTTTCTTGTTATTAGTACCTTCTCATCCGGGATTGACCTTAACACCGTGGAAAGCCGGCGGTAGTCGAGAACCGTTTGAAGTCCGCCCCTACTTTTACCCTTCAGGAACATGGGGCATCACTTCTCGATGTACATTGGAACTCATAGGAACATTAAAGTAAATCTGATGGCACTTCTGATAATCTCCTTATAAATGTTACTGGTGGCCCCAATAACAACATTATATGATAGTGCAAAAGAAAAAAGACGCTCTCAAGTCATCAGGGGATTTTATCCTCTCCTCTCGCAGAGTTCGAGAAGCACACCGGTTACGGCCTTCGGGTGGACGAAGGCTATCTTAGCCCCGCCGGCTCCAATCCTCGGCTCCTCGTCTATAAGCCTGTAGCCCTTCTCCTTGAGCTCCTTGAGGTGCTCCTCGATGTCCGTAACGCCGAGGGCTATGTGGTGTATTCCCTCACCGCGCTTGGCTATGAACTTCGCTATCGGCGAGTCCTCGGCGGTCGGCTCGAGGAGTTCAATCCTGCTCTCTCCGATGTGGATTATCGCGGTTCTAACCTTCTGGTCCGGCACTTCCTCGATTTCCTCAACTTTCAAGCCGAGGCCCTCCCAGACCTTTACCGCCTCCTCAAGGTTCTTAACGGCTATACCAACGTGGTCTATCTTCTTGAACATGCAATCACCTCCAGAGGTCCTCCTTAAGCTTCTCCATCACGATTTGAGAGGCCGAATAGGGGTCGAGCTTCCTCTCAACAACCTCCTCGATGAGCTCTTTCGCTTCGCCCTTCGCGAGCCTCTCCTCCACCTTGCTCGCTATCGTCGAGGCGATAATCGTCTTCACTTCCTCCCTCGCGCGGAAGGCCCTCCTCTCCCTTAACCTTCCGCTCTCCTCCATGTGCTTTCTGTGCCTCTTTATCGCCTCCCAGAGGGGTCTGACGCCCTTGAGGGTGAAAGCTGTGGTCTCGACTATCGGAGGCTCCCAGCCGATTTGCCTCCACTTGTCCCTCTCGAACTCGAGGGCCATCTTGAGCTCGAGGTACACCATCTCCGTCCCTTCCCTGTCTGCCTTGTTGATGGCGAAGATGTCTGCCACTTCCATGAGTCCTGCCTTGATGGCCTGAACCTCGTCGCCGAGTCCCGGAACGGTTACGAGAACGACCGTATCGGCCGTTTTCACGATATCAACCTCAATCTGCCCGACTCCAACGGTCTCGACGAATATCAGGTCGTAGCCTGAGGCGTCCAGAACCTTAACCGCGTCGTTAGTAGCTTTCGCCAGACCGCCGAGGGAACCGCGCGTCGCCATGCTCCTGATGAAGACGCCTGGGTCGGTCGAGTGCCTCTGCATCCTCAGCCTGTCGCCGAGCAGTGCACCCCCCGTGAATGGCGACGTCGGGTCAATGGCTATGACTCCAACCTTGTGTCCCTCGTTCCTGGCGAGCTTGATGAGCTTGTCGAGAAGGGTTGACTTTCCAGAACCGGGCGGACCCGTTATGCCGACGACGTAGGCCCTTCCCGTGTGGGGGTAAATCCTCCGTATTATCTCCCTTGCCTTTTCCTCGTCGTTTTCAACGAGGGTTATGAGCCTTGCTATGGCCTTCTTATCGCCCGATAGTGCCGACTGAATGAGGGGCTCGAGCGTCATTTTCATCACTGGAGAAATTATCCAGAGGGAGAATATAAAGTTAAGCCTTGAAGCGCTTGAGGTTCTCGACGGCCCTGTCAACGAACTCTATCACCGTTCTCAGGGGCGTTCCCGGGCCAAAGACCTCCGCGACGCCCATCTTCTTCAGCTCCTCCGCGTCGTCGGGCGGGATTATTCCGCCGGCGAAGATTACGATGTCCTCGTTCGGCTTTATGCCCCTCTCCTCAAGGAGCTTGATAATCTTCGGAATAAGGACCATGTGCGCGCCGGAGAGGATGCTTATCCCAAGGACTGCGGCATCTTCCTGAATAACCGTCTCGACTATCTGCTCCGGTGTCTGCCTGATTCCCGTGTAGATGACTTCATAGCCAGCTTCCTTCAGGGCCCTCGCCACAACCTTGGCTCCCCTGTCGTGACCGTCAAGACCGGGCTTCGCTATGACGACGCGAACCTTTGAGCGCTCGACCATTGACACCACCGGCTAAGGTTTCTTTCTTGTCGTATTTAAAGGTTGTCAAAACTCAAGGTTTAGCTTTACGTTGGATTTTTTGTCCACAAGCTTTTTTAAAGCCCCAGAATAGCCCTGAACATGATTCACGATTCGCACACCCACACGCTCCACTCTGACGGCCTTGGGGAGGTCTTCGAGAACATCGCGGAGGCCGAGCGGAAGGGTCTATCTCTCGTCGCGATAACGGACCACAGCCACTACCTCCTGCGGGGTAACTTCAACGCTTACCTGAGCGAGATAAGGCGCTGGGGCGAGGATAGCGAGATAACGGTTCTGGCCGGAATCGAGGGCAACATAACTCCCAACGGCGTTGACGTGCCTGACTGGATGGCTAAAAAGCTCGACTTCGTGATAGCGAGCGTTCACGAGTGGGTTGACCGGCCGGAGCAGTACGTCGAGCTCGTCAGGATTGCCCTTCTCGACGAGAACGTCGATGTAATAGGTCACTTCGGGGCGAGCTTCCCATACATTGGCTATCCCTCATGGGAGGACCTCCTTGAACTCATCGCCCTCGCCGAGGAAAGGGGAAAGGCCTTTGAGATAAGCTCCCGCTACCGCGTTCCAGATTTGGAGTTTGTGAGGGAGTGCATAAAGAGGGGCGTTAAGCTGACCTTCGCCAGCGACGCCCACAGGCCGGAGAAGGTTGGAAACGTCGGTTGGAGCGTGGCGGTCTTCCGAAAAGCCGGCGGAAAGCTTGAGGATTTGCTCTTTGCCACCTACCTGTGATTCCGGCCGATGAGGAGAGCCCAGCGGACCGATTGGTGAGGGTGCGGGGGAGGATTCCGAGGCCGTGCACAAGGGTTTAAAGATGAAAGTGAGACCCCGCGAAAAGTACGGAGGGTTTATTTTCATGCCTGCTTGGGGAAGGTGTTTAAACTCGAAACGCGCCCGAAGGGCGCTAATGAAGGAAACACGCTCGAGAACGGTGAGTTTGGGAGCAAACTCATCTGAAAATGAACCCTTTAAAAAAGCATGCTTCACTTTGATGAAACTTTTCACAAGAAAAGTTTCTCCGCCAGCGCTGAAGCTTTTGGAAAAAGCTTCACCAAAAGCTCGTAGCTCTCGCTCAAAGGCTCAAAGGAAGAAGATTTTACTGAGAAAATCGGGCTTTCTAGGAGAGAACTGGCCAAAATAGCCCTTTGAAAGGGTTTACTCTCTTTTGACGCCCTCCGGGCGTCGGTTTAAAGTTAAAACCCTTCACACCAAGAAGCAGCGTCATAAGTTCTCCCACTCAAAACTGCCAACTGACGAGAAAAATCCCTCAAAAGTTAACTCTGAAAAAGGAGCTACCGACCTTGGTCAAACTTCGCGCAGGCGAAGTTTGTGGTTGTGCCCCCGGGGAGCGAAGGGGACTCACGGCTCGCCGAGGCGCTCATCCCCCGCGGTTTCCCGGGGGCGACTTAAGTTGAGGACTTCCTGCTTAAATCGTTAGCGGTTCACTATCGAGCTGACACCGGAGGCGGCAAGGATGAGGACCTCGAACGTCCTGTATGCTTCCTCAACGTTCTTCGCCTCAAAGCGGACGGTCTTTCCGTCGAGCCTCTCGACGAAGGGCAACAGCTCGGCGACTTCCGCGTAGGCGCTGTTGAGGAAGCGGAGCTTGACCTCGACCGGCCTCTCGGTTTCCAGTGGCTTAACCTCACCGCGCTCGACGCGCCTGAAGGCCTCAAGGGTTCCTTCGCGGAGGAGCTTCTTTATCCCCTCCATTCCGGGGCTCACTGCCGAATACCTGCCGAGGCTCTCCTTCAGGGGAACGCCGACCGCCCAGGGGAGGTGAGTCTTCACGTCCGTTTCTATCAGCGCTTTGTCTCCGGCGACCATCGCAACCGGAACGTTCCACTCGCCGAGCAGGTATGCGTTGAGAAGCGTCTCGCTGACCTCAACGCCGTTTATCTCAAGCCTGTCCACGGTCGCACTGCTGTAAGTATGGTCAAAGGTTGCCCCGCCGGTTCCGGCCTTGGCGTGGTAGCCGAGGAAGATTGCGAAGTCCGAGCCCTTCGCCCCGGCGACCATGCTCAGGGGTCTCGGAAAGCCCCGGACGAGCCTGACGTAGTCCGGCGTTTCTTCAACGAGGATGTTCACCATCGGGCCGTGGCTGTCCGCTATGACAACCTCATCAACTTCGAGCTCGTGGTGGAGCGTCTCGGCGACGACCCTTACAACCTCGGTCGCTATCTTCCTCGCTTCTGCGTAGAGCGCACCCTTTACGAATAGGTGCTCCCTGCTGACAATATGAGGTAGCCCTTCAAGGTCGAGAGAAATGAATGCCCTCATGGCAATCACCAGAGAAGTGTAGAAGCGCTGAGATAAAAATCTAACGGACCTTCGATAACTGCCGGGAATATTTTTGACAAAGGTCGATAATCCCCGCTCATGAAAAAGGTTTTATAGGACTTTATTCAAAGAATAAAGCGGTGATGGGCATGCAAATCCTTGAAGTTAACATGAGACTCCCCTACCGCGAGAGGGGAAACGTTTTGGGTCGTCTCCTTTCCAAGGTCTCTGGCAGGATTAGGGATATACACTTCCTTCCGCCCGACGCTACGGGCATGTCTGAGGTTAGGATGGAACTCGTTGGTGGTAAGGAGCTCATTCAGGAGTTCAGAAAAATTGTAAAGGACGGAAGGCTCTCGTTCAAGGTGCTTTCCGAAGCCTGATTCTTTTTACATTGCGCTCAGCGCCACCCAGACAAGGAACATTGTCCCTATGACGTCGCTGAGCGTCGTAACGACTGGAATCGCCACGTTGTCCGGGTCCCAGTTGTACTTATCTGCCAGTATCGCTACGACGAGACCTATCAACATGGCCACCAAGATTACAACTGGAAAGCCCAAGACAAAGTTCCAGAGGATTCTCGCGGGCCGGTGGATGTAGTGAACCACCACCCACATTGATATGAGGTTTGTGAGGTAGCCTATTATTGGTGCAAGAATTAAGAGGACTACGAAGTCGTAGAGCGTTTCCCTGCTCTTGACGGCCTCCACACCCTCAAGGTGGATTTTTGTTGAAACCCTTGCCGCTATTATCGAGCCGAAGTTGCCCATGCTGTCGTTCACGCTCGGCCACATGACGCTGACGATGATTACCGCGTTGATGATTTTCTCGTAAGTGACGAGTAGGCCTCCTGTTACGGTTTCTATGAGTGCCATGGCTCCAATGACTGCCGCAAGCTCCCCAAAAGCTCGCTTGTGTTCGTGCCTGAATTTGGCTTTTAGAGCAAGCAATACGAGGATTCCAAGCATCGTAAAGGCCAAGATGTAGAACGGAATCGGATGGTGGAGATAGAGCAGGGCAAAGTAGACCATCGTTGGCATCGTTATAAGGTCCGCAAGCGAACTTATCAGCGGTGCGGCTATCAGGTCCGGGTCGTAACCTCTTTTAAATGGGATTATCGTTATCGCCGCCGTACCGTAGCCGAGGATAACCCCTATGAAGATTGCAGACGCGATAACCATGAGGAGCACTATAACGTTCTGAATGAAGTTATGTATCAGAAACAGGCCGACGACCCAGAGAACTATCAGGGGAATCTTACTGCTGAGTATCGCCATAACTATCTGAGTAGTTACCTCGGGGTCTCGGATGCTCTCTATGAGACCGAGGTTGAGCTTGGTCGTGAAGCGGGACGCGAGGGCAGAGAAGATGTTGCCCCTCAGGTCCATGAGGCCGGGCATGATGAAGACCAGAATCGGGAAGTAGCTCATTATCGTGTTCCAGTTCTTACCAAGAACAGCGCCACCTACGAAGTCAAATATCAGGCACAGGAACAGGGCTGGGAACGACAGGAGAAACGCTTCCTTCAGTTTTCCTTTGAACGTGTGTGCGTGGCCTACTGCCATCTGCGCCACACTCATCTTCCTCACCCCTCATCGCTTTCACCTCCAGTCCTCTCATCTCTCCTTAACCTCCGCTGAGCTGTATTCTTGTCAGAAACCAGCTCGGCGGTTTTAGGCTGGCCGAAGGGATATAAAAAAGTTTTGGTAGGGGTACAGAAAACGCAACTCACCCTTTGATTCCCGAGTTGAGCTCTTCCAGCTTTGCCTTGGCGCCTTCGATGGAGCCGGCCTTTTCTATCGCCGTCCCTGTGACAATGATGTCGGCCCCGGCTTCAACTGCTCTCCTCGCCTGCTCCCCGGTCCTTATGCCACCGCCGACGATGAGGGGAACGTCTATGACCTTCCTAACGAGGGCAATCATCTCCGGCGGAACCGGTTGCGGCGCGCCGCTACCCGCTTCGAGGTAAACAAGGCGCATGCCGAGGTACTGGCCGGCCAAAGCGTAAGCGGCGGCAATCTTCGGCTTGTGCCTCGGTATCGGCTTCGCATCCCCAACCCAGCCGACCGTTTCACCGGGCTCGACTATCAGGTAAGCCATCGGAATCGGTTCTATTCCGTAGCGCTTGACGGTGAAGGCTCCCAAAGCTTGAGAGCCGGTTATGAAGAAGGGGTTCCTCGAGTTGAGGAGGCTCATGAAGAATATCGCGTCGGCGTACCTGCTTATCCCGCCGTGCGAGCCGGGAAAGAGGATTACCGGTAAACTGGAGGCTTCCTTTATCGCCTTAACGACGTTGTCGAGAACGTCCCCCTCGGCCCCGGTCGAGCCCCCGACCATTATCGCATCAACGCCAATGCTCTCGCTCATCTCCGCTATCTTTCCGGCAGTTTCCGGCGAAACGTCGTCCGGGTCGAGTAGAACGAAGTGGAGCTTCTCCTTCTCCAGCTTCTCGTGAATGTAGCGCTCGACTTTGCCTATTTCGAGCATGTTCACACCTCCTGAAAATTAACCAATCATCATCGTGAACGTTATGAAATCAGACCCTCTTTCGTCCCCTGACATCTTCGAGCACTTCCTCGACGTTTGCATTAACGGGAATTCCCTCAATCTCCTCAAGTAAGTCCCATATCGTCTCGCCGACGATTACCTTGACCTTCGCCCCCTTTGGGAGGTTTACCTTTCTCAGGGGCCTGAAAGTCTCGCCGTCGTAGACGGCCTCGATGACTGTCATATCATCACCATGTTTTCCCTATATCGTCTTCGCTTTTAACGATTTTCCAGCCCAGTCCGAGCTTATCGAGGATTCCCCTCAGGGCTTCGTCCGGCTCGTCCTCAAAGCGGTAGAGGTTCGTGCTCACCCTGACGTCGCCGGCCCCAAAGCCCGGAACCGGCTCTCCAAACTTGGAAACCTCGCGTGAGAGGTCCTCCTCGAGTTTCACTCCGCTCAGAATAAGGTACGCCCTGAGAAGCTCGGCCTCTTTGAGGAGGTAATCAATGTGCCAGTGTAGCCTCTTCTCCCGCCGGAAGTGCCTCGCGACGCGCTTTTCGAGGGAGTTCATCGCCGAACCGACGTAAACGTAGTAACCAGGTTTGAGCTCGAAGGCTTTCCCCTTCGTGCGAATCCTCTTCTCTTCCTCGAGCCTGATGACGAGGAAGTACGAGCCCTTCATGCTCTCTCCTTCGGGGTGGGGTTTATAAGCCCACTGCCGTAACCCAATCGGTGTGCCTATGGACGGCAAGAAGAAGAAACCAGTTGATGACTTCGCGTGGCAGGAATACGATAAGGAGGAGTTCGAGAGGAAGTTTCCGGCCCTCGCGAAGGAGCTTGAGGGAGGTGGGGTTCCGATAGAGGCCTTCAGGGCCGACGAAGAAGAGGGCGAGAGGGAGGCCGAGCCGAGGAGCTTTGCCGGCTACGAGCCGACGGTCATAGACTTCCTCCGGAGATGCGAGACCGACGAAGAGGCTTTGGAGATAATCAACTGGATGGAGAGCAGGGGCGAGATAACGCCCGAGATTGCGAAAGAGCTGAGGATAACGCTCGCCAAGAAGGGAGTGAGGGCCTTCGGGCCGAAAAAGGAGTGGGGCTGGTACGAGAGGCACGGGAGGGGGTGAGTTGAGAACATTCATAATCAAGGCCAACAAGGCCAGAACGAGCCCTGACTTCAAGCTGAGCGATTTACCCGGCACGAGCGGGAGGATAGACGTCCTCTGCAGATTTTTGAACTCCGCTTTTCTGCTCTCGCACGGCTTCCGGAAAAATGTCCGCGTCTGGCTCCTCCTCTACGGTCCGCCGAACCCGCCGAAGGCCATACGCTTTGAGGGGCCCCATCTTAAAGTCCGCCTCAACCCCGACGAGAGAAGCACGGCGAAGCTCATAATGAATGCGCTCAAGGCCGGGGAAGGACTGAAGGAGCCCGGGAAGGAGGTTGAGGTTTACCCCGGCCTCTACGTGAGCAACAGAACCTTTGAGGACGTCATCAGGCTGACGCTCAAGAACTCAAGGCTCTACTACCTCCACGAGGAGGGAAAGCCGATAGAAACGGTTTCTTTCAGAGGAAACGTCGCCTTTGTCCTCGGCGACCACGAGGGGCTGAGCCGGGAGGACGAGGCATTCTTGGAGGGAATAGCGGAAAAGGTGAGCGTCGGGAAAAAGAGTTACCTCGCTTCCCACGTCGTTGCCTACGTCAACATCTTCCTCGACTCTATAGCTCTTCCCTGAGCTTGAGCGAGGTGTGCTCCTGCTTGAGCTCCTCAATCCTCTCGATTAGCTCGTCGCTGAGCTTCTTGAGGTTGAGGGCAACCTCCTCGATGGCCTTAATCTTCTCCTCCAGTTCCCTCTCGCGCTCCTCCACTTCCTCCATCGCCTTCGCAAGCTTCTCCTCTTCACCCTTCCGGTAAACCTCAATCCTGAGCGAGTCGTAGTCCCAGACTATCGAGCCGTCCTTGATTTTGAACTCGACGGTAATCCTCACGACGTCCTCCTTCGAGACGTTGAGCCTCTGGAACTCCTCGAAAATCTTCTGGTTGAGCTCGGCCGAGGCGCGTATAATCTCCTTTGGCTCGACCTTCTTTCTGGCGAGAGCGAACAGAACGCGCCTTACCTTGTGGGCGTAACCGCTCGCGCGGACGTAGCCTGTGCTCAGCTTCACGGCCATCACCAAAAGTTTATTCAACTCGTGTGCATAAATGTTTAATGGTGGTGCGCGGTGAACATTCTGATTTTCGGCCCTCCCGGAAGCGGAAAGAGCACGCACTCCCACAGGATAGTGGAGCGCTACGGTCTGACGTATATTTCTTCGGGCGACCTGATAAGGCGCGAAATAGAGCGCGGAACGCCGATAGGGAAGGAGATGGAGGCTTATCTAAGCAGGGGTGAGCTGATTCCAGACACGATTGTGAACACGCTCATAATCTCCAAGCTGAGGCGCCAGAGGGAGAACTTCATCCTTGACGGCTATCCGAGGACCCCAGAGCAGGTCTTGGCCCTTGAGAGCTACCTATACGACCACGGGATAAGGCTTGCCCTTGCCCTTGAGATTTTCATAGACCTCGAAACCAGCGTCGAGAGGATAAGCGGGAGGAGAATCTGCCCGAACTGTGGCGCGGTTTACCACGTCAAGCACAACCCGCCCAAAAAGCCCGGAATATGCGACGTCTGTGGCTCTGAGCTGATTCAGAGGAGGGACGACAGGCGCGAGGTCGTGGAGCGGAGGTACAGAATCTACACGAAGAACATGGAGCCGATAATAAAGTTCTACCGCAACAAGGGGATATACGTGAGGGTTGACGGCGATGGAAGCGTTGAGGAGGTGTGGAAGAGAATCCACCCGTTGCTCGACTACATCAGGGCGAGGGAGACTTACCTAAGGCCTCCATGAGCTTTCTGATTTCCTCATCCTTGGTGAGCATTTCAATCTCTTTCTCTATCTCCCTGGCCCTTCTCATCACCTGGGCAATGTTCCTGTCGCTCGGGTCAAGAACCTTAACTTGGATTGACAGGTCCTCAGGGAGGAGCGTTCTCGCGTAAACCCTGGCCTTGGTTTCAACGGCTTCACGCAGGGTTTCTTTCTCGGCTTCGCTCTTTTTTTCGGTGAGCCTAAGAACGACTGAAACAATCTTCGGGGTGACTAAGTCCGTGGTCACGGTTATTGATGAGAGGGAAACCCCCCAATCCTTTAAAGTTATCATTAAACCGCGGCCAAGCCGCCTGAGTGCGTCCTCCAGCTCGGGAGGCCCGCTGATTACGAGCTTGACCTCTCCCCTTTTGTGCGCTCTAGGAACTTCCTCCCTAACTTTCAGTGATTCGAGGGCAAAGGCAACCCCATAGAGCTTTCCAAAGGATGAGTTGGCTTCCTGGATGAGCTTCTCAACGATTCCCTGGATAACGGTTTCCATATCAACTATTCCCGCGAGGCTGTGCTGGACAACCTCCACTTCGAAGCTCAGAAAGAGAACCCTTCCTTCAGGTCTGATTTTAGCGTCAATCCTCTCAACGCTCGCACCGAGTGGTTCAACTGCCTCAACTATCCTCGATGCAAACAGCTTATCAACGATTGAGTAATATTCTCCGGGCTCCACGTTCAGCACTTTCTCGCCACCTTAGAATAGTAAGTGGAAATCGCTTTAAGGGTTTCCATCCATTAACCTTAGGTGTGTCTAATGAGGGTGAGGTTCTACGCTACGTTTCGCGAACTCATTGGAAAGAAGGAGGTTGAGGTTCGTGGGGTCAGAACTGTTAGGGAGCTCATAGATTACCTTGCCGAACACTACAGCCCCGAGATTAAAAAGGAGCTCCTTGAGAGCCCGCGCGTTGGGCCGAACAAGCCGATAGACGGCATGATTCTCGTGAATGGCCACAACGTCCTCCACCTGAAAGGCCTCGACACCGAGCTTAGGGAGGACGACGAGGTGCACATCTTCCCGCCGGCGGGTGGTGGCTGATGGCCGTCGCGGAGCTTTGCGTCTTTCCCCTCGGAACTGGAAACCCGAGCGTCGGCGAGTATCTGAAGCCCGTCCTCAGGGTAATCGAGGAGAGCGGGCTCAAATACCAGCTCTGCCCGATGGGGACGGTCGTTGAGGGCTCGATAGACGAAATCCTTGAGCTGGTGAAGAAGTGTCACGAGGCGATTTTGAAGGCTGGAGCGGAGCGCGTAGTTATAAGCCTGAGGATAGACGACAGGACCGACAAGGAACTCACCATCGAGGGCAAGGTGAAGCTCTGATGGAGTACTTCGACAGAATAGCGAACCGCTACGATGATTGGTACAGGACGAAGACCGGCCGGTACGTTGACAGAATCGAGAAGTGGCTCGTCTTCTCTATACTCCGGACGAAATCCGGCAGGGCTTTGGACCTCGGTTGTGGAACCGGCAACTACACGCTCGAGCTCAAAAGGCGGGGCTTCGACGTAATTGGCCTCGACGCGAGTGAGGAGATGCTCAAAATAGCACGCTCGAAGGGTCTCGACTGCGTTAAAGGAGACGCCTACTCGCTCCCATTTCCAGATGGGAGTTTAGACCTCGTGCTGAGCGTTACCATGTTTGAGTTCATCCACGAGCCGGAGAAGGTTCTCGCCGAAATCCACCGCGTTTTAAAGCCTGGGGGAGAGGTTCTAATCGGAACGATGAACGGGAGAAGCCTCTGGTTCCTGTTCAAACGACTGAAGAGCCTCTTCGTTGAAACCGCCTACCGCTACGCCCGCTTTTACACGCCAAAGGAGCTCGAGGAGCTTCTCAGAAAGGCCGGCTTCACCAACGTCGAGAGCGCTGGGGTGATATTCCTCCCCTCGTTCTGGCCGTTCCCCGGCCTTGCGGAGAAAGTGGATAAAAAATGTTACAAAAAATGCAAAAACTTCGCCGCTTTCATATTGGTTAGAGGGGAGAAAGCTCAGCTCCCCTCCCAGAGGACGTAGGTCTTCTCTGTGATGAATATCGGCTCGATTCTCTCGCTGACGATGACGACCTTGTCGCCGTACTTCTTCTTGAGCTCGTTTATGTACTTGGTGAACAGGTCCGCCGGAACGCTCACCCTTCCGGTTATTACGTTGTCGCCCTTCTTGACGCTCTTCAGGGTTTCAACTGGAATGTAGCCGACGATGTCCATGTGCGGCTCAAGGTAGAAGTTGGGCTTGTATATGTCCGTCCCGTTGGGGGCTACGTAGTAGTAGAGCATCCCCCTGAGGGTGAACTCGACGTTGGTGTAGCTCTTGTCGAAGGCCTCGGTGAGCCTGATGGTTCCACTCTGGCCGGGGGCGATGACCCAACTTGGGTTCGCGAGCTTTCCGTTCACGTAAACCGGGCCGTTTGTAACCCCCACCGGGCCGTCCTGAATGAGGAGGAAGCGGTACTTGGTAGCCTTCGGAACGTAGAGGTGTATCTCAACGGGCGTCTCGTTGAGGTGGTTGATGTAGACGTTCCTGGCCACGACCTTTCTCTCGATGAGCTTGGTCCCGTTGTATGCCTCAAAGATTATCGTTCCGTTCTTAACATCCCTGCCGAAGGCCGAAATCCAGAGCCTGAGCGTCTGGTTGCCCGTTGGAAGCTTTCCTCCTCCCGTGGTGCTGTAGAACGGCTCCCACGTTCCGTTCTGGAGGAAGTCCATCCTGTATATCGCGAAGGGCGTGAACTCGTAGACCATCACCGCGGGGTCGTAGACTCCCTCTCTCCGGAGGTAGCCGTTGTAGCCAGTGTAGACGAGTTTGAAGTTGGCGAAGAGCTTCTGGGCGTCCCACTCCTTAACTGAGAACGTTAGATGGAGCGCGAGCCTAACGTAGTTGCTGAACGCAATCTTTTTGTAGGCGAGGATTCCGATGGGATAAATCTTGTTGTTCGCGGTCTTGTATGGAACGACGTAGAGAACGTAGGGGGCGGTTGTACCCGTGGCCTTGTAAACTTTACCGTTCACCATGTCTATGGTCATGACGGGCTTTATGTACTGGTTGTTTCCAAGGTTAACGTAGACGGTGTTGTTCTGGATTATGATGCTCGTATACGGGACGTAGCCGAACATCGCGGTTCCTTCACCGTGGCTTATCGCACCGCCGAGGTAGGCAATCGCGTTGAACTTTCCAAAGTCGCTCTGGCCGTCGAAGGGGTCGAGGAAAGTTATGACGTACTTGTCTTCCCAAGCCTCGAGGTCCACCTCGCCGGCGTTGTCGCTGTGGGAGAAGAACTTGGCTATTATGTACCTCCTGTCGTATGCGTGACCACCGTCGCTGACCGCCCTCCTATGACTTAGGAGACTCGACTCTTCCCAGTAGCCGTAGTCCCACCAGCTCAGAACCGTTGCGTAGGGACTGCTGTGGTCCCTGAGCCAGAACAGCGCATCGGTCCACGCTTCCGGAACGCTACCCGGCATTGAGGGGTTAATTCTGGAATACGCCTGCATCATGTTCTTCTGCTGGCTGTCCGCGTAGCTGGCCCCCACGTAGGGCAGCGGCAGGAAGAGCAGTATGAGGAAAACCGCGTAGAGCGCCTTCGTGCTTGCCTTCTCCTTCATGTTTTCGACGAAGACGAAGGCGAAACCTATTGCGACACCAGCGAGAATCGCAACGGGGGCAGATGCCTGGAACGTGAAACGTATCGCCCCGTGGAGTAGGTACATGACCGCGAGGTAGTACGTCAGTATGAAGAACTCCTTGTAGACTGTGTAGTCCCTTTCCGTGAACTTCTTGAGCATCTTTCCAATCATCACGGCGAGACCGCCTAAGGAGAGCACGAAGATTAGGCCGTCCTTAGACTTTACGCTGAAGAACGAGGCAAGCTGTTTGAGGCTGGCGGCCTGGAGCTCTGCAACGGTCTGGTAGAGGGGAGTAGAGCGCGTTGCCTGACCGAGGAACCGGAGGAGGTCCCTTCCAAAGTACGCGTAGAACGCCAGGAATCCAAGGATTAGGATTCCAACGACGGTTCCAAGGCGGTGCTTCTTGTCGGAGTAGTTCAGGCCGAAGCGTTTTCCGTAGAGCATCACCGCTATGAGGACGCCGAGGGCAACGTAGAGCTCAATGGCAAAGACGAGGAAGCCACCGATTCCGACGAACCTGAGGTGAGCCATTACGTATCCTATGATGAGGGACGCTCCCAGTACGGGGTAGAGCTCCTTAACGAAGCGCCTGAGCTTTTCCATCTCCCCCAGTGTGAAGAGGGTCACCATGGTCAGGCCCGCCGTGGTCAGGAGGACCATTATGCCCAGCTGGCTTCCGTTCCAGACGCCCATGTAAATCGGGCTGAGAACCAGGAAGCCAATGAGTCCGGCTATCTTCTTCCAGTTCCAGGCCTTTTCGTCAAGGTAAACGAGCAGGAAGTAGACGGCGAAGAGGAAGAACATCATGAACGGCCCTTCACCACGGTTGTTTCCGGACATGGTTTTCGTTATGTTGGCGCTCATGAACATTATCAGCGCCGCTCCCCAGAAGCCCGCCCAGTTCGAGTGGAGCTTCCTGCCGACGAGGAAGACCGCTATAACTATCATCGCACCGACGAACGGCGGCCAAACCTTGAAGGCGTGGAGCTCGCTCCAGCCGAAGAGTGCGTGGGTTACCTTGTAGAACAGCGCCTGCATGGTGTAGAGGCCGAGGTAGCCTCCGGCTTTTATGCCCATTGGAGGCTCGGCGTAGGCATAGTACTTTGGAATCCAGTGTGCTATGGCCTGGCGGTACATCTCAAAGTGGAAGAACGTATCCGGGTCGAGGAACGTCTTGTAGCTCGATGTGACTGCCCTTATCTTGTAGCCGACGTACGCGAAGAGCAGTACAATCAGGGGTATTGCGTACTCTCGGAAATAGACGTAAAACTTGGATAGCTCGGGCTTTGAGCCCTTCCGCTTCCTCTTTTCTTTAACGTCCGTCTTCATTCACACCACCTCATTCAACCGTAACGGATTTGGCGAGGTTCCTCGGCTTGTCGGGGTCGTTGCCCCTCAGCACGGCAAGGTGATAAGCCAAGAGCTGGAGCGGGACGATGTAGGGAATCGGGGTCAGGATTTCATCAAGGTCTGGCATCCTTATGAAAGTGTCCGAGACCTCCCCCAGCCTCTCAGAGGAGCCAAGGGCTATGACGTGGGCGCCCCTCGCCTTCGCCTCCTCGATGTTGCCCAGCATCTTGTCGAATGTCCTCCCTTTCGGCGCTATCGCAACGACCGGAACGCCGTCTTCAATTAGGGCCAAAGGGCCGTGCTTGAGCTCGCCGGCGCTCAGTCCCTCGGCGTGGATGTAGCTTATCTCTTTGAGCTTTAGGGCACCTTCAAGGGCCGTCGGAACGCCTATGCCCCTGCCTATGTAGAAGAAGTTCGGCTTGTCTTTCAGCTCCTCTGCCAGCTCCCTGAGCGGTTCGCTGAGGTTTAGAATGCCTTCAACAAGGTCAGGAACCTTTCTGAGGGAATCCTCAAGCTTTTCAAGGTACTCTCCATCGGCCGTTCCGAGGGTTCTGGCCAGTTCGATGGCGAGCATCGTGAGAACCGCGAGCTGTGTCGTGTAGGTCTTCGTCGCCGCGACGCCTATTTCCGGCCCTGCGTGGGTGTAGAGCGTTAAATCGGCTATTCTCGTCGCCATACTGCCGACCACGTTGACTATGGCCAGAACTTTCGCCCCCTTCCTCTTCGCGAGCTTCATCGCCGCGAGTGTGTCGGCAGTCTCACCGCTCTGGGTTATCGCTATGACGAGGGAGTTCTCGTCGATTACGTCCTCGAACTCATAGCGGAACTCGCTCGCATCTTCGACTATCGGAACCTTCTTCGCGAGCCTCTGGAAGAGGTACTTGGCGGTGAGGGCCGCGTGGTAGGAGGTCCCCATCGCTACGATGAAGATTTTCTCGTAGTCAGATATCTCCCTCGTAACGTCGCGGATTACCTTCGCGTTCCCGTGGATTGCGTCCCTCAGAACCCTCGGCTGTTCGAATATCTCCTTGAGCATGAAGTGTGGAAAACCGGCCTTCTCGGCCATCTCGAGCGTCCAGTCTATCGTCTTGACCTCCTTCTTGACTTCCCTACCGGTTTCGAGCCTCTTTACAACCCAGGAATCCTTCGTAACGACCGCGTACTCCATGTCGTCGAGGAAGACAACCCTGTTGGTGTACTCGAGGAAGGCCGGGACGTCGCTCGCCGCGAACATCTCTCCCTCACCGATTCCGAGCACGAGGGGGCTCTCGTTCCTGACGAAGTAGAGTCTGTCCGGTTCCTCCGTGTAGACGATTCCGAGGGCAAACGAACCCTTAAGCTTAAGGAGGGCCTTTCGGAGGGCTTCCTCAAAGTTCTCGCTCGATTTCAGCTCCTCCTCTATGAGGTGGGCGATGACTTCAGTGTCGGTGTCGCTCTCAAATGTGTGACCTTTCTCGACCAGCTCCTTCTTCAGCTCTGCGAAGTTCTCGATTATGCCGTTGTGAACGAGGGCTATCTTCCCGGTGCAGTCCTTCTGGGGGTGAGCGTTAATATCGTTCGGAACCCCGTGGGTCGCCCAGCGGGTGTGGCCAACGCCACGCTTCCCGGGCATGTCGAGTAGGTTGAGCCTTTCAACGACATCATCAACGCTTCCGACGCCCTTCTTGATGTACAGCTTCCCGTTTTCCTCCGTTACAACTCCAACCGAATCGTAACCGCGGTATTCGAGCCTCTTGAGCCCCTTGACGATTACCTCGCAGGCCCGTCGCTCGCCGATGTAGCCGATGATTCCGCACATGGCAACCACCCGCCTTTACTCTTTCCCCTGATAAACCCCGGAAGTTAAAAGCTTTCCTAAGAAGGTTGAACCAAGGAAAAAGCCTTTATACGACGGCTTCAACCTTCACCGGGTGGGCGAATGAACAGGAGGCTCGACGAGTTCCTTGGCTCCGCCAGGTCGAAAACGAAAACCGAAGAGAAGCCGAAAAAGAAAAAGAAGCGCCTTAAATCAATGAGCCTTGAGGCTTTTCTGCCCGAGGAGCACGTCAACTACTTCAAACAACTCAGGATAGGCTCGAAGAAGATTAGAAACGCGAGGATAGAAGAGCTATAGCGCCTCTGCTACAACCGCTTTCTCCCCGACCTTGAAGACGAAAGCCCTCCTATCGCCCTTCAGCCCGGCCTCTATCTTCCGCCTTATCCTCCAGTACTCCTCCTGCGGGACGCTCATCTTCAGCGTCGCCCTTCCGAAGCCCTCCCTCTTCAGGAGGTCGTTAATCCTGACCGGATGGAAGGGCAGGACGGCAACGACTGAGTAGGTCCTCTTGAGGTAGGGACTCTTAATCGGCTCGTCGCCCGTAGCCAGAACGCGCCTCTTCTCGCGGAGAAGCATCTTCGCGTTCCCTCTGAGAACGTGGAACAGCTCGTTGAGCAAATCAGCGTAGTCCACAGCCTGTGGAATCTCGTAGAGGTACTGACCGGGCTTTTCAGTCCACTCGACGATGTTCTCAAGGTTTGGGTCGCTCTCGAGTCTGACTCCCGCCGGAAGGATTACGGCGCTCCTCTCCGCTCTGGCGAGCGGTTCGGTGTAGAAGGTCAGCCTGTTCAGGTGGCCGTGTAAATCGATGTACTCGAACTCGCCCTTCCAAGGAACCCTCTCGCGCCTCATCTGGGGGGGCAAATCGAATATGAAGGCGTCAGTCTTAGCTTTGTAGGCCTCGTGGATTGCCAGCGGGCTTGGGAGCAGGTCTTCAAGCCTTCTCTCGGGCATCTCCGGCGGTCTGGCCGGGTCCGAGAAGATTACCTCCGCATCGACTCTCTCGATAGTTTCGGGCGTGAGTGAATCGGCGTTTATGAATTCGATGTTATCCACGCCGTAGCGCTCGGCGTTCCTCCGGGCGAACTCTATCTTGAGAGGGTCTATATCGATTCCATAGGCTTTCTCGACCTTCATCGCATAGAAGATGAGCTGGATTCCGATTCCGCAGGAGACGTCGGCGATGCTCCTGACCCCGAGCTCTTTCAGGCGCTCGGCGCGGTACTTCGCCACAACCTCGTGGGTGGCGTAGCGAAGGCCTTCAAGGTCCATCCACAGGTCGTCGCGCGAAAACTTGTCTTTAGCCCTAATCCTTGCCCTCGCTATCTCAGCTATCAGCTCCCAGTCCTTTCCGAGCCTCGTGCGGAGCTTCTTCTCGTCGAAACCGCGCTTTATGAGCTCCATTGCCTCCCTGACTTTTTCCTCTGTGATTCCTTCGAGCATGTTCTCGCCTAAGGAGAGAGGCTTAAAAACGTTGCCCGCTTATTTTAAGCGGTGTTAATAATGGACTGGAAGCGGGTTGCCTTCGTTCTAATCGTTGCCCTCACGATGGCCGGGACGGTCTGGTTCGACTATCACTTCGCTTCTCAGAGAAGTCTGAACACCTACATCGGCGACGAGGTCTGGTACGTGCCCGCGAGCAGGAACGTCCTCCACCTCCTCGGAATCAACGTCACCTACGAGCACAACGGCACCTACGGTGTCAACGTGATATTCACCAACGACAGCGACAAGTTCAAGTACCTTGGGGCCGCCGATTCCGTTGCGAGCTTCGCCGGCGTCCGCTTCAGGCTCGAATACTACAACTTCCCAGGAGTCTACTACGAGATTCCCAAGTCCAACTACACCGCTTTTCTGAAAAGGCTCTCTGAGGAGCTCCCCCCCGGGACGTACTACATCGTCCCCGGTTACAGGTATCCGGACAAGGAGAACATCCAGAACTACCTCAACACAGAGCACCCGTTCCTTGCGAAGGACCTTATAATGCTGAGCATGGCACTCCTCGGGGACAAGCCGATTTACTGGCGCCTTCCGGGTATAATCGAGTTTGCGCTCATAGAGCTCCTCGTCGTTCTGGCAACTTACCGGATAAGCAGAAGCTACCTCGCGTCGCTCATAGCGCTCGCCTTCGTGGTTGCCGACCCTACGCTCCAGGCAACTTCGGTTGCGGCCATGCTCGACATTCACACCGCGTTTTTCGTTGCCGTATTCGTTCTTGCGCTGGCCTACGAGAGCGAGCTCGGTTCCTCGGTGGCGATAGGCCTCGCCGCGGCGGCCAAGCTCGACGGCGCCTTCGGCTGGCCCGTCCTCTTGTGGAGGGCGCTCAAGCGGGAGAAATCCTTTGTGAGGTTTTTCTCAATAGTCGTGGTA
This sequence comes from Thermococcus henrietii, assembly GCF_900198835.1. Taxonomy (NCBI): domain Archaea; kingdom Methanobacteriati; phylum Methanobacteriota; class Thermococci; order Thermococcales; family Thermococcaceae; genus Thermococcus; species Thermococcus henrietii. The sequence goes on along the minus strand of NZ_LT900021.1, from coordinate 1,598,635 downwards.
ATCCCGGGCATCGTTTTCCTTCTCCCGGAGCTCACGATAATAAAGGCCATAGGCTTTGTCCCCTGGCTGAAGCAGTTCCTCGCGAGCTTCCGGTGGCATCTGAGCTACAAGGGGCCGAACCCGAACACCTCGCCCTTCTGGCAGTGGTTCGTCAATTACCGGGCCTTTCCGTTCCACTTCAACCCCAACGTCTTCGCGAGCACCGACCCGGTTCTTCTGCTCGGCATGGTAGTTCTAATCTTCGCGATGCCCTGGCTCTACAGGAGGAAACGGGGAATCCTCGCGCCCTTCATGGTCTTCTGGAGCACGATAGGCTTCTTTGCCCTCCAGTACGCTCTCGGCGGAAAGACGCAGTTCAGCTTCTACGCTACCTCCCTGGTCCCATCGGCGGCCGTTGTCATGGGCGTCGCGCTGAACGAGCTCCTCAGGTGGGAGGCCTTCAGAAGCTCCTTGGCCTTCTATCGGGAGAAGCTGAAGGGATTCAAGGACCGGGCCTTCCAAAAGCTCGGCCCTGAGAAAGCTACCCCTCCAGAAAATCTTCGAGACTGAGCTGGCCTTTCTTTGACTTTTTGGTTTCCATCTCCGCCCTGAGCTTTTCCTCTATTTTCCTCAGCGTCTTCCAGCCGGTTCTCACAATCGGAGGAAACGTTCCGTGCTCCCGGTAGTACTCCTCAAGGAAAGCCCTAGTTCTCGGGTCGCTCGGATAGCCGCTCCCGATTTCGCCGTATTTTTCTTTCAGCCCCTCGATTTCCCTGTCGCGGGTTACTTTTGCGACGATTGAAGCGGCGGAAACAACCGGAAAGAGCGCGTCGGCTCGGTGCTTCGCTACAATCTCGGCCTCAAAGCCCAGCCTTTCCTTTAACTCCCTCCCAAAGCGCTCCTCGTCGACGTCGGCGGCATCGGCGTAAATCACGTCGGGCTTCACCTTCAGGGAGTTCAACGCTTTCGCGAAGTTCTCGACCTCGAACTCGTTGAGCGTTCCCTCGCGGGAGCTTATCTCCTCCGGCGAGAGGATTAGAACGGCGTAATCATCAGCGAGGCTTAGAATCTCGTCAAACAGTTTCTCGCGCCTCTTCGGCGTTAATTTTTTTGAGTCTTTAACTCCGAGCTCCTCAAGCTCCGATAGGTTCTCCTCGTCAACGACTATGGCCGTGATGACCATCGGACCTATCACCGGCCCCCTGCCGGCCTCGTCGATGCCCGCTATCTTCCGTCCCACGGTTTCACCTCCGGAATAGGAGCGCGCCGTAGATTACGCCCAGCATTATGGTCGCTATACCGCTCGGCGGGATTGCAGTGAAGTAGGCCAGAACAACCGATGAGAGCTGGACGGCGAGGGTTAAAAGCAGGCTAACCGCGAGGACCTTCCTCAAATCCGAGCTCACCATGAGCGCTATCGCCCCGGGTAGAACGGCAACGACCTGGAGGGTTATCAGGCCGACAGTCTGGACGATTAAAGCTCCAATCGCCCCCACGAGGACGTAGAGAATCATGAGGTAGGCCCTCGCGTTCCCGCCGTAGCTCTCAAGCCCCTCCGGGTCGAAGCTGAGGTAGAGGAAGTCGCGGTAGAGGAAGAGGAGGACGAAGAAGATGAGCGCACCGCCGAGGATTAGAACCGTCAGGTTGTTGAGGGTTATGAGGAATATGTCACCGGTCAGGTAGGACACGATGTTCTCGGTAAGCGGGAAGTAGGGCCTGCTCGCCATGACCTTGTAGAGGATTCCAAAGCCGAGAACCGTTAGGCCCGCAACGAAGCTCGCCACTATTCCTACGGCCGAATCGGGGGTGAAGCCGAGCTTTTCGAGCTGGGCTATGATTAGGACGATTGCAATCGTCACTATGAGCGCGACGAGGGTTACGAGGGCGTAGTTGTTGAAGAGGAGCGCGAGAATCATTCCGAGGACGGCTCCAAGGAGGAGGGCGTGAAAGAGCGCGTGCGTGAGGAAAGCCAGGCCCTTGGTGTTTATCAGCGGACTCAGCAGGCCGAGGAGGACGCTGACCATTATGCTCGCGAGGATTGCCCTCAGTATGAACTCCGGAATCACAACCCACCACCCCTGTCCCTGTGGAGGTGGAAGTCGCCGGTTATGCAGTAGAGCTTTCCGCCGACAGGGATTACCTTTGCCAGCGGGCCGTAGACGGACTTGATGACGCCGTCGGTGAGGACCTCCTCAGGCCTTCCAAAGGCTATCAGCCTCTTGTTAATCAGCATCACGAGGTCGCCTATCTCCAGGAGAGGGTTTATGTCGTGGGTCGTTATTATCATCGTGACGTTCTTCTCGGATTTTATCTTGCTGAGGACGTTCGTTACCTCGGCCCTCGCGCTCGGGTCCAATGCCGAGAGGGGCTCGTCGAGGAGGAGAAGCTTGGGGTCGCTCATTAAAGCCCTCGCGAGCAGAACCCTCTGCTTCTGACCGCCAGAAAGCTCGCGGAAGAGCCTGTCCTTAACGTGGCCGAGGCCGACAAAGGTTAGAACCTCCTCGGCCTTCCTCAGAACCTCCTCGGGAATCTTGAAGTGAACGAAGCCCCTCCTGTAGAGCCCGCCCATCGCGACGACCTCTAAGGCCGTAATCGGAACGCGCTCGTTGAGGGAACTGCTCTGGGGGACGTAGCCTATCAGGTGCCTCGCGTCACAGGGGTTCCTTCCGAAGACGAGGAGCTTTCCCCTGTACTCGCGGTGGAAGCAGGCTATCGTCTTGAGGAGCGTCGTTTTTCCCGCGCCGTTGGGGCCGAGGAGGAGCAGGGTTTTACCTTCATCTAACCTGAACGTCACGTCGCTCAAAGCCGGTTTGCCCTCGTAGAGTATCGTAAGGTTCTCGGCCTCCACCGCGGTCATGTCAATCCCACCTCAAGTATTTCGGTTCGTTTTTAAACTTTGATGTTCCCATAGTGGACAGGAGTGTGTAATCTCGTTGCAAAAATTTTAAAAGTCTGGGGCCAAAGGGCAGTTGGAGAATTTTTGCATGGGTAAGCTTATAAGGGCTCAAACAAAGCGGTTGGAGGTGATGCTCATGGCGTACAGGAAAGGTAGGGGCGGTAAAAAGAAGAACAGGCAGGTGGAGGGTGACGAGGTTATCCGCGTTCCACTCCCGGACAGGAGCCAGGGACAGCTCTTCGGTGTAATAGAGCAGGCCCTCGGTGCCGGATGGATGGACGTCCGCTGTGAAGATGGCAAGATAAGGAGATGCAGGATTCCGGGCAAGCTCAGAAGGAGAATGTGGATGCGCGTTGGCGACGTCGTCATCGTCCAGCCCTGGCCGGTTCAGACCGACGAGCGCGGGGACATCGTCTACCGCTACACGAGGACCCAGGTTGACTGGCTCCTCAGGAAGGGCAAGATAAGCCAGGACTTCCTCTCCGGTGCGGAGATGTTGTTCTGAGCCCGTGAGTGGTGGCGATGCGCGAGGAAGCCCTTGAAAGGGAAGTCGAGGAGATACTCGGCCTCAGGGATAGGCGGGAGAAGGACAGCGAGCTCTACAAGATAGCCAACGAGGTCTTTGACAGGACGACCAAGGAGACTCTCGCCTACCTCCACCGTCGCGGTAAAATCGAGGAGCTCTACGGCGTAATAAGTACTGGCAAGGAAGCAAACGTCTTCGCAGGAGTCGATTCAGAGGGCAACAGGATAGCGGTGAAGATTTACAGGACGTACACCACCGAGTTCCGCAGGATATGGGAGTACCTCGCGGCTGACCCGAGAATCGGCTACCTGCCGAAGGACATGCGGAAGCTCGTCTTCCAGTGGACCCGGAGGGAGTTTAAGAACCTCCAGAGGGCGATAAAGTACGCCGTCCGCGTTCCCGAGCCGGTAATCTTCCGCAACAACGTCCTGGTAATGGAGTTCATCGGCGACAAGATGCCAGCTCCAAGGCTGAAGGACGTTGAGAGGGAGCTTGAGAGGAGCGACTTTGAGGAGCTCTACAGCTATTTAATCGGCGTCATCGAGAGGCTCTGGAAGCGCGGTGACATGGTTCACGGCGATTTGAGCGAGTACAACGTCCTGCTCTGGGACGGGCCCGTTGTAATAGACTGGTCGCAGGCCACCGTCAGGAGGAACCGCATGAGCGTCGAGCTTTTAAAGCGCGACCTGAGGAACGTTACCAACTACTTCGCGAGGAAGGGTGTTGAGGTTGAGGATTACGAGGTGAAGCTCCGCGAGCTGATTGAGAGGTGAGAGCATGGACGAGTTTGAGAGACTCCTGAAGAAGTACGAGCGCGTTGATAAGGACGGAAAACCGGTTGAGGAACCTGAGTTCGGCGAGATTGATTACGTGGCCGAGGGCGACCAGGAGGAGTTCGTCAGGATTCCGAAGGAGAGGATAGCGGTTCTCATAGGCAGAAAGGGCAAGACCAAGAAGGAAATCGAGGAGCGCACCGGAACCAAGATAGAGGTCGACAGCGAGACCGGAGAGGTCTTCATAACCTCCACAAAGGAAACCAGGGACCCGCTCGCGGTCTGGAAGGCGAGGGACGTCGTTCTCGCCATCGGAAGGGGCTTCTCCCCCGAGAGGGCCTTCAGGCTCTTCAACGAGGGTGAAATCCTCGAAGTTGTCAACCTCACCGACATCGTGGTTGGGAACGAGAAGAACGCCCTGCCGAGGGTCAGGGGTAGAATCATCGGGCGGAAGGGAAGGACGAGGGAGATTATTGAGGAGATGAGTGGCGCTGACGTTAGCGTTTACGGAAAGACCGTCGCGATTATCGGTAATCCGATTCAGGTCGAGGTGGCCAGGACGGCCATCGAGAAGCTCGCTAAGGGCTCGCCCCACGGCGTCGTTTACCGCTACCTCGAAAGGCGCAAGAAGGACCTCGAGCTTGAGAGTTCCGCCTACTACGAGGCCATCGAGGGCGGGCCCGAGAACGAACTGGAGGAATGAGCATGGCCGAGGCGAATCAGCTCTTTAAGGAGTTCAAAATCCAGAGCGTCAGCGAGTTCTTCAGGCGAAACGCGGCAATGCTCGGCTACACCGGCAAGGTCCGCTCGCTTACAACGCTCGTCCACGAGGCGGTGACGAATTCGCTCGACGCCTGTGAGGAGGCCGGGATTTCCCCCTATATAAGGGTCGAGATTGAGGAACTCGGAAGGGAGCACTACAAGGTGGTTGTAGAGGACAACGGCCCTGGAATCCCGGAGAAGTACATAACCCACGTCTTTGGAAAGATGCTGGCCGGAACGAAGGCCCACAGGAACATACAGAGCAGGGGCCAGCAGGGTATCGGTATAAGCGGTGCCGTGATGTTCGCCCAGATAACGAGCGGTAAGGCAACGCGCGTGGTCACATCAACGGGCGACGAGATAATAGAGGCCTGGGTCAAGATTGACGTTGACAGAAACGAGGGTAAAATCGTAAAGAAGGAGAAGCACCCCAACCCGGACGGCTGGCACGGGACGAGGATAGAGCTCGAGGTCAAGAACGTCAAGTACATGCGCTCGAAGCAGGGCGTTTACTGGTACCTCAAGCTCACCGCGATAGCGAATCCACATGCCCACATCGAGCTCATCGAGCCGGACGGGAGGTTAATAGTCTTCCCGCGCTCGAGCGACGAGATTCCTGAACCTCCTGTTGAGATGAAGCCCCACCCGAAGGGAGTTCTCACGGACGACGTCTACAGGATGGCCAAGAAGACGAGAAGGACAAGCGTGAGGCGCTTCCTCGTTGGAGAATTCTCGAGGATAAGCGACAAGAAGGTTGACGAGCTCGTCGAGTACATAGCGGCATTGAGGCTCATCAAGACGGTCGAGGACAAGAAGGTTCAGGAAGGGCTCTACGAGAGGCTCATGAAGGGCGAAGTCAAAGCCGTTCTCCGCTCCTTCAAGGGCTACACCAAGGTCGTCAAGCAGGTCGCGAAGATGATGGAGAAGCCACCTGAAAAGCTCACCTGGCACGAGGCAGAGGAGATAGTCGAGGCCTTCAAGTGCATGAAGTTCCTCGCTCCGCCGACGCACGGCCTCAGGCCCATAGGCGAGGAGAACATCGAGAAGGGTTTGAAGGGAATCCTCAAGCCGGAGTTCGTAACGGCCGTAACGAGGCCCCCCAAGGTTTACTCCGGAGGAATCCCCTTCCAGGTCGAGGTCGGCCTTGCCTACGGCGGTGAGATACCAAGCGGTTTCGAGCTCCTCCGCTACGCGAACCGCGTTCCGCTCCTCTTCGATGCAGGCTCGTGTGTAACCACTCAGGCCGCACGCTCGATAGACTGGAAGCGCTACCGCGTTGACGACCTTGACAGAACCCCGCTCGTGCTCATGATTAACGTCGTTTCAGTCCACGTCCCCTACACCGGAACCGGAAAGCAGAGCATAGCGAGCGTCGATGAGATTTACAACGAGATTCGCCTGGCCATAATGGACGCGGCGAGAAGACTGCAGACCTACCTCAGCGGAAAGCACAGAAGGCTTTACCAGGTCAAGAGGAAGAAGACCTTCGAGAAGTACGTGCCCGAGATAGCGAGGGCTCTGAGCGTTCTCACGGGCGAGCCGGAGGAGAAGATTAGGGAGTACTTCATCAGGTTTATAGAGAGTCACTTTGCCTCCAAGGGGCAGGAGGTGAGCGAGAATGCCTAAATCCAAGGCAATAAAGCGCGAGAGGCCCAAGGAGAAGTTCTCCTACGACCCGAGAAAGGTGCTCAGCAAGCTCGAAGAGTACGGAAGGAGCGTCCTTGAGGCTATCAAGGCCGGCAAGAACCCCTACTTTGACATACCGACGCGCGGACTCAACAACGTCTACTTCGACGAGAAGGCCAAGCTCATCAGGATGGGCGACAAGCTCTCAAGGCGTTACTTCCTCAACGTGGCTCATGCCAGAAAGTTCATGCAAACCTTGCTCATAATGGCCTACGTGAAGAGGCTCGTCGCCGAGGGCAAGCACGCGAGCCTTCGTGAAGCCTACTACGCCAACAAACACACGATTCCTGGAACGAAGGAGAACACCTTCGAGGACCAGCGCGAGAGCGACCCTATCATAGAAGACCTTGAGAGAATGCTCGGAGTCCTGCGTGAGGAGATGCACATCACAGCGGACAGGCGCGGTTACATCTACGGCGACATAGTGATTAGGGATGGCGAGGACGAGTTCAACGCGAGCAAGCTCGGAAGCGGTGGTTGGGCCGTCCCGGGAACAGTCGAGCACATTCAGTTCCCCGAGATAAACGTTGACTACGCCCTCGTTGTCGAGACCGCCGCTATGGCCGACCGTCTCATCGAGGAAAAGTTCCCGAAGAAGGAGAAGGCCCTAATCATAGCGACCCAGGGACAGGCCTCGCGTGGCGTTAGAAGGCTTATCCACAGGCTTCACTACGAGGAAGGCCTGCCAATCATCGTCTTCACAGATGGCGACCCCTACGGTTGGTACATCTACTCCACCATAAAGCAGGGCTCGATAAACCTCGCCTACCTCAGCGACAAGCTGGCAACGCCCGAGGCGAGGTTCGTTGGCATGACGATGGACGACATAAAGCGCTATGGTTTAGAGAACGTCACCGAGAAGCTCAAGGGGATTCCTCCCAACAAGAAAGGTGGCCCGACGGGCGACTACAAGCGCATTTTGGAGGAGATGGAGTACCCCTGGTTCCAGAACAAGGAATGGCAGAGACAGCTCAAGATGGCCCTCAAGTGGGGCGTCAGGATTGAACAGCAGGCCCTCGCGAACAAATCCCTCGAGTTCGTTGCCAAGGAGTACCTGCCGGAAAAGATAAACAACGGTGATTTGCTACCATGACGACGACTGAAGAGCTCGTCGCCCAGGTCAACAAGATACTCGACGATATAGGCATAGACCTGGGCGAGCTCTTCGAGAACTTCGAGCCAGCCAGGTTAGCCTACACCCTCCAGCGCAACGTTTCCCTTCTGAACGACCTCCAGGACGAGCTTGAGAGGCGCGTTGGGGAAACGGCCCCGTCCGTCCGCTTCATGGACAAGAAAAACCGCGACCCCCACCTCCAGTGGATTTACAGGAAGAAGCACAACAGGGCTTTGGCCCTTGAGAGACTCCGTTCGGCTATAACCGCCCACAAGATGGCCTTAGCTCTGCTCTCGGCCAACTACACCTTCAAGCTCGGCAGGAAAGAGATTCCGGTAGAGGCGATAACGAAGGAGAACTTCGAGAAGGTCAGGGCCGTTGAGAAGCCCGTGAAGCTCGGCAGGCTTGAAGTTCTTCCACACCTCGCCTACTCCGGCGACGTGTTGCGCCTTCTGGCCAAGGAGAGTATTGAGGTTAGAGAAACCTTCAAGTTCATCAAGGGCAAGCTCCGCGAGAAGGGGACTGTCAGGACGAAGAGCATAAGGATTGAGGTCGAGTACTTCGAGAACAACAGGCTGAAGAAGGCCCGCCTCGACCTTCCGGCCGATGCCGACATCGAGATGGAGCTCAGGAAACGCTTCGGAAGAAGGTTCCGCTGGCGCGTTTTGACGTTCGTGAAGACGAGGGGGGTTCTCATAAACAACCACTACACCGTTGACAACCTCGCCTTGGCCTACGCTTCCCTTGACCCCGAAAACGGCGCCGAAAAGCTCGGCCTGGACATCTTCCGCTACTACTTCCTCACCTCTTCGACGGAGCGCGAGACCCTCGGCATCTTCCCGGGGATAAAGCTCTGCATAGACTGCCACTACTCAATCCTCGATTTACCCTTCAGGCACGAGAAGGACTTCAAGACAGGGCAGGGGAGCATCTACGTCATAAGGAAGTGCGAGATGGAGGGCCAGCTGACCGGGAAGAGGAAGGACATCACCACGATTCCCAACTACCTCCTCGGCGGGGTTCTGCTCTACGGCATGAGCCCCTACGACGAAGGAAAAGTCGCGGAGCTCCTCGGGATTGACGAGGCCGAGCTGGAGGAGGCCATAAAGAAGTTCGTGATTTCCGGCCTGCACAAGGTTCTGTTCAGCGAGAACGAGCTGAAGAAGTTCGAGAAGTTCATGCCGAAGAGCGACAAGGCCAAGCGCTTCCTCGACCTCCTGCAGGGGTGAGGGCATGAAGGTTCGGGTGAGTGCCAAAACCTACGACGAGCTCCTGCGGAAGCTTTCCGAGCTCGACGAGGACGTCACCGAGGTCTACGTTAGTTTAAGGCCCACCAAGGAGGTCGTCGTTAAAATCCTCGAGAACGCGCCCAACGTGAAGAGGATAAGCTGTCCGCCGAGCCTCTATCCAAAGGTCTCCAAAAGGGTCATCTACGCCCTCGGTCAGCTCGGTATAGAGCTCGTCCCCGAGAACAGGCCCAGGGGGAGGCCGAGGAAGTACGACGAAAAAACGGTGAAGCTCGTCCGGGAGCTGGCCAGGAAGGGCGTTCCGATGCGGGAAATCAGCGAGCGCCTCGGCATTCCCCTGAGGACCGTTTACTACATGGTGAACGAGCTCCGGGCTTAACTTTAAAAGACCTTTTCTCAAGCCAACCCCGGGTGAGAGAAGTGATTGAGACCCAGGAAGAAGTTCCGGAGATTAGAGAACCCCTCAGGCGCGTCGGCATAACCAACCTCAGGAGCGTCGCCAAGATTAACTGGAAGGGGAAGGTCTACACGTTCCTCCCGCTCTTTGAAGTCACGATAGACGTCCCGGCCGAGAAAAAGGGAATCCACATGAGCCGTCTCGTGGAGAGCATAACCGAGGCCATGAGCGAGGCCGTGGAGGAAGAGGTTAGGGAGGCCCACAGCTCGCTTGAGGAGCTTGGAAGAGCCGTCATAAGACGCCTTGAGAGCAAACACCCGCACAGAAGGGCGGAGGTCTGGATTAAGACCCATCTGATAATCCCCAGGGAAACGCCGGCGAGTGGGAAGACGAGCTACGAGCCCTATGACGTAGAGGTCGGCGTCATAAAGAACGAGGATGGCACCTTTGAGAAGGTTCTCCGCGTCAGGGTTATAGGCAACACCGCATGTCCCCACGCGATGGCCAACAACAACGGGAAGACCCACATACAGCGCGCCATCGGCGAGCTCGAGGTCAGGACGGCCTTCGACGAGGAGATAGCGCTCGAGGATATGATTGACGTCGTCGAGAGCTCCTTCAGCCACCCGACCTACACACTTCTGAAGACGGTTGACGAGAACGCGGTTGTGCAGGGAATGTTCGCGAACCCGAAGTTCGTTGAAGATGTTGCACGCGAGATTTTCGCCAAGGCCCGGGAGAAGTTTAGGGGCAAAATCCACGTGCGCGTAATCAGCAACGAGAGCATCCACAAGCACGACGTCATAGCCGAGACGTGGAGCTGATTGGGAACACAATTTATTTACTCCTCTTCTCCATACTTTGAATCAGTGGGAACATGGGAACGTCTCTTGTCGAGATAATGCAGAGGACAGACGAGATAGAGAAGCTCCTGAAGGAACTTATTGAGGTGAACCTTCAGCTTGCTTATTGAAGAGGTCGAGCCAGAGGTGTGGGAGAAACAGGCCATCAGAGAGCGCAGAGACGACGAGTTCCTTGAGTGGGACGTGGTGAAGGATGGGCTTTGATCCCGTAAAAGAACGCGAACTAGTTAAGGACAAGATATCAAAGCTGGCCTACTTTCCCCTTGCGAGGCTCGATGTTCAAAAACTCAGAGGATATGAGAACGTTTACCGCCTTCGTATGGGATTACCGAGTTCTGGTTGAGTATAACAAGGCAGAGAAGAGTATACGAATCCTGAAAATCGGGAAGCGGGAAAACGTTTACGGCGGTGACTCAGAAGAAGACGTGGAGCTGAAGGTTCGAAATCCGACACCTGTCTATCATGTTTAGCCACCGAAGTTTTTCCATAATGATAAAACATTTTGTTAAATATCTTCGACAATTTCGATATAATTTGGTTATCAATTGAAGTAATCCGCCCCTTCATTTGCACTATGTCATGCATATGTTGCAGTGTGGCCGATTTTTTTTGGAATTTATATCTCAATTTCGAAGTAAAAGTTAAATACTATGCTAAAAATAGTATCAATCGCCCGACCGGGCGTATTAATCGCCCCTCGGGTAGGAGGGTCCACACCATGAAGAAGTTAATGGCCATGTTGTTCGGCTTGTTAGTAGTGGCGGCAGGGTTCGCGGCAGCGACGACTTGGGCTGTTACTGCAGTTAGAGGACACAACAGTGACTCATATGGATACTCTTGGACAGAAATCGGAGTCAAGTACGATGTTCAGCACCCCTACACCAACTACCACATCACGTACAGAACTGGGGGAGGAGGTGCCTACGCAGGCCATATCCTCACGGGGATTACTATAATCCCCGATCCGAATGGAGCAGAGACTATAGTAACCATAGATGGATACCACAAGGTAGTTTCGTCTGCTGGGTGGCCATACATTTGAACGCTTTCTTGTTTTTAAACTTCCTTTTTAATTTTCGGAGGGAGTAGAGATGAAAAAGAGCTTGTTAACGTGTTTTTTCATATTAACGATAATTGTAACCTCATCCTTTGTCGGTGCTTCGTCTGGAATTGAAGGCTACACGTCCCTAACTTACATTGCTTCCAGATACAACCCCTACATCCACTATTGTGTCTCCCACGGTGACAAACCGGACTGGATAACTACGTCGCTGATGATTTACAATTACTCAGGAGTCCTCTACGTGATAAAAACGTACAACAGCACCGTGATAAGGTTCAACCTCTCCGATGAAAACAACGGGTATATTCTCTCGCACGTACAAATAGAACTCAGAAACGTCACCGTAATGACGGTTCTTCCCAAATATATGTCTCCCCCAATCTTTTGGAACAAATCAGAAGTTCTATCGGAGAAAACCGAGAAAAGCCATGAGCCAGGTTTCAATGGCTGGACCTGGTACGTGTTCAAACTTCGGAAAGTTATGATAACCGGCTCGTATCTCATCAGAGAAGCTGATATGCAGGTTGTAAAGGACGGAAAAGCCTATGGACACACGATGCTCTTTGACAGCCCATTTCATCCACTCGAAAAGGGGAGTACGTTTTCCAGTTACCCGTTCAGCACCGTTGTCGGCAGAGTCATGGTAGACAACAAGAAACCGAAGAGATGGAAGAACATCACCTATTACCCACCTATCAAGACCGTGGTTACTAACAGATACTCATTTAACCTGACCCAGCCCTTTGGAAAGGGGTATCCCATCGAGATTGTCCAGATGGCAACCCTGATTTACACGTTTGACGCATCAGATGGAAAACTCGTGTTCACACCCAACGGCGGGCCCGACCTCTGGGCCCTTGGTGTTCTAAGCGCGTCGTTCTCCGATGAATACTCCCTGGGTCAAGTAGAAGTTAAACACGATGACTCCTATGCGATGGGGCTTGTGCTGATGTCGTTTAAAACGGGCGTTAAAAAACCCAACACTGTCAGCTTTCACAAACCGGACGTTAAAACGGCCTTTGTCTTCTATGGGTCCCTCGCGGTTCTCTTGGTAACGATTGGAATTAGCAGGGTAAAGAAACTGAGGGGGTAAGCACATGGGAAGGCTTTACAAGCTCTTCCGCTGGGAAATGAATGATGTAATAAAGAACGTTCTTCTATTCTCTGGAATACTCCTTGTTGGAATGGCCATGAAAAGGTCTCTAATGAGTGTTAGCTTAAGCGTCGGATTCGCATCTGGGACTGAGATACAGCTCTTTAGGGTGTCAAAGGCATCCGGGGTTTCAACATCAATATTGGGTATGCTCTCCCTTGATGATGCCTGGACTCTCCTGAGCTTTCTAATTCTACTCCTCGGAGCTTTAACCTTCCGCTACGACCGGGACAGTAGAGTTGCACTCTCGGTTTACTCGCTTCCATACTCAAACACGGAAATATTTGGAGTCAAACTCCTCTCCCTCCTCATCTACGGATTCACAATGGTACTTCTACCCTTTGCTTATGTCACTGTAACAACCTATGCAAGCATAGCCGGTTATCTTCCTGGAATAACATCTGATTTCATTGGCGATGCGTTGGCCTTGGTGACTTTTTTAGTCCTCTACTTGATAGCCGTTGCCACGCTGACTTCACTGGCATCTCCAAATGCGTTCCTTGCCTTCATGGCCGGCTTCGCTGTGATATATGCGCCCCGAGTGACTGGAGTTTCTAAATTGCCTCCCCAGCTTTTCATCAACGCCATCTCCAGGAGCGGTAGCACCGACTTCACACCGTTCACGGTTCAATACATCGGCTGGGGCCTTCTCGTTCCGCTGGCGCTCTTTGCCCTCTCGTGGGTTCTCATCAGAAGGAGGGATGTGGTGTGAGGTTCTGGGCTGTCCTGCTCTCTGCAATGCTCATGCTCACCATCGGTTCTTTATGGGTTTACAACCCCTATGAGGACGAGGTCGGCTCAATTGGACCGGTGTTTCTCCAACCCACGGAGCATCGAGGAAACGTTACAAGTCTCAGCACAGTAACAGTGCACACTCCAACGAGTTCCCTCGTTGAGGCTTCCTGTAGCGGCAATGGGGTCATTGTGGTCTATGATGTACTGACGGGTAACCTCGTGAGCAGGGAGAGCGTCTACGAACACCTAACCTACCAGTTTGTTCTCCCCCACGAGGGAGACTATCTGATAGTCAACAACGGAACAGGAAAGCTAACCTGCGCCCTCCGCTTCATTAAGAATTACCCAACCAAGGAGGTTCAAAACACCCTCTATCTAAGCGGCTCCGCCTTCGCGCTCCTCCTATCGCTCGTGGTCTGGAGGTGGAGGGAATGATTATCGAGGTGAAGAATTTGAAGAAATACTTCGGGAGCATCCACGCACTTGACGGGGTTACGGTTAGCATTCCGGGGGGGATAACGCTAATCCTCGGCCCCAACGGTGGCGGAAAGAGCACCTTTCTTAAGCTCGCCACCGGCGTTTACCGCCCCAGCTCCGGAGAGATAAAGGTGTTCGGAGAAAGTCCCTGGAACAACTGGAAAGTCAAGGCCCGCTTCGGCGTCGCCTACGACCCGCCGGCGTTTCCGCAGTTTACAACGGGCAGGGAATGGCTAAGTCTCTTTGCGGAGAGCAAGGGGGCATGTGAAGAGGAAGTAGAGCGCGTGGCGGAGCTCTTTGAGGTAAAACCGTTCCTTGACAAGCGGGTAAGCGGTTACTCCTCGGGAATGCTGAAGAGACTGAGCCTCGCGCAGGCCTTCATCGGAAAGCCGGAGCTAGTATTCCTTGACGAGCCTCTCGCCAATATAGACTTTGACAGCATGGAAAAAGTCATTGAAATCATCGAGGATACGAGGGGGAAGACCAACTTCGTAATCATAAGCCATATCTGGGAGCCTCTGATGCCCATCGTTGACTGGGTCGTCGTGATAGGCAACGGAAAGCTCGTTCTGAGCGGAAGAGCCGAGGAGGTTCAAGAAGAGGTCGAGAGGCTGTTCAAGCCGCACATCAGAAGGAAGAGGGGAGGGAGCACAGAGGCTCCCTCACCTTCCGGGCAGGAGGGTCCGCACCCTGCCAACGGTTGAGTTTTGGGCGGTTAGGTTTATTAGCTTTTTTCTTACTCCCTCATGGCGGTCAACATGAAGCTCGTCCACGACCCGATACACGGTGGAATAGAGCTCGACGACTTCGCGGTAAAGCTGGTCGACACTCCGGAGTTCCAGAGGCTCAGGAGGATTACCCAGCTCGGCTTGGCTTTCCTCGTTTACCCCTCGGCCAGACACACACGCTTCGAGCACTCCCTCGGGACCTTCCACATAGCGAGGCTCATACGGGAGAGAAACCCGGGGATTAATGAGGGGGCGGTCTACTCGGCCCTGCTCCACGACCTCGGGCACTACCCCTTCAGTCACACCCTTGAATGCCTCTTCCCAAGGCACGAGGACAACACGAGGTGGCTGATAAAGCACGGGGAAATCGGTGACGTTTTACAGGAGCGGTTTTCGCTCAAGGAGTTCCTCAGCCTTCTCAAGCACCCGCTCGTGAGCGGAGACATAGACGCCGATAGAATGGACTACCTCGTGCGCGACGCCTACTACACCGGCGTTGCCTACGGACTCGTTGACCTCGAGAGGCTCATCAGAAACCTCCGCTGGGACGGCGAGAGACTAATTCTCGGCGAGAAGGGGATAATGGCCGGTCAGAACCTCCTGATATCGAGGAGCATGATGTATCCGACGGTTTACCAGCATCACACTGTTAGAATAGTGAGCGCAATGCTGTGCAAGGCCGTTGAGCTCGAAGGAATTGAGCTTGAGGAGCTCCGGAAAATGGACGAGGTTGACCTTGTTGCTCGGCTGAGGGCGAGCGAGAGAAAGGAAGTTCGCGAGCTCATCGGTGCAATCGAGAACAGAAAACTCTACAAGCGCGTCATCTGGAGCGGGGAGGAGCTCGATGAGAAGACAATCAAGGAGCTGAGAAAAGAGCTGGAGAGTGAGTTCGGCCACCTCGCGTTGCTTGATTACCCACCAAAGCCGAGGTTTGAGGAGAGGAACGCCTTCGTGGAGTTCAGCGGTGAAATAAAACGCCTAAGCGAGGTCTCGCCGGTCGTTAGGGCGCTCGTCGAGGCCAAGGAGAGCAACTGGCGCTGGGGAATCTACGCAAGGCCCGAAGCCGTAGCAAAGGTGGCTCGATGGCTCTTGAGGTTCCTTGACGTCCCCGGCGACACCATTAAAAACCAGAATTTGAAGTTATGACCATGAACTTCCTTCGCCTTGCACTCGCCATTATCCTCCTCTGGGACGGCTACTTTTTCTTCAATTACATAATTAGCCTTTTCAGGAATTACAGAATTAAGGAATGGATGCCGGGGGTTTCAATCATAATCCCGGCCTACAACGAGGGGGAGAGGGTTCTTAGAGCCCTACGCTCGGCGCTCGCTCAGGATTACCCCGATTTTGAAGTCATCTTTGTTGATGACGGCAGTGAGGACAACACGTTTGAAGTTGCCTCGTCCATGAAGAACCCTCGTCTGAAGGTCTACCGGAAGGAGCACGGGGGCAAAGCCAAAGCCATGAACTTCGGCCTTTCCAGGGCCTCTGGCGAAATAATAGTGACGACCGACGCCGACAGCTACCTCGAACCGACCGCGGTTAGAGAACTCGTGAGGCGCTTCTACTCCGACGAAGTGCTCGCCGTTGGGGGACAGGTGAGGGTCATGGGGGATTCCTTCCTCGAGAGAGCGCAGGACGCGGAGCACCTTAGGATAGCGATGTTCCGCCGAGCTAAGGAGCTTGAAGATTTAAGCCTCGCCCCCGGCCCGGTTTCTGCCTTCCGCAGGAACGCCCTCTGGAGAATCGGAGGCTTCGTCGAAGACATCGTTGAGGACTACGCCACCACAAAGGCCATCAAGAGGCTCGGAAAGGTGGTCTACGCGCCAAGGGCGAGGGTCTGGACGGAGATGCCGAAGAACCTCTCAGTTCTCTGGCGCCAGAGGAAGCGCTGGTTCCTCGGCGACCTCAAGAACCTGGGCGGTGGCTTTACCAAGGACTGGGGGTTTCTCCTGCTCGGCGACTTCATAGCCCTCCTCGACGTTCTGGTTCCCGTTCTACTGCTCGCAACCGGCAATTTTGGCCTCTTTGCCCTCTGGTGGGGGTTTGAGGTTGTCACAATGCTCCTTCCAACGCTCGTTGAGGGCGGAAAGCTCTCCAACGCCCTTCTCTTCCCCTTAATCGTCTGGTTCTGGGCGCTCTTCTACCTCTTGCTCCACGTCTACGGCTACACCAGACTTCTCACTGGACGGTTGTGATTCGTTGTGAATCTCAATCCAGCATTTTGTCCTAAGTTTTTGGTCATAACTACCGCAATGCTTTTAAAGCCGAAACCCTTTTAAAGTGCCCCTCTGCCTAAATAGACTATATAGAATATAGAGAGGTGAGGGAATGCTGGAGGTCATCGCAGCGGCGTTCTTCATGGCATGGGCCGTCGGAGCGAACGACAGCGCAAAGGCGGTTGGCACAGCGGTCGGTTCGGGAATAGTGGGCTTCAAACGGGCTGTTCTGATAATAGCAGTTTTCACCACGTTAGGTGCAGTTATCGGTCACTCTGCCGTTTCAGGGACGATAACTGGACTGGCGAGCGGTTTATCAGCTGGGGAAGTCGCTTTGGCGCTCTTCAGCGCGGCATCTGCGGTTACAATCGCGAGCCTGTGGGGACGGCCAATTTCGACGACCCAGTCCATAATCGGTGCGCTCATAGGTTCCTCCCTCGCCCTTGGTCTCCCAGTCGACTGGTGGACAATCGGCAAAATCGTCTCGGCGTGGTTTTTCTCGCCTGTCTTCGCATCTCTCCTTGCTATAGCAATATACAAGCTCTACAAGCCATTCCTCCGGAGGATAAAGTGCCTCAAGAACCTTGAAATTACTCAAAAGTGGCTAGTCTTTCTCGCCTCGGCCTTTTCGGCCTTCAACCTCGGCACGAACGAGGTCTCGAACGTCATCGGACTCGCAAAGGCCGGCGGAATGTCCAATCCGAACGCTTTCCTCGCCCTTGTGATGGCCTTTGGAACGCTCACCTTCAGCTACGAGGTCATGATGACGATAGGAAAGGACATAGCACCCCTCGGACCGACCTCGGCATTCTCGAGTCAGTTCGGGGCCTCGATAGCGGTCAGCACTGCGAACCTCTTCGGTCTGCCCGTCAGCTCGGGCCAGGCGATAGTCGGAGCGATAAGCGGGCTGAGCGCCTACAAGGGCGAGCGCGTTAACAAAAAGCTCCTCGTGGACATCGTGAAGAGCTGGGTTCGCGCGCCACTCTTCGCCGGAATCCTCGCGTTCCTGCTCATCAAGCTCTTCTCGGCAGGGGTCTGTCCGTCGTGAGTTTTAGGGAGGTAAGTGAGTGTTCTCCCGTTCAAGTCAACCCTCACGACGGACTTGGGGTTCATCAGCCTCAACTCCCCTCCGGGTTCATAGGGGAGTAAATCACTGGCCTCACCCCCGCTCAGGGCGACCCCACGCCCCCGCACGAAAACGTTGAACGCTCCAACAAACTGTCTATTAGCCTTAAACCCACAGTTAGAACACTCCACCAGCCCGTTTCGGGACTCTAACCTACTCCCACATCTCGGGCAGGTGGAGGAAGTGCCAGCGGGATTGACGAACTCAACCGGAACACGATAGGAGAGCTTTTGGACAATCTTACTCCAAGTTGAGCGTGAGAGTTTCCGGTTGAACTTCCTACCATTTCCGTTGAACATGCTGAACTTGTTCAAGTCCTCGAAGACGAAAACTGCATCAGGAAACTCCTTTGAGAGCTGGACAGCCAACTTGTTGAGATAATCTTCAATCCTGTTCCGCCTGCGGGCATAATACTTTTTGAGCAGTCTCGAAATCCTCTTCGGAGCCTTCCTTTGAAGGCTCTTAAGTCTGTAAATAATCCTATCATGAGTTTCCGCAATCCTGTGGAGTTCACTCAAGTCCACCTTAATCCAGCCCCTCTCAGGGTGATAAATGTTAAGGCTCGTTAAGTTGCTGTCAATTCCGATTTTAATCCTTCTCGAAAACTCGACTTCTTTTGAGAAAGTCAGGTAAACGTCCTTCTCCCTGATTATCAACTCGCCAACCTTCCAGCCCGTAATCCTCTCATAAAACCACTCGCCAGAATAGTCGAGTTCTAGGTATTCCTCCCTCGGTTTGATGGTTATCCTAATTTTCGAGCCTTCAACCTTCATCAACGTGGTTTTGACTCGCACAAATTTCCTCTTCACAACCGGTTTTCTCTTTTTTCGCCTTCCCTTCAGGTAGTTCTGTCTCCAGCTCTCAAGGATTGAGTAGGCTGTTTTTATGGCCGAATCAATGTAATGTCTCGCAAAGGGCCAATCTTTGAGGAGTTCGTTCCTAAGTTCCCTCTTGAACTCGTTGGATTTTGGAAAGTATGGGATTAATCGGGTTGTCGTGTAATATTTGTATTTCTCTTCTCCGATTAAATAGCGGTGTTTTACCTTCTTTTCCTTCCAAGTCGTGTTCGCCCAAATCTCGTCAATCGCCCGCTGGAGAAGTTTTTGATACTCAATGAGGAGTTCTCCGACGTTCCAGTCGTGCATCATTTTGTAGGTGAGAACGATTTTCACTCGTCTTCAACCTCCTCTATGAGTTTTTTCAAGCCTTCCTTGAGTTTTTTGTATTTGTGAGAGCGCATTCCGTAGAGTTTGCCTGCAAAATGACTGATTACGGCCATCAAGTCCTCAATTAGTTCTTCTCTTGGGGTTTTGTCCTTCTCTTGGATTGTTATTATCTCTGCCCCGTGTTGCTGGAAAAAGAATTGAAGTGTTTTGAATCCAAAACGGGTGAGAGTCTGTCTGGGTAAGTGATGATGACTTTTGAAACTTCTCCTTTGGCAACTAATTCGAGGAGTTTGCGGTAGTTTTTCCTGTTCTCGTTCAGCCCGGAGCCGATGTCCTTGAGGACTTTAACTTGCCAGCCTCTTTCTCTTGCGTATTCTTTTATCGCCTCGATTTGTCGTTCCAAGTCGTCTTTTTGAGTGTGGCTGGAAATCCTTGCGTAGCCTATGATGAGGCCGTTTTCCTCTTTTATCCCGAGGAGGCGTTTGATTTCGCTTTCGGGGATTCTTCTTCGTCCGCCGGGCGTTCTAATGACTTTGATTTTTCCTTCTCTGTCCCATTTCTGGATTGTTTTTGGGTGGACTCCGAGTATTTCGCTCGCCTGTTTGAGCGTATAGAGTTTCTCTTTCACTACCATATACTCACATTTAATCACAAAAACTTCTAAACATTCCGCTCAAAAACAGTCAACTAAGGCTTTTAAGTTCAAGAGATAGCTCTCCTAGAGGTGATAGCATGGAGTTCAGGTTCGAGGTTAAGGCGCGCGACGCGGCCGGAAGAATAGGAAAGCTCACCGTCAACGGCAAGAGCATCGAAACTCCCGCCATAATGCCCGTCATCAATCCAAAACAGCTCATCGTGACGCCGAAGGAGCTCAGGGAGATGGGCTTTGGAATGGTAATCACCAACTCCTACATCATCTACAAGACGCCGGAGCTGAGGGAGAAAGCGCTAGAGCTGGGCATTCACAGGCTCCTCGACTACGACGGGATAATCGAGGTTGACTCAGGCTCCTTCCAGCTCATGCGCTACGGCGAGGTTGAGGTTACCAACCGGGAGATAATCGAGTTCCAGGAGAAAATCGGCGTCGATATAGGCACTTTCCTCGACATTCCAACCTCTCCCGACGCGCCGAGGGAGAAGGCCGAGGAGGACCTCAGGATAACCCTCGAGCGGGCGAAGGAAGCCGAGAGCATAAAGAACATTGCCATGAACGCGGCGGTTCAGGGTTCAACTTATCCGGACTTAAGAACCTACGCCGCGCGGGAGCTCAGCAAGATGAACTTCGAGATACATCCGATTGGTGCGGTCGTTCCTCTCATGGAGAGCTACCGTTATAGAGATTTGGTGGACATTGTGGTGGCTTCCAAGCTCGGTCTAAGACCGGACAGGCCCGTTCACCTCTTCGGCGCTGGCCACCCGATGATTTTCGCCTTGGCAGTTGCCATGGGCGTTGACCTATTCGACTCGGCGAGCTACGCTTTGTACGCTAAAGACGACCGCTATCTGACACCTGAGGGAACGAAAAGGCTCGAAGAGCTTGAGTACTTCCCCTGCTCCTGCCCGGTCTGCTCCCGCTACACTCCACAGGAGCTCCGTGAGATGCCGAAGGAGGAACGGACAAGGCTTTTGGCCATCCACAACCTCTGGGTAATACGCGAAGAACTCAACAGGGTCAAGCAGGCGATAAAGGAAGGGGAACTCTGGCGCCTCGTTGACGAGAGGGCAAGGAGCCACCCGAAGCTTTACTCCGCCTACAAGAGACTGCTCGAGTACAGGGACTACCTTGAGAGGAACGAGCCGGTAACCAAAGCGAGCGCCTTCTTCAAGGTTAGCGAGGAAGCGATGAGATGGCCCATCGTTTACCGCGCCAAGACGAGGGCCGAGCGCATTGCCAGAAAGTTCCCCGAGAAGGTAAAACACCCGATATTCGGCGAGATTCCAAAGTACCTGAGTTTGAGCTACCCCTTCGCCCAGAGCGAGGGCGAGGAGGACTTCCCGATAGAGAAGCCGAGGAAAGGGGAAGCGAGGAAGTACGTCATGGCGGTGGCGGAGTATCAGTTCGGCGAAGGGGCGGGCGAGGCTTTCAGAGATGCGTTCGTCGAGCTTTCCCGGAAGACAGGAATGCCGAGGCAGGTAAAGGCGAAGGGCAAGCACCTTGCGACCTTTAGAGCGGAGGACGGTCTGTTAACGCTCGGCATCGAAGGGGCAAAGAGACTCCACGCGCTCCTGCCGTTCCCGAGGATGCGTGTCGTTGTCAACGAAGATGCCGAACCCTTCGCGAAGCGCGGAAAAAACGTCTTCGCAAAGTTCGTGGTCGATGCCGACCCCTCAATCAGGCCCTACGACGAGGTTCTGGTGGTGAATGAAAAAGACGAGCTCCTCGCGACCGGACAGACCCTCCTGAACGGCGAGGAGTTGAAGGTCTTCCAGAGCGGGCTGGCCGTAAAGGTCAGGAGGGGCGTTGGTTAAACGTAATTTTTGTACCCTTTCTTCTTTAGCCATTTTC
Source organism: Thermococcus henrietii (assembly GCF_900198835.1). Taxonomy (NCBI): domain Archaea; kingdom Methanobacteriati; phylum Methanobacteriota; class Thermococci; order Thermococcales; family Thermococcaceae; genus Thermococcus; species Thermococcus henrietii. Next base: position 1,577,219 of record NZ_LT900021.1, on the reverse strand, counting down.
TAACGTCTTCTGCGAGCCACTCTTTGGGTATGGGATTTGTGTGCCCAGGATATCCATACTTTTTGAACGTTTTCTCGCAGTTCTCTTGAAATTCCCTGCACAGGTAGTCGTAGCTAATCACGACCAGAAGAAGGTAGAAGCGCCTCAGAAACCAGGGTCCGTTTTTGCAACCTTCCTTTTCGCTTTTCTCATCCTCATCGCCACATTCTCTGCGGTCTCTGAGGGCTTTGAGGTATGGCTTCATGGCGAGAAATGAGTCAAGTATCAAACCCGCGTACTGCTCCTGGATGAACCAGTCACCCACGAAGTCCCTGTAAACGAAGTATCCTATGCGATTGAGCACCCTGCTGGCGTCGCTTACGGTTTTTACCTTTTCGTTGTCCCGAAAGAACTCTCTGTAGAACTCCTCTTTCACTTCGTCTCCCTTTGAAATCAGCCCTTTTTCACTATCCTCTTGGTGCCACTTTCTAATCTTTGTAATGTCGCCTTTGACCTTCTCGTCCATCATCTCATAAACTGCACTAACCGCTTCGAAGTTGAGCTCTTTCAGCGCTATGTCCAGCTCGTATATCGTTACGGCCATCATGACGGTTGCCAGGGTCGAGGCAAGCGTGAGAATTACAATGGTAGTGTTGATGTCTTTTGTAATAACCCACGTTGCCCCCGTTGCGATTAGGATGAGAACTGCCGAGAGTCCCGCGAGAAGTTTGATTCTGTCCATGCCAATCCCCAAGGGAATAATGCGAAAACGTTATAAATTTTCCAGCGTCCTCGAAGGTGGGCGGGCCCGTGGTCTAGATGGTTATGACGCCACCCTTACAAGGTGGAGGTCCGGGGTTCGAATCCCCGCGGGCCCACCAGTTACAAACTTCGCCTGCGCGAAGTTTGACCAAGGTTCGTAGCTCCTTTTGGAAGGTTAAGTTTTTGGGTGATTTTTCTTGTTGAATGGTCAATTTAATTGTGAGAACTTTCTCAACTTGCTCCTTTCGTAGGTTTTTGCATTTAAATCGACGCCCTTTGGGCGTCAGGGAAGAGTAAACCCTTTTGTGAGGGGGCTGTTTTAGCATGTTCTCCTTTGGGAATGCGCAGTTTTGTGAGTAAAATTTTGACTATTTGAGCCTTCCGTAGGAGCTACTAACTTTTGGTGAAGCTTTTTCCAAAAGCTTCCTTCGAAAGCGCTGGCGGAAGGTTAAGTGCTGATTCTAAGTGTTCGTTTTGGAAAAGGGGTTTCTGTCAAATTTGCTTCATTTCCAAGAGTTTCACTCTGAAGAGGCGCCCGAAGGGCGCCAATAGGAATTTGAAACTATCTTAGGGGTTTTGTTGTAGCGTTAAACCCTCTGTGAATTTGCCCTTTGGTTAGTGCAGACTGTTTTTTGCCCTTTGGTGAGAAGGGCGTTTTTCGCCAGCCTTTCCCAAAGGCTGTTGTAAAGCTTGTTCGCCTGCGCGACGTCGAGCTTTGCTCGACGCGAGGAACGAGAGTCCCGCAGAGTTTGACCAAGGTTCGTAGCTCCTTTTTGAAATGCTGGTGTCCAGGGGTTTCTTATTATTGGGGCGGTTTAGCGTGGAGAATTGCTTTAAAAGCCTCTTTGTGTAAGGTTTGCTTTCTTTTGATGCCCTCCGGGCATCTTTTTGAAGTCAAACCTCTTTGCAAGGAATCTTTGGAAGTTCTCACGAGAAAAGTTGGCCTTGGTTTAGAAACCCCACCCTCAGAGTGCAACGCTATAAAGAGCTACAAACTTTTGAAAAGCCTCCTTGAAAGTGCTAATTAGGGCTTGCAATATTGTTTCCGCCGCTGGCGTTGAGGATTTTTAATTTTTAAATTAAACTTTTTAATTAACTAACGAAACGTTTTTAAATTGTGCTTATACTATGTACCAACGATTAAAATGAAAAAGCTACAAATCATAATCTTAGCAGCAATATTAGCATTCATAGTTGTAGGTTCTATATCCCATTCTTATGCTAATGCTGAGACAGTCTGGAGGGGCAGCAATCAATTTGCGGTGGTATCCACCAGCAAGTACGTTGTTTTTAATATCAGCAACGTTACAATAATTAACTTTCCAAAAAATGCCCAAGATATCGATATTGCAATTTATGCCACTGTTGGCGTTCTAAACTCTTCACATATTCTCAAAGTTAAGACCTTTCTGTGTGGACCTCACAGCAAAAGAGCTTTTTTTGTTATTTCCCCTCAAGGTTCCAGAGACATTATTTTAAATTCTACCATCAGCTATGGCCACTTAAACCACTGGAACGTAGTTCTCTGCGAAAATGATATGTGTTCTCGCCCCCTTGAAATTGGTTTTATTCTGAAAAATGTAACTTTAACAGGCACTACTGTATATATTGACCACGCATATGCAGTCCTTGAGAGTAATTCAGCCAATATGAGTTTGCTCGTTCCAGAGAAAAATCTTGCTTATCTAGTTGTTACGTTTACTGAGAATGGCAAAAGAGTAGTAAAGAACTTCACATTTGTATCAAACACAAACGGTAAAAAATTCAACGTATCTTCAGGCTCTACGAATTCTACTAACGTTGGTCGAGACCTGCTTCTAACGTGGATTCTACTGTTGATTTTATTGCCCACTATAGCGTTTATGTTCTCTGATGGTCTACTGAGGAGAAAGGGGAGAACTGCGGCGTTTAGTCTGGTGGGAGCCATATTGGGTATCCTTGGGTTAATAGGGGTACTTGCCCTATCCAACATTATTAGCATCGTATTGATTATAACTGCGATGTGTATAATGATGTATGTAATATGGAGAACGCAACAAATATTGGACACTCTAAGAGCACTTCTTATTTCATTTGGTGTTACTCTTTTGATTATTGGGAATGTTGCCCTTCTCCTTCGGGTGGGGGTTAATCCGGGGGACTTTGCCATACTCATCTGGGTCTTCTCAGTGTTATTTGGGGCAGGTATCACCTTTGTTTTAATTAGGGCAAGGGCTAGTGGTATAGTTGGGGGAGTCTTCTTTATTTTTATTGTAATTCTTATATTAGAAGTTTCTATGATATCTCCCACATACGGTCTAACTTTAATGGGCTTGATGGGATATGGACTTGTATTTGTTCAGGCCCTTATTAAAACTACTGTTGGGCGAGGAGGGAGCAATGATATCTTAGATACATTCTACAACCTTATTATTGGTGCTTTCATTGTCCCCAGCTCTATCATTTTTGCTGATGCTATCGCAAACGGAATAGGGCTTTCAAATGCGTCAAATATAATCGAGGTAATACAAGAACAATTCCGATATGTGGCCCTTCTTTATCTTGGTGTAACTCTTACATCTGTTCTTCTCCTCTGGGAAGAGAGTCAGGAAAATTCGATGCTTGCAAGATTCCTTACCTTGCAGAACGTCATTGCAATGCTGTTGATTGTGCTTGGAATAGGTGGGGGCGGGCTATTAAACATAAATAATATCAATAATACGATTGCTAGAGTTGTGTATTCAGCTGAGCTCTCTATTGGCTTGTTTGCTCTTGTTGTCTCACAAATTGGAAACGTGACGGGAAGAAGGAGGATATTTTTAGGTATTCTCTTTTTTATAGCTATTATTGTGTTTTACTATTTGTCTTGACTAAAACTAAAAAAAGTATAAAAAGAACTGACCTCACGGATACAGCCTGCTCGGCGTCCTCGGGAAGAGCGTGGCCCAGCGGACGTGGTCGAGCTTGAGGACCCACGCGACGAGCCTCTCAAGGCCGAGACCGAAGCCGCTGTGCGGAACGGAACCGTACTTCCTGAGGTCGAGGTACCACTGGTAGTCCTCGGGGTTCATTCCCTCCTCAAGGATTCTCTGCACGAGCTTGTCGTAGTCGTCCTCACGCTGGGAGCCGCCTATTATCTCGCCGTAGCCTTCGGGCGCGAGCATGTCCGCAGCGAGAACCTTCCTCGGGTCCTCCGGGTCCTCCTTCATGTAGAAGGCCTTGATGCCCTTTGGATAGCCGTAAACAAAGAACGGGGCCTCGAACTCCTCGGTGAGAACCCTCTCCTCGTCGGCACCCATGTCCTCTCCCCACTCTATCTCGACGCCCTTGCTCTGGAGTATGTCTATGGCCTCGTCGTAGCTTATCCTCGGGAACGGCGGAACGGCGTTCTTGAGCGTGGTCAAATCCTTTCTAAAGGTCTCAATCTCGCTCTTCCTGAGCTCAAGCGCGCGCTGAACCATGTAGCTTACCAGCTCCTCTTCGACCTTCATGATGTCCCAGAGGTCCATCCACGCGGCCTCAAGCTCGAGGTGCCAGAACTCGGTGAGGTGCCTCCTCGTCCTGCTCTTCTCGGCCCTGAAGCTCGGCGTGAGCGACCAGACCTTTTCGAGGCCAAATATTGCCGCCTCAAGGTAGAGCTGGGCCGACTGGCTCAGGTAGGCGTAGCGGTCAAAGTACTTGAGCTTGAAGAGCGTTGAGCCGCCCTCCACCGCCCCGGTGACGAGTATCGGCGGAAAAACCTCGTACCATCCATCTTGAAGGAGCCACTCACGAGCGGCCTGAACGAGCGTGGCCTTCACCTTCATTATGCTCGCGACCTTGGGCGAGCGGAGGTGCAGGTGCCTGACGTCGAGCAGGAACTCCGGGCTCGCGTCCTTCGTTATCGGGAAGAAGTCAACGTTCTGGATTACCTCGAGCTTGTCGGCCCGAACCTCGGCGCCGGTTGGGGCGCGCGGGTCAGCTTTGACGGTTCCCTCGATGATGACGCTCGACTCGATGCCAAGCTTCTTGGCCTCCCTGTAGGCTTCTTCGTTGAGTTCCTTGGAGAAGACCACCTGAACGATTCCGCTCGAGTCCCTGAGCACTATGAAGACCTTCTTTCCGACTTCCCTCTTCCTGTAAACCCATCCGGCGAGCTTAACCCTCTTCCCTTCCATTTCGGGCTTAACGTCGGCACAGTAAACCTTATCAATCACCTTTACCACCTCCAAAAGCTTTTCAGCGGGGTTTATAACGCTAACCCAATCAGAAGAGGTTATTCAGCCAGAGCGACAGGGCCCGTAACCTTGACTCAATCCGAACGAGCCGGGGCATGGTAGGGGTTTTTCGTTTTGGGATTTAAATCCTTTGGGCATTTGAATGTCACAACGTCAAAAGGTTTAAGTTCTTCCCTGCCGTATGTTCAACGGTGGGAGGATGTTCGCGCTGGTCGGAAAGCTCGTTGATTACCGCTCCGTTCGAGATGGGGCCGTCATCGTTGAGGATAACGTCATTCGGGCCGTCGTTCCGGTGGGGGAACTGGGGGAGTGGGGCGTTGACGGAGTTTACGGCGGGGAGAACTACCTCGTGATTCCCGGCCTAATTAACGCCCACACCCACGTGGCGATGGCGCGCTTTAGGAGTCTCGGCGAGGACCTACCGACGGAGGAGTGGCTTGAGAAAATCATCTGGCCGATGGAGCTGGAATGGACGCGGAAGGAAATCCGCGAGTGGGCTGAAATCGGCCTTAGAGAAGCCCTGATGAACGGCTCGACGACGGTAAACGACCACTACTTCTTCGCGGACGAGATAGCGAAGGTCGCCGAAAGGCTTGGCGTAAGGGCCTTCATCGGCCAGACGGTTATGGACGAGGTCGATTTCCCTCTCGCGAGTCCTGAGGAAGGCTTCCGGTTCTTCAAACGCTGGCGGAACCGGAGCGAGCTTGTAACGCCCACCCTGGCACCACACGCAACGAACACCGTCTCGCTTGAGCTGATGAAAGAACTCGCAGAACTCTCCCGGGAAACCGGCGCAAGGGTTCACGTTCACCTGGCTCAGAGCAGGGCGGAAGTTTCTGAGGTTAGAAGGCGCTATGGCCTTTCGCCCGTTGGCCTCCTCGAAAGGGCCGGGCTTTTGAACGAAAGCCTAATCGGCGTCCACGGCGTTTATCTAAGCGATTCTGACTTCGAGAGGCTAGCCAAGGCCGGCTCGACCCTCGTCCACTGCCCAACGAGCAACGTCAAGCTTGAAGCCCGGACAGTGAACCTAAGGACACTCCTTGACCTCGGCCTCAACGTGGCTCTAGGCAACGACTCGCCGAATCCAACAGGAACCCTTGACCCATTCCTTGAGATGAGGGCAGCTGGAATCGTTGCGAACCTGACGGCCAGAAAGGCGCACGCGGTTCCCGCGAGAGAGCTCTTCGGAATGGCGACAGTTGGAGGCGCAAGGGCCCTTGGATTAAAGGCCGGACTCATTGAGCCCGGCTATCTCGCGGATTTGGTTCTCGTAAACGCAGATAAACCGTGGTTCAGGCCGTTGGAAAACGTTTACTCGCTCCTCGTGTATTCCGCGAGGGGAAGCGACGTGGAAAAGGTTGTGGTAAATGGAAAAGTGGCTTGGGCTAAGCCCTCATAGCCTTCTCAATCTCTTTGAGCCTCTCTCCGGAGGGTTCTACGTCGAAGAACGCCTCCGCTTCTTTTATCGTTTCTTCGTCAAAGTTTCCGCTCAGGATGCTTTCGCTCGTTACGTCTAGCATGGAACTCAGAGCCTCATCGAGGCTCTCCACCTTTGTCATCGCTTTCTCGAACTCGACCTGCATCTTGGCAACGTCCTCTGCTCCGGGTCCCTCCGCAATGCTCTCAACGATGTCCCTGCTGAAGCGGAGAAACTCTCCAGAGACCTTAACGAGCTCCCTTTGAATCTCGGCTTCTTCCATCAGGAGGAGGAGTCTCTTCGCCTGCTTTATCCTGTTCTCGAGTGTGAGGTATTTCACTGCACTCCTCCTCAACAGCTCTTCGTCGCCGAGCTTCGCTGCTTCCTTTCCCTGGAGAAAGACCCGGCGCTTTAAGGCTTCGAGGTTGGTTATGTACTGTTTTAGGGCCATTTTCGCTTTTCTAGCCCTTATCTTCCGCTCTATTTCCTTTTCCTCCTTGGATTTCCAGAACTTCATAACTCACACCCCGTTTTCGCGCTCTATCTTGTGAAGAAGCACCTTGAGCCTTTCAATGAAGTCCTCTCTTACGGGCAGGTTTTCTCTAATCATGAGCTCAAGGGCTTCAATTGCCCTTCCGAGTTCTTCCCTGTGCTGGGTTGTATAGAACTTCAGGTCGCTTAGGGTGTTGAGAAGCTCCGCCTTCCTGTTGAGCTCCGCGTAAGCCAGGGCAAGCTTTGAGAGAGTCTGGACAACGAGCCGGCTGTTCTCTCTGATTTCCTCAGCTGTCTTGCTCTTCTTCAGGGCTTCCACGCTTCTTGCGAGCGTTTTCTTCAGCTCCTCAACTTGGGACTCGAGCTCCTGCTTCCGCTTCTCGCTTTCTTCGAGCTTCTCAAGGTCCATCAGGAATTCTTCAACGCTTCCGTACCGGTTTTCCTTCCTCTTCGCCAGCAACTTCTCGAAGAGCCCATCGTACTTTGCCAATGCGAGGTTGAAGTCGGAGGGCGGCTTATGGCGGTAGTTTTCGTCGGTTATCTTGCCGAAGACCTCCTCGTATGTGTAGCCCTCGAAGGGAACCCTACCTGTGAGAAGCTCGTAGAAAATCGTTCCCAGTTGCCAAATGTCTGTTCTGGTGTCGGTGCTTCCGAACCTGCTGGGCATAAGGTGTTCGGGGGCTGCGTAGAGTGGGGTGTAGCCCATCACGCTCCTTCCCGAGCTCATCGTTCCGATTTTTGCGAGTCCCCAGTCGGTTATCTTTGGCGTTAAGTCAGCCTTCAGGAGGATGTTTCCAGGCTTTAAGTCGCGGTGAACGATGCCTTTCGAGTGGGCGTGTTTTAGGCCTTCCGCAATGCCCTTTATGAGTCTCAGTGCGGTTTCCTCATCAACGGGCTTAGGCAGTTCTTCAAGTGTTCTAACGAGCTTTTCGCCAACTTCGGCTCCTTCAACGAACTCCATCTCAAGGTGAGGAACTGGTAAAATGTCCGCGTCGTAGAGCTTGACGACGTTGGGATGATTGAGCTGGAACCACGTTGAAACCTCGCGGAGGAAGGTTTTACTGGTTTTCTCGTCGATTCTTGGGACCTTTAGGGCGACTGTTTTGCCGTCCTTTTTGCGTTTGACCTTGAAGACCTTGGCGAAGCCGCCCTCGCCAAGGAACTCGAGTGGCTCATATCTGTTTAGGAGCTCCTGGGGGAAGCCTTCCAAGGGCTTGGATACGCTTTCTTTGGGTTGCCGTGGGGAGGGAGGCCTCTTTTCTTTTCTGTGCCTTTTACGGCCTATGGCAACCGCTACAACCCCAACTGCAATCAGAAGAGCCAGACCCAACAGCTTTGAAGTGATAGAGGTTTCTTCAGGGGAGCCCGGGGAATTCGTTGTGAGTTCCCGAGTCAGCGTGATATAGACGTAGTACAAAGTGTGCATATCTGGGTTCAGTGTGAGGTTCTCTGGATTGTACCCTCTCAGGTTAATCTGGAGTTGGTATTTCATGTCTGGAAGGAGTGTATAGTTGTATACTGGACTCGTGCCTATGATAACACCGTTCAGCTCTATTTCCGCACCGGGAGGGCTTGTTTTCACGTTAAGAATGGGATTTTCTCCAACCTTAAAATTGAACACCATAGGGACGTTTAGTGTAATGTTTCTGCCGGGGACCGCATTGAAGAGAACAATGACTGTTCCATACATGTTTTTTTCGAGTCGAATTGTATGAATTCCCTCCGAGACCTCAAGCCCGTGTATAGGAGTCACTCCGACGTATTTACCATCGAGGTAAACGCTAACTCCCGGAGCCGTTGTGTCGATGTTAACCACCGGGGTGCTTTTGCTGGCCGCGGCCGGTGTAGAGGACGCCAAAATTGCCACGAGGAGCAGGGCTATCACTACGAGACTCCCCATGTTCTTAGTCACCATCTCCACACCACCACCGTGACGTTGTCTTCAGTGGCAGGCAGGGCCCTTTCCACGAGGGTTTTGGCGAGGTCACGTGCCGTTTTCCCCGGGGTGAGCGCCCGCAGGATTTCCTCCTTTGGAACGTAGTCGTGAAGGCCGTCCGTGCTGAGCAGGAGAACGTGGCCGGGTCCGGCTTCCCAGCGGTAGAGGTCAACCATCAGACGCCGCCCAATTGCAGAACTCACCCTGTTCCTGAGTGGATGGTACATGGCTTCCTCCTCGCTTACCTGCCCCATAAGGACGAGCTCCTGAAGTGGTGAATGGTCGAGCGTCCTCGCGACGAGCCTCCCCCTGGAAACCAGGTACGCCCTGCTGTCGCCGGTGTTGGCAACGATAACAGTCCTTCCCCTAACCACGGCCGAGACGAGGGTCGTCCCCATCCCTTCAAGCGGCCCCTTTGCGCGCTCCCTAACAACGGAGTGGGCAACTTCGTGGGTCTTCCTCAGGAGAATCGCGAGAAGGTCTTCTTCAAGGCCTTCAACGTACTCCTCCCCAAAGACCCCCGCAAGGGTTTCCAGGGCCAGCCTAGAAGCGACTTCCCCGGCGTTGTGGCCGCCCAGTCCGTCCGCAACGGCAAGTAGGTATCCGTCGGGGAGCTTCATGATGAGCAGGCCGTCCTCGTTGTGCTTTCGTCCTCCAATGTGGGTTATCCCGTAAACGAAGTCAGTTCCGGCCCCGCTGAAGTCCACGCATGGATTTTCGGGCAGTATTAGCCTCATCTCTCCACCTCCCGTTTAATCCTATCAACAAGGACTTCCACTCTCTCAACGAGTTCCCGGGAAATCGGCAGGCCCTCCCTCAGGAGGAGCTCGACGGTTTCAATCGCCCGCTCAACCTCTCCCCTTTCTTCCCGAGTGAACTCCTTGAGCTCCTCAAGCGCACTAATCAGGCCTGCCTTGTCGTTGAGCCTCGCCGAAAGGACCGCGTTCCTCCCAAGTCCTTCAACGAGTTTCCTGACGAGCCTCTGAACCTCCGACCTGTCCGTCGTTACTTGGATGGTTTTCTTGAGCTCCTCAATCTGCCCTCTGAGGTCGGTCCTTTCTCCTTCAAGCTTCTCCAAGAGCTTAAGGTCTTCCAGAAACTCCTCAACGCTTCCGTAGCGGTCTTCCTTCCTCTTCGCCAGCAGCTTCTCGAAGAGCCCATCGTACTTCGCAAGCTCTGGCCTAACGGCACTCGGCGGTTTTGGCTTGGTTTCTGGGTTGAGAATCTTTGCGATTACACTTGCGGGGCCCTTCCCTCCGTAGGGCAGTTTTCCTGTCAGGAGTTCATAGAAGATTAGGCCGAGCTGGTAGATGTCCGTCCTGTGGTCGGTGCGCCCGTAGGTTTCGGGGTCAAGCTGCTCCGGCGCGGCGTAGAGAACCGTTACCCCCGAGGTGGTGGTCGTTGAATGTGTTCCTATTTTCGCGAGTCCCCAGTCGGTTATCTTTGGCGTTAAGTCAGCCTTCAGGAGGATGTTTCCGGGTTTTAAGTCCCTGTGGATTATACCCTTCGAGTGCGCGTGCTCCAATCCCTCTGCGATGCCTCTGATGAGTTCTAAAGCAGTGGTCTCATCAACGGGCTTTGGCAGTTCCTCAAGAGTTCTAACGAGCTTCCCATCAACCTCAGCCCCTTCGACGAACTCCATCTCGAGGTATGGTACTGGCTCCTCCTCTGCACGGTAGAGCTTTACTATGTTTGGATGCTCCAGCATGTTCCAGGCCTGAACTTCCCTAATGAAGGATTTTCTTGACTTATCTGTTAGATGCGGGACTTTTAGGGCGACTGTTTTGCCGTCCTTTTTGCGTTTGACCTTGAAGACCTTGGCGAAGCCGCCCTCGCCAAGGAACGCGAGTGGCTCGTACCTGTCCAAGAGCCCAGGAGGAAAGCCGGGGATGGTGCGGTTGCCCCTATTCTCACTTCCGCTCCTGCTCTTCAGGAAGACAAGTCCAACGAAGAGGAATACTAGAATACCTCCAATTGCGAGGTAGGAGACTTGTGAAGACGGGCCCTTTCCTGTCGTTCCTGTCTCTGGCAGGGAGCTCGGAGGTTGGGCAAGAGGGTTGTTTGATACTTCCTGTGCGGACGTCGATGAGCTCGGACCTGAAGCCCCAAGGGATCCAGACGCAACGGTGATTCCCCAGTGGATTACGTTCGAGACAAAGGTTGGCCCGTCGAGCTTGATGCCGTAATACTGACTAACCCACATTGGAATGTAGCCTCCAACGGGCGTCTCGCCGCTGACTACCAGAACACTCCTTTTGTTGCCCGAATTCCATACCCATGCCACCACTATCGGGAATTCACCCTTTTCTCCGGCCTTGTAAGCCTTTGCAGAGGGTGCGCTGTTCTCAACGATTTGGGCATTTTTGCTCGTCCTGAGTATGATGTAAACTCCCGAAGGCTTGTTCCCATCCCTCAGGGGCTTCCAAGTGCCGTTTGCGAAGAGCGCCACCGGCCCGGGCCCGTGCGCGAGGATGCCATGAGCTACTCCCTGAATCAAAAGCAGGCGGTAGGGGGTATCATTGCTCGGTCTGTCGTAGGCTATGAGGCGGTATGCCTTCCCGCCGGCGTTGCTCACGGGGTCCTCAACGGAGCACAGGTCAAGGCGTAGGGGCGCTCCAAGGGCTTTGAGCAGGCCGTTCACTATCTCTTGGGTCTTGGCACCGTTTCCATAGTCCGAATCACCGGCAACCCACAGAACCTTCCCTCCGGAGTAGAACCACTCCCTTATGGCTGAGATTTCGGCGCTTGAGAGGTTTGCCGTTGGCTGGCCGAGTATGAGGACGTCAACGTTTTCCAGCAGGCCCGGAGTTATTGACCTGCCCAGCCAGCGAATTCCCAGCTCATCCTGGTAACTCTCATTCCCAAAGTAGACGAAGTTATATTGGGTTAAGATTTCAACTATTCCTGGAGCGAGCGTCTGATTTTTGTAGACCACTGACGTGAGGCCGTTTGGGTTCTCGCCGTGAGAGAGGTCTATCCCAATCGTTGTTGCACTGACGTACGGCAATATAATTAAGAAAACCACGGGGAGCAACAGGAGAGATGGATTTCTGCTCATTTCCCACCACCAACATGCCGGCTTCTACATTGTCCCTTGCAATTGGCAGTGTCTTTCCAATTGGGTCTTGTGGGGATTCCCATCATTTTTTGGGTGAGTTATCCCCCTCATTCCTCTCGCCTCTAGGTAATTGTGAAACCTTCTGAGCTGAGCAGGAATATTCCCTCTTCAACGTCTCCCTCGTGAGGATGAACTCTAGGTCGTTGTGATGATGCTCTTTGCACATTCAACTTTTCCATTAGATGTGGGACTATTTTGATTTCCTCTGAAATTTTAAAGTGCCGTTTGTGGAGCTTTATTGCTGTCGAAGTCATTCAACTTCCCTCTGAACCTTGTGCAGGAGGACCTTCAGCTCGTCCAGCGTGGACTTGCTTATTGGCACGCTCTCCTGCATCATCATCTTGAACTGGTCTATTGCACTTTCAAGCTCATCTCTATGTTCCTTCGAGAACGCCTTCAAATCCTCAAGCGCGTTGATGAGTCCAGCTTTGTCGTTGAGCTGGGCATGTAGTATGGCATTTCTGCTCAGCTGTTCAACAAGCTGGCGCATGAGCTTTTTGAGTTCCTTGCTATTTGTTGTGAGACTCATGGTGGTCTTCGTCTTTTCTATCTCCCTCTCAAGGGTCCTTCTCTCCTCTTCTATCTTTTCTATGAGCTCCAAATCCGCTAAAAACTCCTCAACGGACTGGTAGCGGTCCTCCTTGTTCTTAGCGAGGAGCTTCTCGAAGATTCCATCGTACTTCGCCAAAGCTTTGTTGTAGTGACTCGGTGGCTTGGGCTTCACCGCTGGATTTATCACCCTAGCCATGACCACCGCGGGGGTGGTTCCTGTGTAGGGAAGCTTTCCGGTTAAAAGTTCGTAGAATATCAGTCCGAGCTGATAAATATCCGTTCTGTGGTCGGTATGCCCATATGTTCCTTCGTCAAGCTGTTCTGGCGCGGCGTAGAGAAGCGTTAGTCCCTTAGTGGTTGTAGCAGTTGTTGATACGGCTCCAACCTTGGCCAATCCCCAGTCGGTTATTTTCGGCGTTAAATCGCTTGTTATGAGGACGTTCTGGGGCTTAAGGTCGCGGTGATAGACCTCCTTGGAGTGCGCGTGAGCTAAACCACTGGCGATACCTTTGATAAAGTGGAGTGCCTCACTTTCCTCAACTGGCTTCGGGTATCTTCCAAGGTCTCTAATGGTTTCGCCATTGAGTTTTACCCCGTCCACAAACTCCAGCTCGAGATGAGGCAACGGTTCAGCGTAGGCGTCGTAGAGCGTGACGATGTTTGGGTGGTCAAGCAGACGCCAAGCCTTAACCTCCTTGAGGAAGAAACGCTTTGCCTTCTCGTCGAGGCGGGAAACCTTAAGGGCTATGATTTTCCCGTCGGATTTCCTTCTAACCTTGAAGACTTTGGCGAAGCCGCCCTCACCGAGGAACTCGAGGGGTTCATACTTGTCGAGGAGCTCCAATGGAAATCCCACAATAGATGTCCCCTGTGTGTGCTTTTTCTTCCGAGACTTCACGCGCCATGCTCCAACGGTAACTCCACCAAGGACCACCAAACTTAGAAACAGAATGAGTGCGTATGAGTTTGGGGATGTGTTCCTGTCTCTTTTTGAATAGGAACCCACGGTTATGGAGGTTGTCTCTTTTGTCGGAATGGCCTTTGATGAAGTCATTGTTGCCAATACATGGGATGAGCTGGTGTTTGTTGATGTTTGGGATTGTAGGGAAGGAGTTGCCATGACGAGAGCTACGGATAGAGTTACTCCCTCTCCAGCTGTAATGAGTACCTTTTTTGTGTACTCCTTATACCCACTCTTTCTAAGTATTATCTCATGGGTTCCACTGGGTATACTGTAATTCTCTAGTGGCGTCATGCCCACGTATCTTCCATCAATGTAAACTTTGGCGTCCTCTGGTGTTGATGTAACTGTTACATATCCTACAAGGGGAGTGAGAGTCACGTTCCTTGTAATAACACTATTGGACTCCACGTCTAAGACTTCAGTATGGTTCTTGTATCCAGTTTTCATAATCACGAGAACGTATTTACCAGGTTTGACTGTTATTTTCATCGGAGTTGTTCCCAGGTACGTTCCATTGAGAAGTATCTGCGCATTGGAAGGCGTTGAGGTTATTATTAGAGTACCTTCTCTAAGGTCAGGTAAACTCCGGAAGCTGACGGTACCATCACTGTCAGCGAGAAGTATATAACTTCCGTCATTGGACACGTCCATAGGTCTTGATGGTGAGGAGGGGTACTCCTCGGCAGGTATTGTCAGGATTTTTCTGAGATTGGGAACAGTGAATACTTTAACTCCGTTCGCCCTTACTGCTAGGTAAAGCCGGTTTCCCTGTTTGAAAAATTCAACCGCTCTAACCGTTCCTACAATCGACTCTTTTACGAGCTCCCCCTTATTATTGAGGACGTATACCCTCCCGTCACTTCCTCCAACTGCAATGTAGTTTGAGTCTGGGGAAATGTCGGCGCTTAATAACATGTCATCGGTTACGTGTTTTTTCCACACAACGCGACCATTTTCAATGTACCAAACATACCCGCCATTTCTCGTAGTTACTGTTGCCACAACATTCCCGTCGTTGCTTACGGCGACGTGGACTGTTATCGTGTCCTCTGCAGTTAGGGGTACCTTCCACAGAGGGTCCCCCTTGAAATTAAAGAGGTACACCCCACCAATCGCTCCTGCCACTACATACTTTCCATTGGGCGTTGAATCAACGCTCGTGACTGTTGTCGACACGTCGTATCTCCAGAGAAGTGTTCCGTTCCGTGAAAACGCTCGGACATCTCCACCTACTGCGTAGACTCTCGACCCGTTGGCGGTTATCGCGACGTCGTAAACACTTGACGACAGCGGGTGGCTCCACAGTATTTTCCCATTAAGCACATAGTAGACGCTTCCATCTGGCATTTCTGTACCGACCACGGAACAGCCGTTGTCGGATACCGCAACGGCTCTTGGAGTATAGTTAAACCGCAGGCTCCAAGGGGTGTAGGAGTAAGTTTCCGTTGAGTTCTGACCAAGTGAAGTCCTGTAGATGTATACCGTATCTTTTTCTGAGGTAACAACCATTGAACCCGAGAAATAAAGAACATTTGAGGCTAGAATCTTAGTGGGAATCACTTTCCCGCTGGAAACATCAACCTCTGCCATTCTACCGAAGTAACCGGGCACCCCGAGGTAGGCTCCATCTTCGCGAAATGCTATCTTACTGGTGTGTAGGTTAGTCGTCCAGTTTATCCTGTGTAGAATGGCCCCTCCAAAACTGAGCACGTAAATATTGCAGTACCAGCTCCCTGAGTTACCTTGAGACATAACAACGGCCCCAATCATCCCAGTGGCATCGTTCACGGCAAGGCTCTCCACGTTTCCGTTTTCAAGCTTTGTTTTCCATTTAATATTACCCGATATATCAAACGCTAAAAGATTAGTATTGTATCCTTTTCCAATTCCCCACGTTCCAACTATTATGTACGTTTGACCAGTCCAGTACATAAACTTCACGTCGTATATCCAAGAACCAACTTCTTGAGCCCAGAGTAGACTCCCACTGACATTCCAGAGCTCAAGGGTGTTCCCGTTGCCTATCGCGATGAGACCATGGTCAATAGCAATCGCACTAACCCACTGATTAGGTTCATGGCTCCTCCAGAGAACTTTTCCCTTTGAATCGATGACGTAAAGGCCGTGGTCATCAGTTCCAACTGCGAAGTACTTCCCATCCGGTGATAATCCAACGCTTATTATGTGCCCGTTGTCATTGGGAGGCAAGTCAATATCCAGCAACTTTGTGCCTTTTTCTGAGTAAAGCATTACCGTTCTGTTGCTGCCAATGAGGATGAAACCATTGTTGTAATCATAGTGATAAGTTAGTCTCTCTTGGAGGCTTGGGAGGGGTATCTCTTTCCAGAATTCGTATGCAGGCTGTCCTAATGCAAAGTTAGCATTCAATAAAGCCAACAATAGGATAACAAGGACGGATATAACTTCCAATGTGTTTTCCCAAGGTATACAGCATGTTTTACTCTTGGTGGAGTTCATCCCCCAAACTCCTCCGCCCACTTCTCGTACCTCTCGACCTCCTTCCTCGTCAGCGGGCTCTTAATCTTCTTGAACGCCTCTTCGAAGTCCCTCATCTCAAGAGGCCTCGTTCTGAGCGAGCGCTTCTTCAGCTCGTGGAATGGAAGCTCGGCGAGCTTGTGAAGGTCCCTGTTCTCCTCACGTATCATATTCCATATTGCTTCCTGGCAGAGGTTCTTGATGTCCCTTCCCGAGTACCGGCGTCTGACGCTCTCCTCGGCTATCGCGTCCAAGTCAAGTCTGCTTGTGTCGAGCCCACGCGTGTTGATTTTGATTATCTCCTTCGTGGCTTTCTGGTCCGGTAACGGAACGTAAATCCTCCGTGGAAACCTTGACAGAACCGCTTCATCAAGGTCCCAGGGGGTGTTGGTCGCCGCCAGCGTTAGGACGAGCACGTCATTGCCCTTGTCCTGGAAGCCGTCGAGTTCGGTCAGCAGTGTTGACAGCATCCTCCTGCTGGCCTCACTCTGGTCACCGGAGCGCTTCGTTGTCAGGGCATCTATTTCATCCATGAACACTATACTGGGGGCCTTCTCTCTAGCCACCTCGTAGAGGGCCGAGATTATCTTCGCGGATTCGCCGAAGTACTTGCTTAGGACGTTGCTGGCTTTGACAGAGAAGAAGGTCGCGTTTAAGCTTCCAGCTGCCGCGCTCGCGAGGAGGGTCTTACCGGTTCCAGGCGGGCCGAAGAGAAGGATTCCCTTCCAAGGCTGTACTGACTGGGGTTTTTGTAGGGCTGAGATAACAATGGTCTCCATCATGAGTCTCTTAACTTCCTCAAGACCACCTATGTCGTTCCACTTAACGTTTGACCTTGCAATGAGGCCCTCTACGTACTGTTTGAATACATCATCTTCACCATTCTCTTCGAAGTTCCCGCTTCTCCTTTGGTTCCCACCCTCTTTTATCGGCTTGTTCCTCTTTATCCCGTAGCGGCCGGCTTCAACGTCCCTTGCGATGGCTTCCCACTTCTTGGCCTTTCTAAGATAACTCTCCCTGCTGAACTCGTCATAGTTGGCGAGCTGCCTCAGTATGCGGGCACACTCCAGAGCCTTCTTCTTGGCAACCTCGTTATTTCCTTTCTTTACGGCTTCTTCGAATTCCCTTTTCGCTTTCTTGAAGGCGGCCATTAAAGGTCCTGAAAGGTCAACTGGCATTCTTACACCTCCTCCTAACTTTCTCATTTATCTGATAAGTTTTCTGCTCATCACAACCACAAAGAACGAAAGCATGAACGCACCGATAAAGGCTTCACTCGCCGCGAGTAGTCTATGGGAGGGGACGGGGGTTATATCCCCGTATCCAACGGTTGTAAACGTCACAATGCTAAAGTAGAGGCAGTCCCTTGGGGAACCCACACGGATTGTTCCACTCACACAGAAAATCAGTGCGTAAGCCAGTATTATCGTCACCGTCGTCAAGAGAACTCTCAGTGGGCTTTCTCCGTAAAGGGATGTAATCCCGTACAACCTGTTTGTAACGTACCTGAGCGTTCCCTCAACAACACCCAGTTTTCCACCTCCCGTTAGGGGCAGAAATCTGGTTGAACTATGATTCTGAACCCGTGATGCTATTAACTGAAGCTTACCACGAACGCGCCACTCGCCGACTGAGTAAACCGAGGCCCTGTCGTAGAGCCCCTTGGTCCTAAAAATTCTCTTCAGGTCAAGGTAAACTTCAAGAGCCTTGGAGTAGGAATCGTATGCCCTTTCAAAGTCCTTTTTCTTTCTGAATTCATCTCCTTCTTTTTCCTCAACTGCGATGTCGTCAAAAATCGCGTGCTCAACGTTTTTTGCCCCATCAAACTCAGCCCCATAGAGCCTTGCCCCCCTGAAGTCGGCGCCAAGGAGATTTGTGCCATTCAGACTTGCACCGTAGAGCTCGGCTCCATTGAGAGACGCCCTAATAAGGCTCGTACCCTCAAGGTTGGCAAAGCTCAGGGTTGCTTCGTCTAGGTTGGCTCCCGTTAAGTCAGCATTACGTATATCAGCGTTTGTCAGGTTCGCACCGTCCAGCTTGGCACTGCTTAAATCAACACCCACCAAAGAGGCCCATTCAAGGTTTGCCCCGCTTAGATTACCTTCACTTACATCGGCATAGCGGAGGTTGACGTTGCTGAGGTTTGCCCCCCTCAGATTTGCCCCGCTGAGGTATGCCTCCTCCAGGTCTTCCCCGCTTAGCTCTGCCTCTTCAAAGTTCTTCCCACTGAATGGAAGGTGGAAAATGCAGAGGCCAAGCTCCTCCGCCTCGCGCGGACACTCCTTAATCGAATGCCTGTACTGGTGGGTGCATCTCATTTAGACCACCTAGAGCCTTTCAAAGCCGAGCTTGACCTTGTGGATGAGAATCTCGGCTTTTTGAATGAGTTCATCCGGAATCGGAAGGCCCTCCTCTGTTATTATTTGCAGGTACTTTGCAAGGTTTCTGAACTCATTTCCCAGTTCTCCTGTAACGTAGTTCACGATATCCGTTGCGTATTTATATGCCTCGATCTTATTTCCGGTTTTCATGCTCATCAGCAGAAGGTCGCCGAGATACGAAACAATCCTGTGCCTGTCCCTCACAGTCGTGCTCTTTTTGAGCTCCTCCTTGAGGGACATGCCGAGGTAAATCGCGAGGTCCCTCTGGAGTTCGAGCATGTTCTTGTAGCGGAGCTCCTTGTCCTTGGAGAGCATTTTCATTATTATGTGCTCCACTTCCTTCGCCTCTGGATTGAGCCGGCTCGGCAGAACCGGGTCCTCTGTAGTGATCTTTGAAGCCAGCTCCACGAAATCGCTCGCCTCAAATGGAAGATTTCCGGTTACGAGCTCGTAGAACACCACGCCCAACTGCCAGATGTCCGTCCTCTCATCGGTGCCCCCGAAGTTTGTCGGACTTATCTGCTCTGGGGCGGCGTAAAGCGGGGTAAAGCCTGCAACCGTGGAGCTCCTGCTGCTCGTCATGACCTTGCTCAGTCCCCAGTCGCTTATCTTTGGAACCCCGTTTTTGAGGAGGATGTTGCTCGGCTTCAGGTCGCGGTGGACGACCTTCTTATTGTGGGCGTACTTCAGGCCTTCAGCTATGTTGAAAATCAGCCATGCTGCTTTCTTTACGTCCATAGGCTTTTTCTCCCGCCTAAGACTGCAGTCACAGTATTCCATCTCAAGGTACGGGATGGGAAGGATATTGTAATCGTAGAGTTCCACGATGTTTGGATGCCTCAGGTTGGCCCAGTTCTGGAGCTCCTTGATGAAACTCTTGCCAGTAGCCTCGTCTAGGTTTATGGGAACCTTTACGGCGACGACCTTTCCATCGCTCGCCCTTTTGGCCTTGAAGACCCTGGCGAAGCCGCCCCTGCCTATAAACTCAACTTCAGTGTATTTGTTGGAGAGCTCCTGGGGAAAGGTAGTAGGGGAGGCCGGCCTTGGGGCGAATTCATCAACCGTCATGGCGGTGGTCTTCTGCTCTATCTGCTTCAAGCGCCTGTTGATGAAGAGCATGAGGGCAACGAAAACGGCAACCACACCGGCACCTATGTAGTAGAACGTGCTCGAGCTCATTGTAACCCCTGCTATTTCAACTGGCCCTTCTGAGGAGCCCTTCAATGGAACAAGCGTCAATGCGAGGGAAGTCTTTTCCCCACCCTTGATTGTAACGTTCCTCTCTTCATCCTCGTAGCCTTCGCGGACTATTCTCACGGTGTAGTTGCCGGGGGTGAGGGTTATCCTCAGAGGTGAGAGGCCCTGGTAATCCCCGTTTACATAGACCTTGGCTTGAGTTGGACTCGTGGTAACCTCAAGGACGCCGTAAGCTTCGCTCAGAACTGCACTGACCTTCTCCGAGGAGCCTGGAGTTAGGGAGACGGTTTTTACCCAGTCCAGATAACCCTCTTTAACCAGTTTTACCTCGTAGTCGCCGGCTTCAAGTGTCAAGTTGAGGGGCGTAACCCCCGCGTACTCCCTGTTCAAATAGACCTTTGCTCCCTCGGGAGTGGAGGTTACCTCCAAGACTGCTCCCGTGTCCGCGGCCACCTTCTCAAGAGTTACGTTGAGGGTTTTCGTCTCCCCCGCAAGGAGCTTAACGGTCGAGGTCCACCGGGTGTAGCCTATCTTCTCGATGGCTATTGAATAAGTACCCTCCTCAAGCTCAAGGGTTATGGGAGTATTTCCCTTGTATGAGCCGTCCACGAAGACCCTCGCGTTGGATGGGAAGCTCTTGATTTTCAGTGTGACCCTAACGTTGGGCAGAGGAACCGTGCTCTCGATTTTGTAGTATTCTACGGTGCCGTTCTCGAAGCCTATCAGGAGGTAGTTGTTCCTGCTGACTGCGAAATCAACTATTAATCCAGGAAAAGTTGCTGTAAGAATCTCTGTGCCATTTTGTATCGAGAAAATCTTGATAGTGCTGGTTAATTTATTTTCATCTCGTAGACATGCCACCAAGAAGTCCCTTGAAAACTTGAAGCCCCCTATAACCCCAGATACGGGCTTGGTCCAGATAATATCCCCCGTTATTTTCTGAACGCGAATAATGCCATCTCCTGGGAGGGGCAGGTATACTACGGTTTCACCATCCTTGCTGATACGGATATATCCCCTTTCCCCACTTTCCCACAGGAGTTTACCGCTCGATGAAAGGATAAATGTGTTGTTATACCCACCATCAACACTCACTGCCAAGTGGTTTCCCTGAGAGTCCATAGAGAGTCCCCACACCCTCGTTCCCCAGGTAGGGCTTGGAAACGGCTTCTTCCATACCTCATTGATTTTGGAGCCATCAAACGTGAAGTAGTAAATGCTGGCGTTTGCCACCTCCGTCATGTTATCATCGGTCCAGCCTGCAAAGGTTCCAACTGCTATTCTATTACCGTTTTCTGAGATGGCGACCGTGTATGATCCACCACTGTAAAAGTCAAAAAATCTGTTCGCAACTTCATCGCCTTTCATATTGAGCACGTGAAGATAGTGGTCGTCGCCAACAACCGCTATGTATTTTCCATTCCCGCTAACTGCTACATCTCTGAGTATTCCCTCGAAAGTGTCTTTTCCAATCTCGTTGCCGGAGCTGTCCATAATGACAACGTCACTTAAATAATTCGGAAAGATCCCCTTAGGGTTCGGATAGTAACTAATGACCGCAAGAACTTTCCCTTCATCGTCCGCATCAACAGCGTAAACGCTTCCCCTAACCTGTGCCGTGAACACAGGAATCAACTTGGCGTTTTTGGCATTCACACTAAACTTCGCCGGAGGCACAAATCCGTTGGTAAGAACCAACGTCCCACCGCCGAACGTCGCCGCTATGTAGCGACCGCTCCTCGATACCTCAACATCACCCACCTCGCCGAATTCCTTGGAGAAATCCTCCTCCCACAGAACGTTTCCAGAGGAGGAGAGTAAAGACAGCCTACCAGGTTTCTGAGCGACGGCGAGATAGCTCCCCTCCCAGTCGATGGATACTGCAACGGGAGTACCGAGCAGAGGCACCGAGAACTCGGTTTTTCCAGTTTTAGCATTGAGTTTCTGGAGTTTCGGTGTATCCCCGGAGGTTCCCACGTACACATCTCCACGGTCAACAACGAGGAGAGCAGTAACGCTTCCTCCGAGCTTTTTAGCCCACACGACCTTTCCGTCGGAAACCTCAACGAGGCGGAGTTCGCTTCCCTGGGCTACCGCGAGGTAGTTGGCATCGTAGGTCATTCCAACAAGGGGCCTATCCGTCCCCAAATCGAGCTTAAATACGACCTCTGAGAACTTCTTGTTCGTTATATACGCGTAGTAGTGCCCGTTATCCATCAGCAGGAGAAGAACCCTGTCGGTCCAAGGGGAGGGTTCTACTTTCAGAACTTTCATCGAGTCTGGTGCTGTGAACCTTTTGTACATCCCGTTTTTATAGAAAACATGGATGAACTTTCCAGATGCAACATAGACATCCAACCCCCATGTGTTACGCTCAAGCTCGACATCGGTTATTGGATACACCAAATCCCTCGAATTCAGGAGGTTCCCCTTGAGGTCTCTAAACTCCAACCTGGTCCCGGAAGCTATTATCAACTGGTTCATTGTCTCACACACGGCAATCAGTGTACCTGGTGTCTTTGAGGACCACGAAACGCTAACGTTTCCAGCAGTAGCCCAAGGGACACTCTCCGAGACAATGAATACTAAAAGAACAAAAACTAGTACAAACATCTTCATTGCTCTCATGAAATTCCCCCTCCCTTATCTAACTGGCTCCTACCCATGCTAGACCCCCAACGAGCGCTGCAATCATCCAAATTCAACATCCCTCCCATCTCGAACCCCTCTGTGTCTAGGGGAGCTATAACATGCACTATACGTTCATACCCCGCTAACCTCATGAACTACCACCTCACCCTTCTCAACGAGCTCCTGCGGGGCCGGAAGACCCTCCTCAACCCTCAGCTCAATCTGTTCGATTAGCTTCTCCAGCTCTTCCCTCTCCCTCCCCCTTGCGTACCTCAGCAGGTCCCTTGCGTACTTCAGGGCCTCCTTCGCGTCCCCGAGCCGCAGGTGGAGGAGGAACAGCTGGCCCGCGTAGTAGGCCGAGCGCGAGGGCTCGACGCTCTTCTTGAGCTCTTCCCGGTACTTCCCGCCGAGGATTCCCGACAAATCCCGCTGGAGCTCTTCAACGCTTCCGTAGCGCCTCTCCTTCTCCTTACTCAGACAGCGGAGGATTACTCCTTCAAGGGGCTTCGCCTCTGGATTAAGCTCGCTCGGCTTCTGCGGCTCCTCCATGATTATCCTCCCGGCGACCTCGACGAAGTCGCTCCCCTCGAAGGGCCTCCTCCCCGTCGCGAGCTCGTACATGAGAACGCCCAGTTGCCATACGTCGGTTCTCTCGTCAACCCCTCCGAAGCGAGACGGACTTATCTGCTCGGGTGAGGCATAGTAAGGCGTCATCGCCGTTACCGTCGTGGTTCCGCTCTCGAACAGAACCTTCGCAAGCCCCCAGTCGCTTATCTTCGGCTTGGAGCCCTTGAGGAGGACGTTGCTTGGCTTCAGGTCGCGGTGGATTATACCCTTCGAGTGGGCGTACTTCAGGCCTTCCGCTACCTCAAAGGCTATCTCAGCCACGCGCTCCACCGGAAGGGGCTTCTCCAGGTCCTCGAGCGACCGGTCGCAGAGCTCCATCTCTATGTAGGGGTAAGGCGTCAGGTTGGCGTCGTGGAGCCTCACTATGTTGCTGTGCCTCAGCTCGCGCCATATTGAAACCTCGCGCAGAAAGAGCTTTCCGGTTCTCTCGTTGAGGACGTGGGGAACCTTGAGCGCGACCCACCGGCCGTCCCTCAGGGCGCGGTAGACCCTGCCAAAGCCGCCCTCTCCAATCTGCTCGACCCTCTCGTACCTCGACAGAAGGGCATCTAGCCCGTTGCCCCCGGCTTTTTCCCCTGCGATCTCGATTTCAATGGCCTTCTTCCCCATAAACGGCCCGGAGCGGACGCGGACGGTAAGCGCGTGCTTCCCAACCTTCGAGGGCACGAAGCGCACGTACTCGCTCCTCTCCTCGCCAGGGAGGAGGTACAGGTCAAGGGTCCTCCTCTCCAGCTTTCCGTAGAGGGCCAGCTCCGACAGGTCTATCGAGACGCGAAGGCTTTTCCCTGTCCTGTTCCTGAAACCAACCTTTATCAGCGCCTCAGCTCCCCGGATTAGCTTTTTCGGCGCCTCAAAAATCAGCCCGTCCGTAAGGGAGATTCCGGGATTTGAGTCCTTGTCATGCGGTTTCTTGGGCACCGGTCTGGGAACTGGTTCGGGTCTTGGTCTCCGAGGGCCTGTTTCCCGCAGGAATCTCTCAATCCACGGCAGGAATATGAAGAACGATATGAGTAACCCGAAGCCCTGAAGGAGGGCAATCAGGAAAATCGAGATGATGAGCCTCCGAACGAAGTCCTCCTCAAGGCTTCTCTTTGGCATCTTTTTTCTCTCCTGTCGTTTTAACTTTGAGATAAACCTAAAAAGGGAGGCAAATCTCACCTCCCCATCTTTATCTCGTGGATGATGACGTCGGCTTTCATCAGCGCGTCTTCACCTAACCTGACATTTTCCTCCATCGCAAGTTTTACTTGGTCAATGAGCCAATTGAGGTCAGAGTTCATTCTCCCTGTATAACGCTGGAGGTCTAGGAGGTATTTCAAAGCCTCATTTAGATTACCAAGCTTTAGATGCATTAGTGCTAAGTTACCGGCATAGAATACTACTGCTCTTGGGTCCTGGCTTTTTTTCATACTCTCAACGAGGCTTAGGTTTAACACCCTTGCAAGGTCCTGTTGCAACTCCTCAACGCTGGTGTAGCGGTCTTCTTTTCTCTTGGCGAGCATCTTCATGATAATGGGTTCAATTAGTTTTGCCTCAGGGTTGATAGAACTGGGTGGAATTGGGTCTTTGCCTATTATTGAGAAAGTTATCTCGCCTAGGTCGCTACCATCAAAGGGCAGTTTTCCGGTGACGAGCTCATAGAAGATAACTCCAAGTGCCCAGATATCTGTTCTCTCGTCTGTGTGTCCAAATTGGGACTTTGAAAGTTGTTCCGGAGCTGCGTAGAGGAGAGTAAAGCTAGTAGTAGTTGTCGAACTCTTGCTCTCGTTCATGACTTTACTAAGTCCCCAGTCACTTATCTTTGGAATTCCTGCCTTTAAGAGAACATTACTTGGTTTCAAGTCTCTGTGAATAACACCCCGCTTGTGTGCATACTTCAATCCTTCGGCGATGTTAAATATTATCCAAGTCGCCTGCTCGACGTCTAGTGGTGTCCTTAGTTTTGAGAGAGGTTTATCACAGTACTCCATTTCCAGGTATGGAATTGGTAGAACATTTGCATCGTACAGTTCTACAATGTTTGGATGTTTGAGGTGAAGCCAGTGGGTAATCTCCCTGAGGAAGGATTTTCCTGTTACCGGGTCTATGTTCTTCGGTATTTTTAAAGCGACTACTTTGCCGTCTTTCTTTCTCCGTGCTTTGTATACCCAAGCAAAACCTCCCTGGCCAATAAGTTCAAAGTCTGTGTAGAGCTCCTGGAGGCTCTCAACGATGTTTCCGGTCGTTGGAGCAGTTGTCCTTATCGGCTTCTTTTCTACGGAGTCATTCTGGGAAACTGGAGCTGGTTTGGACTTTCTCCGAGAGAATGCATAGGCACTTACCCCAACTATGGCAAGGGCGCCAAGGATGTAGTAATAGTATTTAGAAGATGAAGAGCTTGTTCCCTCAAGCACTAAATCGGCCTGGGCAAGAATACGAAGGGCTCTTGTGTAATCTTTGTCTTGATATGCACTGTAAGCTTGCTGGAGTAGTGTTCCTGCTTTGGACGTGTCAACGCCTTTGGCTTTTTCCTCTTGGAGTTTGGTATATAATGCGTCGTAGTAGGACTTGACCGCAAGAGCTTGAGCAGTTTCAGCGAATTCTTTGGCGAGTTTGTAATCCCCGTTGTTGTAGGCATTCTGTGCCTCTTCCAGCAGAGTCTTCGCTTGGCTGGTGTTCACGTAGGATGGTACCTGGGATATTATTGTCTTAGCTGCGCCTATTGCGGAGCTGGCGACTGGGGCGAGGGTTGAGGTAGATGTTTGCGTATTCGATGTAGCTTGGGTTGTTGTGGAAGACGAGGTTTGGGTTGGAGTTTGAGTTGTTGTAGAAGTTTGAGTAGCTGTTGAGGTGTAGGTGGTCGTTGGAGTTGTCGACTGGCTATACTCCTCTGTAATGTGTTCACTACCCACAGTAACAAGAGGGTCTTTGGGGGCATAGAGGCGTAGATATGCATATTTAAAATATGCAGTAGCTCCGTCTGGTTGCTCTCGTGAGGATAACCCAAACATTCTCGGGGCTGTATAATTTTGATCAGTGGCAGTAAGAATTTCTGACTTTCCGGTGTTGAGATTTTTAATGTAGCCAATGACTTGAGATGGTGTTAATGCAATACACGCCAAATACCATGAAGACCCATCATTAGATATATTGCCTAGAGCAATATTTTTCCACTGCCATGGGTTTCCAGAGGATTCTCCTATGCTCCATCCGTATCCATAGGCCCTAACATCTACAAAATAACCTGTTCCAGGATTAGATACGTATCCACCAAAGGGAGGACTGTACCATACAACCCAATTCTGATAGTCATTGGAAGATTTTGCTACAGTACACCACATTAAGTTTTCACGTCCCCAGTATTGGTTTGTCAAAAGGTACCCCCTGTTACCATTAGCTGTGTATTTTAGTAATCCATTCACAAGGGTCCATGTTGAGTTATAACTGTAGTTAAGGTTCCATTTTTGTTTGTTTATTATCACATCTCTTGAAAAATCATCAAAAAACTCGAACACTTTATCCCCATTGCTTCTACTCTGGGCGTTGGGATTGCCGTAGTATAATTTTAATGTGACCGTCCCATATGCTGGGATTTCTGGAACTATCGTCCAGATTTCCGCCTCTTTTGAAGTTAAGTTCCACTCCTCAATCCAGTAGGGCAAAAAGTTGCCGTTTTCATCCACTATCCTTATATCACTACCATCGGGGTTGGCGTGGAAGAAGTCAAAGTTAGTTGAGTTGAGTTTAATCAGAACCTGAAAGTTCTTCAATGTTTGTCCGGACTTGTCCTGTATGATAACATTGCGATAATACTTCCACTTAGATAGGTCCTCAGGAGTTAGATATTGAACCACTTTTAGGATTGGAGTTTGTTTTGATATTGATGCACTTGAATTTATTTCAAAAACTCTTACGTTGTCAAAGAACACTTTGGTATTAGCGTGTCCAGCGGTTAATACTATAGCGTTGATATTGTTTGTGTCTGTATGCTCCACAGGGATATTGCTGGCGACAAGTTTGTTGTTTATATACACAGAGTACGTGTTTGTGTTTCTGTTAAGAATTACTGTGACATGATACCACTTCTGAGGCTTCCAAGAGATTAATCTGTGCTCTATACCTGAGGATAGGGCGTAAATAATGCCATTGTGAGCAAATTGTACATCGGCATAGTATCTACCCCAGGAATCTAGATTCCCATTCCAGAAGGCCAATCGTATAACAGTAGTTCTATTCCCTCCACATCCCTCGGTTCCAAAACTCTGGGCCATAACATCTGCTTCAAACCCTATTATCTGAGCATTCGAGTTGAATTTATGTTCTGCAACTGCAGCCCAGCATCCTTGAGCAGACAATAACTGCAGTGCTTTTTCTCCTGTTTTAACAGGGTAAGAGACTACTTTTTGATAACTGCTACCTGCTCCTTCATAATCAAGAATCCATCCGCCTGCTGAAGGAAATGACCCAACAGTGTAATTTTCAAAGCCGTCAAAGAAGATAGTATGCCCCATACTCTGGGAGTTCTCGTTACTCTCAGAACTTCCACTATTTTCAAGACTGTTGATTTTGGACAGGGGGACTGTCCCTTCTTCCTGCACTCCTTCGAGTTGTCCAGCCCACCCAACAAAATCCAAATATTCACCGGAGATATTACCAACCACATATATCAACACAGATTCATTATCTTTCCTATCAGAGAACTTGTAAATTCTACCCCCTGAGAGCATTTCAACGTTGTCAATTGTTCCGTCCCCATTATAGTCCTCATAGATTTTTACGTTACTGGCAGCGTAGAATACGAGCTCTCTGTTTACATCATTATTATCGACTTTTCCAATCCATCCAATCAACGTTGAGTTCATAGCCGGCTTTATGGCTGTAGCACTCATGGCGTATCTTGAGGCTCCATCTCCCCAAGGGTCTTGGTAGTAATAAGTTCTAAAGACAAAGACTTCTGAGTTTTGGAGTGTAAAAACTTGTGGTGTTGAAGGTAGGGATTCGTTTTTGATAATGTTTCCGTTTGAATCCAAGATGAGATAACGCTCATTAACTTCCTGTGTATTCATCTCATAAGCATACTGTGCATTTGAATCGGGAATCAAAAATTTGCCTGACATTGGGGGCATCAATGGGAATGCGTAGCTCCTGCTTCTTGTGGAGGGATCTATTGATACTCCCATAGCCACAACAGGCTTTGTGGAAGTTACAACCACAGTTTGAGGAGTAGTGAAATTTTCCGTTAGGACTTCTCCGGGGGAAACATGTCCGATGTAGTTCCCATTTATATAAACATCAGTTTCACTTGAATAAGCTGTTATGTACAACATTTTAACGTCTGGGCCTATTAGTTTGGTACCCGGAATAGGTGTTCCAAAGAACATGTATGAATCATCATAGTCCCCAAAATCATTGTTGGAGTATTGCCCCTGTATATACAGGGGTTTATTTGAGTATATCACCAACGGATTCTTGTTCCATTGAAACGTTTGATATTTGGAAACATCAGGAAAGTTGCCTATATACAGTCTATCCCCTGCAGAAAGAGTGAACACTTTATCTGAGGCATCAGGACCGTTAAAGTTAGTGTCTATAAGAACCTTTGTATCTGGTGTCGCCGAGAATACGACAATACCGCTGTGGTAACCATCTGCACCCCATAGGGATTCTAGGTATACTAATGGGAGGACATACTTGTACTCATAAATTGTATCTGAGTAACCTGTAGCTACAGTAGGGTAGGGAGTTAGGAGAAACGCTTCAATTACTAGAACGACCCACACAACAGCAATGATTCTCTTTTTCATTATCCCATCTCCAAGGGTTTTGGAAGCAAGAAAAAATCAAAACTCCTCGAACCAATCCTCCTTCCTTTTCTTCGGCCTCTCTTCGCCGGTTACTTTCTCTGCCGCTACCTCGGGCTCGAGTTCCCCTTCCTTGACCGCGTGGATGGTCCTCATAATCTCGGCAAGCTCCTCATCTTCTTCAAAATCCACACCTGCTCCTATCGTTTGGTCGGTCATGCCCAGCATCTGGTTGAGGTTCTCGTTGAAGTTCTGGGCATCGAGTTGCATCTCTGTGAGGTGGCGCTCAAGCTCCTCTGGAGACATCCTACGAAGTAGATTCCACGTCGGTGTGCCCTTGAGAAGAGCCTCGTTTTCCTTGATTATTGCAAGGTTACTGATGAGCATGAGCTGTTTGTTAAGTTGCATGTGAGTCTTCTGGAGGTTCTTTTTGCGCTGGTTGAGCGTTTTAATCTTGGTTGCAATGGTCAGCTCTTCGCTCTTGCTCCTCGCTCTTTTGGCTCTCTCGAATAGTATCGCTATCTCCCGGTCAATGCCTGCTATCTCATTCTCAACTTTCTCTATCTGGTACTCCAGTTTTATTCTGCTCTCGTTAAGGCTCTTCAAGGGGACGTCCAGCGGATTTCTTTTTCCAAAAAATTTTGAGAGGATGCTCATAGCTCCTCATCCTCAAGTTTTTTGTCCATAGAAATGACCTTCTCTGCGACCTCTTCTACATCAGCTTCCCCTGTTTCTACCTGGCTCCAGGCTTTGAGAAGCTCCCTCTCCGTCTCGTCTTCGCTCTCTTCAAATTCAGCAACCTCCATTTCGAATACCCTGTTGAGGCTGCTTACCATCTCATCGAACTCCTTTCCGTCAAGGTTTATCTTTATCAGGGCCTGCTCGAGCTGTTCTGGCTCAACACTGCTCAGCTTTTCCCATATCCCAACTTTCCGAAGCTCCTTCTCGTACTTCTTGACGATTATCATATTCTTTATCAGAGTGTACTGCTTTTGGGCCATCGTGAAGTCCTTGAGCTTGAGTTTCTGCTCCATGTCGAGGCTTTTGATTTCTTGGGCAAGCATCTTCTTCTTGAGTTTATCCGCTCCGATTCCCTCCTGAAAGAGCTGCTTTTTCTTTTTCTCTATCTGGTTGAGGTCCTTCTTGAGACGTTCCAGTCTGTTTCTCAGCCGTATCTCTTCCCCCTGGAGCTCCCTAAGGGAGAGCTTCTCTATCGTGTTCTTTTTCCCAAACATGTCTCTTAGTCCCATATCAACACCCCCACCACAATCTGCATACTAAAAACGAAAGCTTCAGAGGAACCCCTCCTTTACGAGGACGTAACCAACGCCGTCGATGAATTTTGTTACGTAACCTTTCTCATTCTTGAGTTCCTGGAATGCCCTTTTCACGATGTCCTCGGAAAAGTCTCCAACGGCATCTTCAAGCCTAACGTATCCCTTCTGTGAGACTCTCTCCTCAAGCATTGCCTTGACCTTGGCCAAGAGTTCTTCATCCCGTTCAAGCCTGAGGAAAGGCTTAAAGGCCTTAGCGTATTCATCGTGGGGATTGTACAGCAGTTCACCGCTCTCAAGGTCAAGGAGGGCAATGGAGACGTTCTCGGAGATAAAGTTCCTATGAAAGTCCTTCGAGTCGATGTAACTCCTTACTCTCCTCTCGAATCCCGTGGGAGATGCCACGAGAAGAACAACGCGGCCGTTCTTGGCGTTATCCCGGGCGTCTATTAGGAGGGCGTTTATGTCGGCCAATTCAATTGGGTCTGTATCGAAGCCGACCTCCGCATAACGCTCTGGCCTTCCGTAGAAGAGTGCCTTGACCATTATCTCTTTTCCCCTGCCAAGAAGCTTCTTTTCCTTTAGCTTGACCTCAACAAGCGTATTGTCCGGAACGTTTTTGAGGTCCCTCTCATTGAGCTTTCCAACGTACGATGTTTTGTCAAACGTTTTTACTTCCTTTACTGACTCCACCTTAAACGTCATTCCAAGGAGTTTAACGTTGTCCTTGAACTTGCTCTTAATCCGACCGATGAAGTTAATCTCCATTATCCTTGCTTCGTCAAGTTTCACAAAGCGTGAACCCTTCTCGACCTTTCCTGTAAGGTTCATTACCTCTCGGATTTTCCTTGAAATCTCGTCCTCTTTCTCTTTGATTTCAAGTTCTCTCTTCCTAAGTTCCATTTCTTTTTCTCTGAGCTGGAGTTCCCTCCGTTTTATTTCTTCCTCCATCGCCCTAACTTCTGCCGTCATTTTCTCCTGCATCTTGGCCAGTTCTTCTTCCAGCATCTTTCTAGCTTCCTCATCTTTCATTCTGCTTATCTCTTCAACAAGCCGGGCCTTTTCCTCTTCGAACCTTCTCCGCATCTCCTCCTTTTCCTGAATGATGCGGGCGAGTTCCTCATCCTTTGCGGCTTCAAGTCTTTTCTGAAGCTCCGCCTTTTCCTGCTCGAATCTCATGCGCATACTGTTCATCTGCTTCCTCAGTTCGTTCATCTCTTGGTCTTTCCTCTCCAGTTGTCTCCGGTATGTCCTCTCGACGGCCATTGTTTCTTCTTCGGCTTCGTGGATGACGTCCTGGAACCAATCAAAGCGCTGTGTTGCCTCTGCCATAGCGGCGGTTATTTTGCCCTTGTAGGATTCCCATGTTGATTTCAAGAACAATCTCAGCTGCAACTTGATGCTGTGGTCCTGTAGTATTCCCTCAATCCATGTGTTCACGCTACGGTACTCCCTGAGGAGACCGAGAATGTTGGTGTCCCTATGCATTATCTGCCTCAGTATGTCCTCCATAGTATAAATTTCAAAGACGTTGTAACGGAGAACACGTTCGAGAGCCTCAAGCTCCCTGTCCCTATACCTCCTACTGGCTGGAAGGTACGTTTCGCCGTTCTGCCTGAAACTCCAAGCGAGCAAAGCCAACGCGCCCTCAAACTTGCTCCTAAAGTGCATATCAAGGTCCCTAAGAAATTCCCCACATTCTCCGTCTAAATAGCGTTCATAATTTTCTTCTACCTGTTGCCAGAGCTTTTCTCGCCTCTGAAAACTCTCTACCGCGATATCCAGCCCTTCTTTCAAAACCCGCTCCGCGGGTTTTAGCAAAGCCTTAACACAATCCGTCCTGCCCTCCTCAAATAGCCCCATCTTAATCACCTGCAAACAATGTGAGTTCTTCTTTGATTCGTTCTGAAAGAAAATCAACAACATCCCCATAACCCTGAATCGTGATTATGACCTCGGTCCCGTTGTTCTCTTTGAGTTCCACTTGTACCGTACCCCTACCTTTTCGCGTGGGGACCTCGTAGACTTTGCTCCCCCCTATCTTCTGGAGTACGTTTGCATTAAACTTCGTAAGGATATACTCAATAAACCTCTCAACCACTCGCTTTTCCTCGGGAATTTTGTATCTCAACTCAACGCTCCTTTTCTCCACCCCCCTAACGGTACCTTCAACCTTATACACCTCCACTTTCCTCTCGGGTTCTCCCTCTAACTTTGAAAACAAGTCCTCCAAGAACTCATGTGGACGGTCGGTATCTATGAAAAAAATAAGACCCTTTGGTTTTTTTATTGAAGTTTTTTCTGACCATTTCTCAAGGAGGTAGTCCACTCTCTTTCTCTCGGCATCATTTTCGTATCTCACTATCACCAAATATCGCATAGACACCACTGCACTTAATATCACTGCTCTTGGAGTATATAAATGTTTCTCCAATCTGGAGATTGCCTTCCATGGAAGAATAAGGAATTATATCAGCCAATCTTATCCTGTGGATTATTCCCTTTACCTTTCTACAAGTTCGGGAGAGTGCTCCAATGCTCTCCTTGAGCCTAAACTTCACTTGTTCGACGAGAATTTGGACGTTTTAGAGGTGTTAACCTCAAAGGAAAAATGTTGTTCTCGTTCTTACTCATTGAATAGAGATTTGTTAGGCATAATTGAAAAGTGGGGAAAGTTAGAGTCTTCTCCTGAGAAGAAGAGGCACTATGGCAAGTCCGACTATCAAACCAGGGCCACAGATACTCGAACCCTTACCGCGTGAGCTCTCGGTTTTGTTCGTATTGGCGGTGGAAGTCGGCGTTGGGGAGATTTCCTCGGGGGATTTGCCCTCGACCATCAGCTCCCTCCACTCCTTAAGCCACTTGTCGGTGTTTTTGGCGAGCTCCTCGGAGGGGATTGAGATTACCTTAGCGGAGCTGACGTTGAGGGCGTAGCTGAAGCAGGCCGGGAGTTTGACTTCTTTGTTAACGGGATACATCCACTGCGTCGTTGGGAGCTTCTCCTGGGCGGTTTTGCTTATCAGGAAGTTTATGAACTCCTCGGCGAGTTTGAGGTGCTTAGTTCCCTTGACGATTCCCGCTCCCTCAATCTGAACGTAGGCGGTGTTGTTAAGGAAGATTGCACCGATGTTGGTGCTGTTCTCTTCGCAGGCTGCGTAGGCCGGGTCAGTGGCGTAGCTGACGAACAGAGGGGCCTGGTTCTTGTCCCACATCTCCCAGCCGGCTCCCCAGCCTTTGACGATTATCACGTCGTTCTGCTTGAGCTTCTCCCAGTAGTAGGGCCACTTGTCGCCGTAAACGCCAATCGTCCAGAGGAAAAAGGCCATTCCAGTTGAACTCGTCAGCGGGTTCTCGACGATGAGCTTGCCCTTCCACTCGGGCTTCGTCAGGTCCTCAAAGGTTTTCGGCGGGTTCTTCACGACGTCCTTCTTGTAGACTATTGCTATAGCACCGTAGTCATAGGGCGTGAGGTGGAAGGTCGGGTCAAAGTCCTTTATAATCCAATCGGGGATGTACTTCGCGTTCTCCGGCTTGTAGGGGATTAAGATGTCCGCCTGAAGTGCCTTCTGAAGGTAGCTGTTGTCTATTCCAACGACAACGTCCGCCTGCGGGTTGTTCTTCTCGATTATCAGCTTGCTGAGCACTTCCCCGGCGTCGCCGAACGTCACGAGGCGGACTTTGACGCCGTACTCCTTCTCGAATATTGGAATGATTTCCTTCATCCAGGGCTCAATGCTATCGTAGGAGTAAACGGTCAGCGTTTCCTCGGCCTTGACTGGCCTTGCGCCAAAGAGGGAGGCCACCATGAGGGCGGCAACCAGAATCACCAGTAGCCTCTTCATCGAACCACCTCCATTAACAAGTTGTCACGTTCAATAACCCGATAATTGAAGGTTTAAAAAAGGTTTGCCTCCCAACTTTGGCCACTTCAGTCCTCTACCTTGCTAACCATCTTGATGACGTAGTCGGCGGCGTTCTGAAGGGCCACAGAAAAGCCGGGCTCGGTGCCTATGACTATCGTCTCCTTTCCCTTTCTCTTCGCTTCCTGGATTATAGGTAGAAAATCCGCGTCCCTCGTGGCCAGGGCTATAACCTCCACGTCGGAGTTATATATGAGCTCCATGGCCTCTATCGCTATCCTCACGTCGGTGTCGCCGGCGACTATAACGGGCTCAAGCCCCTGGTTGACGACCGCCTCTATGAGTCCCTGGGGTGCGTACTGGTTGAGGACAACCTTTGCGACCCTTATCTTACCAATTCTCTCAAGGGCCTCAACGATGTCTTCGAGCTTTATCCCGAACTCCTTCCTCAGGATGTTCGGTCCGTCTATTATGAGCCCGATGCTCTTGCCGCTTATCTCCTCACTTGGTGGCTCTTTCTCGCGCTTGAGGACCTTGATGAGCGTCTCCTTCACAGCTCATCCCTCCCGTCCCGCTTGGGCTCGAGGACTATGGTGTAGTCCGCCGCGTGCTTTAACGCAACGGAGAATCCCGGCTCGACGCCGATGACCACTGTTTCCTTCCCCTTCTCCTTGGCCTTGAGGATGACCGGCAGAAACTCCGCGTTCCGCGTCGCGAGGGCGATTACATCTATGTTGGGGTTGTAAATCTCGCGCATGGCCTCAACGGCAAGCTTTACCCCCGTTTCGCCGGAAACGACAACGGCCTCAAACCCCTGATTCGAGACCGCCTCTATGAGGCCCTGGGGGGCGTACTGATTGAGTATGACCTTCGCAACGCGGATGTCTCCGATGCTCTCTAAAACGTCAACGATGTCTTCGAGCTTTATCCCGAACTCCTTCCTCAGGATGTTCGGTCCATCAATGAGAAGGGCTATCTTCTTCCCACGCTTGGACTTCTGTTTAATCATCCCTATGCTCTTTATTCCGTCCTTCGTCATCGAGATTATCTTTTCCCAGCTTCCGCCTGGCATAGGTGTCACCGTTGAAATCACTGAAACTAACACGGCCTTTTACGGGCCAATGATATAAAAAATGTTCGTCAGAGGAGCCTCTTGTAGTAGTACCAGAGGCCCCTTATGATGTCGCGCACCTCAATCATGGTAAAGGTCTCTGTTCTGTCTATCAGCTTTGCCGTCTCCTCCCAGCTGTGGGCCTGAAGAACGCGGTAGATGAGGAGCTTTATCTGCCTCTCGTCGAGGTAGGGCTTCATCCAGCCGTCGAGGAAGTAGAGCTTCACTATCGGCTTCACCGCGTCAACTACCGTGTCGTAGGTCAGGACCTTACCCGTGAAAGCATCAAGCCTTTTCTTCTGAATCTCCGTGAGGTGAACCGGATAATCAACGGCCTCGCCGAAGGGTGTCTCGAAGAGCCAGCGCGCTATCTCGGGCTCAAGCTCCCTGTGCGTATCTCCGAGCCACTCTGTGAGCCTTATCCTGAACTCATCGTTGGCCTTCTTGATGAGCTTCTTGGCCTTTTCGCTTATCGGCTTGAGGACTATCGCCGTAAACTCACCGCTGACCGGGTTCCTCGCGGGGCTGAGATGAACCACAGCGAAGCCGTTCCTGACCCAGAAGCGGACGAGTTCCTCACTGGCTCCAAAGCCAGAGCCTATCCAGTCGAGGCCCTTTTCGCGGGCCTCCTTCTCAAGGAGCTCCAGGGCCTTGCTTCCAAGTCCCCTGTCCATCGCATCCGGATGGGTTGCTATCCTCACTATTCTGTAACCCTTCAGCTTCGCGAATTCCTTCAAATAATGGTGCTTGACCATCATGTCCGGGATTATGTTTCCGCGAGGCTTGTAGCCCTTGGCCATCTTGTCTATTACCTTCTTCGGAATTCCACCTTCCTTGGCAATCTGTATCGCCGTCACTATCTTGCCGTTTTTGAGCCTGAGCACGCGGGCCTCGTGGTGGGGTGCGTCAGCTAAAAGCGCCACGTCGCTCGGCCTGTTGCGGTAGTGCGCCAAGATATAGATTCCAACGAAGTTTCTCAGCTCGGGTCTGTCGTTCTCGAACCAGTCGTCGAGGTCCGGCTCTTCCAGATAGACTTCCTTCTTCTCAATCAGCTCAAAGTCCTCTTCGGTGAGCTCAACGGGCTCGGCGTCAAGGAGCAGAACGTCGAAGAGCCACCGCTCAATCGGGTCGTTTTCCGCGTAGCGAATTGGCTCGTCCATGTGGAGCTCCTTAAACTCCCTCTTCTCCCTCGCCCTCTTGAGGAACTTCACTGAGAAGCCCCTCCCCGCTCCCTCGTAGCCGTGAATCGTTGAGGAGTAAACGACGCGCTCTTTGTTGAGATACTTGTGGAGTATCGGGACGTGAATTCCAGCCGCCTCATCGAGGATGTAGAGGTCGGCGCTCTTCCTGTAGCCCTCGGCCGGCGGGTAATAGCGGAGGCCGATTTTCCTCGCGTAGAGCTCCTTTATCAGTCCCCGCTCTTCAACGACGTAGGGCTTGAAGCCGAGCCTCTCAAGGGCGCGCTTGGCGAAGCGGAAGAGGGCCTGAACGTTCTCAAGCTCGGGGGCGGTAACGACGATTCTCGTCCTCTTCTTTAGAGCTAAGGCTAGACCTATCGCGCCGATTCCAACGGAAACGCTCTTGCCCCTTCCCCTATCTGCCGTTAAAACGAGCATTCCGCCCTCGACCAGCTCCTCAAAGGCCTCCAAGACCTCAACCTGCCCCTCGGTCAGGGCCATCTCGTAGAGCTCCTTCGGGAAGAGAGTCTCCTCCGGAATGGGGACGCCCTTTCTGGCCCTAATCCTCGCCTGGCTCTTGCCCCTTCTCGGCTTCTTCCTGGCCTTTCCGCCCTCGGTGATGATGTAGATGCCCCCGTGCTCCGTGAACTTCCTGATGAGCCTTCTGTTGAACCTTTTCTTAACGTCGTCTATGGTGTAGGGCGGCGTTACGAGGCTCTTGTGGAAGCCCGTCCACATGTTCTTCCACTTCTCGAAGGGGTGAGCGAGGATGAAAATCAGCCCCCCACCGCGGACGGTCTCTATAATCCTTCCGAGGTCGTTCGGCGAGTAGTCGTAGCTCATGTCGAGGACGAGCAAATCGTAGGTTCTTCCAAGGATGTCGCGGGTGTGCTTGAAGGTAACGGCCTTTACCTCGACGTTCGAGCCCGCTAAGACGTCGAAGTGCTTCCTGAAGGCCTCGTAGCGCTTCCTGCCGAAGGTCTCCTCGCCGAGCGCGTCGGTGGCGTAGAGGACCTCTATTTTATCCTCGCTCTCATCGCGGAGGCGCTTCTTCATGAGCTCTTCCAAAATTCCGCTCAAAACCCTCGCAGAGGCCCCCGCGAGTATTCCGGCCAGCTCGGCCTTCCTCAGCATGTCGCCCTCGATTACAATCATTCTCCTGTGGAAGTTCTCAAGGGCCTGGGCTAAAGCGGTCTCGGTGAGCTTGAGAACCGAGTCCTTAACCTTCTCGCCCTTCGCGTAGTCTCTCACTTCCTTGTCAAATCTGACCTTCACGGTCATCTCTCCTCCCCCGCTAAAGGGGAGAAGGGGAATTTAAAAAGATAGCCCAGGGCAGTTCCAGTTCAAGGAGAGCGCACCCACGAGCTTCTCCATATCTTCCCGTCCCAACCTGCGGTCGAGGTACTTAAGAACCTCGCAGGTAGCTTTCGGATGGCTATC